>NZ_VHON01000014.1:0-45120 GCF_008690365.1 Acetobacter sp. DmW_136
CACAATTACAACCGCGGGGTGGAGCAGCCCGGTAGCTCGTCAGGCTCATAACCTGAAGGTCATAGGTTCAAATCCTATCCCCGCAACCAATGTATCCTGTTCAATGAACGACTGAAGAACGTCGTGGTCCGGATGGACTGCGGCGCTTTTTTTGTTGGACGAGAAGTTCAGAATTGCAGCGAGGTCTCCTTCGAGGAAGATGGCAAGCTCGCCGTCCAGCGGAATCAGCTTGATCCGTGAGACCAGAGCGCGCAGCCTCTCGATGGCCTCAAGGCTCGCATCCTCCTTCTGAAGGTTTTCGTAAAGGGCTTCGATGCGTTCCCTGTAGATCACAGCCATGTTTGGATGCAGCAAAGGAGGTGGCTGGGGTGCATCGGCGAGCAGAGCCGTCAGTTCTTCCTTGCGGGCCTCCAGCCGTCCGATCTTGTCCTTCAGCTTGACGCCGGGTACGCCGTCGAGAATGGCCTGGATCGCCTTGTCCAGTTCGCGATCAACGCGGGGTAGTTCCGTGCGCATCGCAGCGAGATCTGCGCCGCGCTCCATTCTCACGCGGTTAACCTCCCGAGTAAACTCATCACAGAACTCCTTGAACAGCGCGGGGTCCATGAGGCGCGTCCGTAGCCCGTTAAGTACAGACTTCTCGAGCATGTCCCGCCGGATGGTCATGCGATTGTCGCAAGTGCCTTTGTTGCGCGCAGTCGAGCAGCCAAGCAGGTTTTTCGAGATCATTGAAAAACCACCGCCACAGCAGCCGCAGCGTGTCATCGCAGTGAAGAGGTGACGAGGACGCTTGAGACTGTTCAGAGGATGGACGCCGTCACCACGTGTCTTTTGCGACCACGTTGTCGTTGCCTGACGGGCCTTGGTCGCTTCCCATAGGTCAGGCTCGACAATTCGAAGTTCAGGAACCTCCTGCAGAATCCATTCACTTTCTGGATTCAGGCGCGAGACGCGCTTGCCAGTTTCCGGATCCTTCAGATAGCGAAGGCGGTTCCAGATCAGTCGGCCAATATAAAGCTCGTTGTTGAGGATGCCGGTGCCGCGGTCACGGTTGCCGTGGATGGTGGATGGTCCCCAGGCACCTCCCAATGGTCCGACAATCCCTTCCGCATTCAGATCGAGCGCAATGGCCCTAGGCGCCTTGCCGTCTGCATATTCACGAAAGATGCGCCGCACGATCGCGGCTTCGCTGATGTTGATCGACCGCTCTCCGCGGACAGCTTCGCCGGCAGCGTCAAATTTTCGGACGACGTCATACCCATAGCACAGACCGCCGCCCGATTTACCGGCTTCAACGCGTCCCCGTATGCCGCGCCGCGTTTTGTCTGCCAGATCCTGCAGAAAGAGGGCATTCATGGTGCCCTTGAGCCCGACATGGAGTTGGGTGACGTCGCCTTCTGAAAGCGTGATGATCCGCACCCCGGCAAACTTCATTCGTTTAAACAGCCCGGCGATATCTTCCTGATCGCGCGAAAGACGGTCCATGGCTTCGGCGAGAATGATCGAAAACTTCCCGCGCTGTGCGTCCTGCATCAGTTCCTGAATACCAGGACGAAGCAGGGAGGCACCAGAGACGGCTCTGTCGCTGTAGCTGTCGACGACGTTCCAGTCCTGACGGGCAGCATATTCCCGACACAGCCTCAGTTGATCCTCAATGGAGGCATCGCGCTGGTTGTCAGAAGAATAGCGGGCGTAGAGCGCGACCTTCATGAAGACCTCCTGTTAGTCCTCCGATCGTGTACGGATCGGTCCGTTTTCATGTTCAATGTAATCCCGCGCCGCCTGCCGGGCGAGGGCTCGTATCAGCGCCCGCAGACCCTCACCGTTACCGTCTCCATGACCGGTAGGGTCGAGAATGACACGGGGCGACGTTGACACTGTAGCGTCTTTTGCGCGCATCGTCCTGCCTTTTCTTGAAGCTCAGATGTGTGCCATCGTGCCTCTCATCGGCACGCAGGAAAATAGAAAACCGCAATAAAACAATGTGGTAAGGAGTATCGTGGCGGGTCGGGGCGTGCCCCTGTCGGTCGTGGCGTGGCGTTTTACGCTCGAAACATTCACGTTCTTGTGAGATTTCCCGCTGACTGGATCAGGAACAGAACAGTCAGTGCGATTCGAAGTGCCGCGGCTTTATGCTGCCTCCGACCACGGGGGGCTGTAAAACTACCTAAAAACAACATACTGCGCGGATCGTACTTTCACAAAAGCATTATACCTGCGGCTAGGCCTTCGGTTCTGCCTCTGCAATTATGACGAATACGCGTCAGTACGGTCTTTTTTCTTGACTCAAAACGGACCGTTTCGTCACTGTGCAACATACAGGTCGCGAGCTGTTTCCAGATTGTACACACATTGCAAGGAACTGCTTTATGCTGACACATGCTGGCGGCGCTGCTTTTGCGCGACCGGAGATCAACATCGCTGACGATACACCGCAGGCACTGCGCCGTCTGGTGAATGATGCACTTTCCAACGACAACGCGGATACGTTCCTTGCCTCTCGCGGAGCCTCGGGTCAGTTGGAGGCGCTCGCGCATCGGTGCTGTGATATGGCGTTTGCACAGAGCGACCTTGCCGCACGGAAGACCGTTCATCGCGTGCTGCATGACCTGTATGGTTTGCATCTCTCCCGACCCCACCCGGGCCTTACTGATAACCAGTACAGTATCGAACTGTTGCGAGCTCGCCGTGCGATCGAAGTTTCGTGGATGGAGTGGGAATTGAGCCAGGCCAGCCCAATCCCGGCCGATGTCGAGCCGGAAGCAATTGGCGACGCCATCAAGTCCCTCTGGAAGAGCCATTCCGGGTATAACCATGCGGTATTCGATTTCATGAAGACCGACGCGTCACGACCGCAGATCATCAAGTATTTTACGACCGATTACGCGCTGAATATGCGTTTTTATGACCTGATCGTGCTGTCTCTTGTCGGTATCGACGAAGATGTCCGGATGGAAGTCGCGCATAATTTCTGGGATGAGATGGGGCAGGGTAACCCAGCCCGCACGCATGTGCGTCTCTACCGCGACCTGCTCGACTATCTCAAGATTGAAGATAATCCGACCCAGTTTGTCGATGCGTTGGGTTGGGAGGGCCTCTCGGGGTATAATCTGCTGCTTTATTTCGCCTTCAACCGGCGGGAATATTTCCGCTCGATCGGTGCGCTTGCAATTACGGAACTCTCGGATCCCGAGCAATACGCCAAATTGCTCTCGGGTTGCCGTCGCGTCGGTATTGGCAACGATCAACCGTCGATTCTGGATTATTACAGCGAGCATGTCGAGGTCGATGCCCTGCATGGCGATGGCTGGATTGACAATGTCATTGTGCCTGTTCTCCGGCGGTATCCCGGTGAAGCGCGATCTGTGCTTGAGGGTGCGGCGATGCGCCTGAACTCCAGTGAAGCGTACTGGGACTGGCAACTGGCCGAAATGAAAGCCGTCAAACCAGTTCCGACCGTGGCCCTGGAGGCAGTCAATTAATCAGATAACGTCCCGTGTATGAACGACCGGTACATTTGATATCGCTTTATTAACTTGTGGAAAGGGAATTGCTGTGGCCTGATCTGTGCCTTGAACTTGTTGACGCACAAAACGTTCCGATTATGAATGAGACGGATTGATGCGAATTCCTGTGAGGTCATGGACGTGCCACAGCAAAAACTCCGCAGAAAGCGGAATGGTCCGGATAGTCGGGCTACTCTCTTAACGACAGCGGGATCCCTCTTTGCCCGTTCGGGTTTCCACCAGGTCAGTGTCGATGACATCGCCGACACCGCGCAGGTCGCGAAAACGGCAATCTACTACCACTTTGGAAACAAAGAGGGGCTGGTGACCGACTTCCTGGAAGGACATATTGAGACGCTTGAGGCCTCGCTGATTGAGGCCGTCAGCGCACATACGAAGCCCAGAGCCCGGCTGCGCGCGGTGTTCGACTGGCATACGTCCTGGTTTCGTCAACCCGACTTTGCAGGATGTGTGTTCTCTCGCGCGACCGAGGAATACAAGGGCAAGCAGGACGCAATCGTTGAGATTTCGCGACTGCAGAAGCGCAGCCTGCGGCACGCCATCCGGGCGCTTCTGGAGGCGGATGGCGTTCTGGAAGAGCGATCTGAGCAACTTGCTCACTTCATGATCTACCTGCTTGATGGCGCAGTTGTCTCAGCCAATGTTCTGGACGAGAAGGATGCCGCGGATCAGGCGTGGGTCGCTGCGGAACGTCTGCTGGACGATGAAACCCGCAGGCACCCACCCACAAAAAACTGACTCTTGCCGGGTCTGCCTGAAGCCAGAAGGCGTTTGGAAGTGCTACTTACGCCCGCGCCAGTTTGTTTACGCCTCCGCACGCCCGTGCCGTCAGTTGACTGGGAAAAGTCTTGAACTGAAGGGTGTGTCGTCATGCAGAGTTCCTTCCAACTCGGGAGGAATTCATGTCTGGTTCTCGTATCCTGTGGGGGCAACTTTGCCTCTGTTTCCTGATTGTCATTGTGGCTTGGTGGGCCGCGACGCAGTGGGTCGCGTGGCGGCTTGCATTCCAGCCGGAACTCGGTCCCCCGTGGACTTTAGTGGCCGGACGGTGGCCGCTCTATCCGCCATTTCTGTTTCCGTGGTGGTGGTACGAGTTCGATGCCTACGCGCCACACATTTTCGTAGAAGGCGGATGGATCGCCGGATCTGGCGGAGTGCTCGCCTTCCTGACAGCAGTGGTCCTGTCCGTCAGGCGCGCGCGGGAGCATAAACGCACAGCCACCTATGGATCGGCCCGCTGGGCCGAACGCGACGATATCGAGCAGGCCGGACTTCTCGGCCAGGATGGCGTGGTGCTGGGGCGTTGGGAGCGCGACTATATCCGGCATGATGGCCCCGAGCATGTGCTCTGCTTCGCGCCGACGCGCTCGGGCAAGGGCGTAGGGCTGGTGATCCCGACGTTGCTGACCTGGCCCGGTTCAGCCATCGTTCACGATATCAAGGGCGAAAACTGGTCCATTACGGCCGGGTTCCGGGGCCGTTTCGGCAGATTGATCCTTTTCGATCCCACTAATCTCGCGTCATGCGCCTACAATCCGCTGCTGGAAATCCGTCTCGGCGAGTGGGAAGTGCGCGATGCCCAGAACGTCGCCGACGTGCTGGTCGATCCCGAAGGCTCGCTGGAACGACGCAATCACTGGGAAAAAACCTCACATTCCCTGTTGGTGGGAGCCATTCTTCATATCCTCTATGCGGAACCGGACAAAAGCTTGCGTGGTGTCGCCAGCCTGCTGTCCGATCCGAAACGCTCGATCGCGGCCACCCTCGTTGTGATGATGGGCACGCGCCATCTTGGCGAGCGTGGCGTCCATCCGGTGGTGGCGTCGGCTGCGCGCGAATTGCTCAACAAATCCCCCAACGAGCGCTCCGGTGTGCTGAGTACGGCCATGTCGTTCCTGGGCCTGTATCGTGACCCCGTGGTGGCCGAGGTGACGAGCCGCAGCACGTGGCGGATTGGCGATCTCGTCAATCCGGCCCGGCCGACGACGTTATACTTCGTTGTCCCGCCCTCGGACATCAGTCGCACCAAGCCGTTGATCCGGCTGATGCTTAACCAGATCGGGCGCAGGCTGACCGAGGATTTGTCCGGAGCAGAAGGGCGGCAGCGTCTGTTGCTGATGCTCGATGAGTTTCCGGCGCTGGGGCGGCTCGATTTCTTCGAAAGCGCGCTTGCTTTCATGGCTGGCTACCGGATCAAGGCGTTTCTGATCGCCCAGTCGCTTAACCAGATTGAAAAAGCCTACGGGCAGAACAACTCGATCATTGACAACTGCCATGTTCGCGTCAGCTTCGCGACCAACGATGAGCGGACAGCCAAACGTGTTTCCGATGCGCTTGGCACCGCAACCGAAATCCGCTCGCAGAAGAACTATGCCGGCCATCGCCTGTCACCCTGGCTGGGGCACCTCATGGTGTCCCGTCAGGAGAGTGCTCGACCCCTGCTGACCGTCGGCGAGATTCAGGAGCTGCCAGCAACCGACGAACTGGTCCTGCTCTCGGGGATGTCGCCCGTTCGGGCAAAAAAGGCTCAATATTTTCGTGACAGCCGGTTTCGGGAACGGCTCTTGCCCGCGCCGGAGACGGGGACACGAGGATTACCGGTCGCACCCGACGACTGGACCTCACGTCCGCAGCCATCAAAGCCTGAGGTCAAGCCCGACACACCAGAGGATGCGGTCAAGGAGGCGGGTGAGGAAGAAGATCCTGTCGGCACCGAGGCGCGCCGTCAGCCGGAAATGGACGTTTCCGAGGAGCCCGACCTGCCACCGCAAGGCGACGAGGACCCCGCGCGTGATGCGCCTATGCGCGAGCGTGAACGCGATCCGATGGAAGAGGAAGACCTTCATGCCGTGCTGACGGCGGATTTGGCCCGCAAAGCCCGTCAGGCGGCTCTTGATCCAGGCAATGATCTGGGGCTGTCATGAGCGGCGCGCGCCAGAAGAAGAAGCGGCTTTCGGTCTATCTGGAGCCGCATCTATGGAAGGGGCTGCGGACGCAGGCTGCCCGACGCTCGATGTCGGACTCCCTGCTGGCCGAAGCCGCGATTGCGGCGTGGCTCGACCCGGAAGGCGCTGGTGGCGATCCCAAAGCGTCGCTGGAAGCCGCCGTGCAGCGGCTCGATCGTCGTCAGGCGCGGATCGAACGCGACCTGTCGATCTCGGTCGAGACGCTCGCGCTGTTCATCCGGCTGTGGTTCACCAGTATGCCAGGTCTTTCTGACAGCATGGCTGCAGCGGCTCGTGCCCAGGGGGCGGAGCGCTACGACCGTTTCGTCGAGATGCTGGGACGGCGGCTGGCCAGCGACAGGCGGTTCCGGACAGACATTGAACGTGAGGCGAATGAAGGCGGCGACGCCGGTGTGAAAAAGGACTGACGAACCATCCTCACGCGTGATCTCAGATCAGCGAGAGAACGCGTTGGCCAGTCGATGTTCATCCGCTTTCCCTGCTGACCGTTCCTTCCGGCCCCCCTTGGCCTTGTTTCGTGTAGGTGATGGTGCCCCCGGGGCCGACCGCGCAGACGCGTCGGTGCGGTCCGTTTTGTCCTCACTCTGGGAGGCACGCTTTCCAAGGCCGATTTTCTGTGCAACCTGACGCCGCATTTCCGTATAATTCGGCGCGACGGTCGGATATTCTTCAGGCAGCCCCCATTTGGCCTTGTAATCCTCAATGGTCATGTCGAAGGCAGCCGCGAGGTGCCGTTTGAGCGATTTCAGCTGTTTCCCATCTTCCAGGCAGATGATGTAGTCGGGAAAGACAGATTCCTTAATCGGGACGGCCGGCTGCTGCTGTTTCTCGACGGTCAGAATTGTCGGCGACGTCGCCTCCGCCGGCGCCTCGTCGACAGTCGCGGACGGTTCAGGCTTTTCAGGAGGCGAGGGAACATTGCTGGTTTTCCGGGATACTCCCGATCCTGTCGTGTTCGGCACAGGCTGTTCCTCTGAAAGCGACGCATAAAGCCGACGTACGAGGTCCGGAAGCTGGTCGGTCTCCACTTTCGTCGTCGCAAGGTGCGCCGTCACGATCTGTGCCATCGCATTCAGACGACCGAGAATGATGTCCTTGTCGCTGCTCAATAGGGTAGTCCTCAATATAGGGTGTGAATCGTTATAAGCTTCGGAAAGCCTGTATTTCACCAACGGATTTGCGCCTTGTCGATTCAAGCACGGGTCACACCTTCCGAGCAACTTTTTGACGCCGCGTGACGTCGATCTTCGGCGCACCGAAAATATTGCCAATCAGCCGTCTTCGTCGGTGTATAGCGTGTCGGGTACAATCACGCGCCGGTTTATAGTTCCAGATACAGTAAAAACTCGCCATATCCAAATATCGTACTATACGCGTTGCCGTTGATGAGCGGGGCCTGATACTCGCGTCCATACTTAATATTTGGCCCGGCTCAAAAGTTTCACGCTCGCGAAGTCAGTTATCGCCATCGTTGCAATCGGTTTCTTCGGCTCACCGTAATTCCTGACAACGCCGGATTAAAAGTTTCAAGCCTAATGCACTGATAAAACGCCAAATTTTTAGCCGTCTACGCCTCTGCCAGTTTGTATACGCTTTCGTACGCCCCGGTACGATGATGGCCGAATTTCTTGTTGCGATCTGGAAACGCGTGCCTCCTCTATTTGTCCCTGTCGCGATCCGGACCTCCCGGTTCGCTTTCCACAACGGGGACGACAATGCACACCCATGCGACGACGAACGAAGCCGTGGCGCGTGGTTTTTCCATGCTGCGCACGGCTATGGGAGAGGCGATCACGAGACAGCTTGCTGATCCGGCAGTTGTCGAGGTGATGCTCAATCCCGATGGACGGCTCTGGATCGACCGTCTGTCAGAAGGGCTGTCCGACACCGGGCACACGATCGGCGCAGCCGATGCCGAACGCATCGTGCGTCTGGTCGCACACCATGTCGGCGCGGAGGTTCATGAGGCCGCGCCCCGTATCTCGGCCGAACTCCCGACAGGCGAGCGGTTCGAGGGATTGCTGCCGCCGGTCGTGACAGCGCCCAGTTTCGCGATCCGCAAGCCCGCTGTCGCCGTATTCACGCTCGACGATTATATCGACGCCGGGATCATCACCGTCGCACAGGCGGCCTATCTCCGCGAGGCTGTCGTCCAGCGTAGAAATATCCTCGTTGCGGGCGGCACGTCTACGGGCAAGACGACGCTGGTCAACGCCCTGCTGGCCGAAGTGGCGAAGACCAGGGACCGCGTGATCCTCATTGAGGACACGCGGGAATTGCAGTGCACGGCGCCCAATCTCGTCGCCCTGCGGACCCGGGAAGGGATCATCACGCTTTCCGACCTCGTCCGGTCCACCCTCCGCCTACGTCCGGACCGCATTCCCATCGGAGAGGTGCGCGGCGCCGAAGCGCTCGATCTGCTCAAGGCGTGGGGCACCGGACATCCCGGCGGCATCGGCACGCTGCACGCCGGCTCAGCGCTCGCAGCCCTGCACCGTCTCGAACAGCTGATCCAGGAGGCTGTGGTGACGGTGCCGCGCGGCATGATCGCGGAAACCATCAATGTGATCGCCGTGCTGTCCGGGCGCGGGACTGCGCGGCGGCTGACGGAACTTGCAACGGTGGACGGACTGGATCCGGCAACAGGCCGTTACCGCCTGACCTCGTTTGATGCCCCGCCTGGCGAAGCAGGGCGTTCACATTCCTTCAACCTCTCCAGCATCGAGGACACACTCTGATGTCGCAGACCCTGTCCGCGCGCGTCATGACGCGCGCCCATACCAGTCGCCTGTCCCGTCTGACCAGTATGGCGGCCATCGCGCTGTTTGCTGCAACCTCCTCCGCCTGGGCGTCCGGCTCCGGAATGCCGTGGGAGGAACCGCTCAACCAGATCCTGGAATCCATTCAGGGACCGGTCGCGCGCATCGTCTCGGTGATCATCATCACCGTGACTGGCCTGACCCTGGCCTTCGGGGAAACGTCGGGAGGCTTTCGACGCCTGATTCAGATCGTCTTCGGTCTGTCCATCGCTTTTGCGGCGTCGAGTTTCTTCCTGTCCTTCTTCTCCTTCTCCGGGGGAGCATTGATCTGATGGTGGGATATGACGACAACGCGGTGCCAGGCTTTCATGTTCCGGTGCATCGCTCCCTGACCGATCCGATCCTGCTGGGTGGCGCCCCACGGACGCTGGCGATCGCTAACGGCACGCTGGGCGCGGCGATCTCGCTGGGTCTGCGGCTCTGGCTGGTCGGCGCGGTGTTCTGGATCGTAGGCCACAGCCTCGCGGTCTGGGGTGCGAGGCGCGATCCGCTGTTTGTCGAAGTGGGGCGGCGGCATCTCCGCTATCCCGCCTGGTTCCGGGCATGAGGAGGGCACGGCGATGATGTCCCTTGGCGAATATCGCAATCGTGCGGCACTTCTGTCGGATTACCTGCCCTGGGCCGCGCTGGTCGAAAAAGGTGTCGTCCTGAACAAGGACGGCTCCTTTCAGCGCACCGCGCGCATTCGTGGTCCGGATCTGGATTCCGCCACACCGGCCGAGCTTGTCGGCGTCACCGGACGGCTGAACAATGCCTTGCGGCGTCTCGGTTCCGGCTGGGCAGTGTTCGTAGAAGCGCAGCGCGTGCCTGCGACGATCTATCCCGAGAGCGATTTTCCCGACGCCGCCAGCCAGATGGTGGATCTGGAGCGCCGGGAACAGTTCGAGGATGAGGGCGCGCATTTCGAGAGCCGGTATTTCCTGACTGTAGTCTGGCTACCACCGGCGGAATCATCAGGTCGCGCTGAACGGTTTCTTTATGAGGGCAGGGAGCACGACGGGCCGGATCCGCACGGCATACTGAATTCTTTCATTGACCGCAGCGACCGTCTTCTGGCGTTGCTCGATGGATTCATGCCCGAGGCAGTCTGGCTCGATGACGGCGAGACGCTGACCTATCTGCACAGTACCATCTCCATCCGGAACCAGCGTGTCCGGGTGCCGGAAATCCCGATGCATCTGGATGCCCTGCTGGTCGATCAGCCGCTGTCGGGCGGGCTGGAGCCAAAACTCGGCGATGCCTTCCTGAAAACCCTGACGATTACGGGTTTCCCCAGCCGCACCTTTCCCGGAATTCTGGACGATCTGAACCGTCTGGCCATGCCGTATCGCTGGTCCACCCGTGCCATTCTTCTGGACAAGACCGACGCCACCAAGGTGCTGACGAAGATCCGGCGTCAGTGGTTCGCAAAACGCAAGAGCATCGCGGCCATTGTTCGCGAAGTCATGACCAACGAAGCATCCGTGTTGGTGGACAATGATGCCGCCAACAAGGCGGCCGATGCCGACCTCGCGCTTCAGTCGCTCGGTGCTGACGATGTCGGGCAAGCCTACATCACCGCGACCGTCACGGTCTGGGATGGCAGTGCCGGCATCGCTTCCGAAAAACTCCGTCTTGTGGAAAAGATCATTCAGGGTCGCGACTTTACCTGTATGACCGAGACTCTGAACGCGGTCGAAGCATGGCTCGGCAGTCTGCCCGGTCACGTCTATGCCAATGTGCGCCAGCCCCCGGTCTCGACCCTGAATCTGGCGCATATGATCCCGCTCTCCGCCGTCTGGGCCGGGCCGGAGCAGGATGTCCATTTCAGGGCGCCGCCGCTCTTCTACGGCAGGACCGCCGGAGCAACGCCGTTCCGGTTTTCTCTCCATGCCAGCGATGTGGGTCATACGCTGATCGCAGGACCGACGGGAGCGGGGAAGTCAGTGCTGCTGGCGCTGATGGCGCTCCAGTTCCGGCGCTACGTGGGGTCGCAGATCTTCGCTTTCGATTTTGGTGGCTCCATGCGCGCCGCAACACTCGGCATGGGCGGCGACTGGCATGATCTCGGTGGTGGTCTGACGGATGAGGACGGGCTGGGTGTGGACGGCTTTCCCGGCGTTTCACTCCAGCCTCTGGCCCGGATTGATGATCCGGATGAGCGCAAATGGGCCAGCGAATGGCTGGGCCAGATTTTTGTCAGTGAAGGCGTCGCGCTGACGCCGGAGGTGAAATCCTATCTCTGGTCGGCCCTGAATTCCCTCGCGTCCTCCCCAGAGGAGGAGCGGACCCTATCGGGCCTGGTCGCACTTCTTCAGTCCAACGCACTGAAACAGGCGCTCGCACCCTACTGCCTCGGCGGTCCCTACGGTCGCCTGCTTGATGCTGACACCGAGCGCCTGGGTGATGCCGATGTGGTGGTGTTCGAAACCGAGGGGCTGATCGGCTCCGGCGCAGCCTCCTCCGTGCTGTCCTATCTGTTCCATCGCATTGAAGGACGGCTGGACGGACGACCCACCCTGCTGGTGATCGACGAAGGCTGGCTCGTTCTCGATGACGGGAATTTCTCCGGCCAGTTGCGGGAATGGCTGAAAACCCTGCGCAAGAAAAACGCCAGCGTCATCTTCGCAACCCAGTCTTTGTCGGATATCGCCAACTCGCCCATTGCCCCGGCCGTGGTCGAAAGCTGCCCGACGCGGATCTTCCTGCCCAACGAGCGCGCCATCGAACCGCAGATCATGGCGATTTATCGCGACTTTGGTCTGAACGACCGTCAGATCGCCATCATCGCCCGCGCGGCCTCGAAGCGGGAATATTACTGCCAGACCCAGCGCGGCAATCGTCTCTTCGAACTCGGGCTCGGGCCGGTGGCACTCGCCCTGTGTGCGGCTTCAGGGAAGGACGACCATCGTCTGATTGATGCTGTGCTGGCGGAGCACGGGCGGGAGGGCTTTCTGCCCGCGTGGTTTGAGGCGCGTGGTGTGCCGTGGGCCTCGGACCTTCTGCGACACGGAGGCGTGCCATGACGGAAAGATCTTTCCGTATTCGGGCAAAATATTTCCGTAGCGGTTATACCGCAGCTGTGGGCGCCGTTCTGTTTTTTCTCATGCCGGTCGTCCCTGCCTGTGCGCAGTGGGCGGTCTATGACGGAGCCAACCATGTCCAGAATGTTCTCATCGCAGCACGGACTCTTCAGCAGATTGATAACCAGATCACATCGCTGGCCAACCAGGCGCAGATGCTGGTCAATCAGGGTCGCAATCTGGCGAGCCTCCCGCTTTCGACACTTTCGACGCTGCAATCGACGATTTCCCAGACGACAGCACTCCTCGCGCAGGCGCAGAACATTGCCTATAGCGTCCAGTCGGTCGAGCAGCAGTATCAGCAGTCCTACACATCCGTCTCGTCCGGCATGTCTGACAGCACCCTCTTCAGTCAGGCACAGACACGCTGGCAGAATTCCGTCGGTGGGTTCGAGGATGCCCTGAAACTGCAGGCCCGGGTGGTCGGCAACATCCCAACCGACAGTTCGGCCATGACGCAACTGGTCTCGGCCAGCCAGAACTCTGCGGGTGCGTTGCAGGCGGCACAGGCCGGAAACCAGCTTATGGCCCTGCAATCCCGCCAGTTATCTGACATTCAGGCGGAGCTTGCCGCCAACGGCCGGGCTGCTGAACTGGAACGTGCCCGACAGGCTGCGAACGAAGCCGGCGCCGAGGCACAATACCAGCATTTCGCGCAGTACGACGCCTATGTTCCCGAGACTGTCTCCGTTCCCGGTTCGGGAGACTGATCGATGGACGCCAGTAATGTCGGGATTATCGACGGGTTCCTGAACACCTTCGAGACCACCATCGATTCCGGTTTTGGATTGCTGCGGGGCAGCGTCGTGTCCCTCGCCGGATCGCTCTCCGTCCTTGATATGCTGCTGGCCGGGCTGTTCTGGGCCTGGGCGGTGGACGAGGACATTGTCCAGCGTCTGGTCAAAAAGACGCTTTATGTCGGCTTCTTTGCCTTCGTCATCAACCATTTCAGCCATCTCTCGAGCGTCGTTTTCAACAGCTTCGCCGCGCTCGGTCTTAAAGCGGGCGGGGGAACGCTGACACTTGCCGATTTCATGCATCCGGGACGGCTGGCCGCGACCGGCCTCTCCGCCGCACAACCGCTGCTTGATGCGGCCAGCAAACTGGTGTTTTCCTTCGGCGCAATTGCCAGCATCGTACAGATCCTCGTGCTGCTTCTGTGCTGGTTCATCGTGCTGGCGGCCTTCTTCATCCTCGCGGTGCAGCTTTTCGTCGCGATTGTCGAATTCAAGCTCACCAGCCTCGCCGGGTTCGTGTTGATCCCGTTCGCCCTGTTCAACCGGACGGCCTTTCTGGCCGAGAAGGTTCTCGGGAACGTCGTTTCGTCCGGTGTGAAGATCATGGTGCTGGCCGTCATTTCCGCCGTCGCCTCCGGCCTCTTCAAACAGTTCACGACCTCCTACGGGAACAGTTCGCCCACCATCGGACAGGCGCTGTCCGTGGTTCTGGCCTCCCTGTGCATGGTCGGGCTTGCGATTTTCGGCGGTTCACTGGCCAACGGCCTGATCTCCGGCGCCCCACAACTTGGCGCGGGTGCTGCTGTCGGCACCGGTATGGCGGTCGGCGCCATGGGAGCGGCGGCTGTCGCCGCCCCTGCCGCCATCGCCTCCGGTGGTGGCGCGGCTCTGGCCGCCACGGCAGCAGCCGCTCGTGGCGGGGCCGCTGCGGCGGGGGCGGCCTCAAGCGCCTATTCCATGGGAGCCATGAGCGCCGCGGGTGGGAGCGCGGGCGCGCGCATGGCCGCCGGGCTTGGTGGTGTCGCCCGCGCACCAGGTGCCGCAGCCATGAACGCAGCAAAGAGCAGGGCGTCCGGGGCCGCAGCGTCCATGAAACAGAGTTACGGCGCCGGTGCTCGTGGCGCCTTCACCGCAACAGGGGGGCGCTTTACCGGCGGAGCCGCTTCCGAGGCGGGTGGCGGGAATTCTGCCGGCCCGTCAGACAGCGCCGGCAAAGGTCAAGGCGGCGGCGCCGGCTCTGCTCCCGACAGCAAGCCCCCACGCTGGGCACAAAAAATGAAGCGTCGCAATGCCGCGACCCACGCGGCCGAAGCGGCCCATGTCATCCGCTCCGCCGATGGCGGCGGTGGATCGGCAGCCATCGATCTTTCGGAGAAACAATGATGTTCCGTCGCTCTACCACACGCTACGGGATCACACCCGAACCCGTGACACCCTATCAACACGCAGCCCAGATCTGGGATGACCGGATCGGCTCCGCCCGTGTGCAGGCCCGTAACTGGCGGCTGATGGCTTTTGGCAGTCTGTTCCTCTCGGCAGCACTCGGGATCGGCCTGGTCTGGCAGTCCGCGCGTGGCACCATCGTCCCCTGGGTCGTGCAGGTCGACAAACTCGGCCAGACACAGGTGATCGGCCCAGCGACCTCGGCCTATGTTCCGACCGATCCGCAGGTGTCGTGGTATCTGGCGCGCTTCATCGAAGATGTGCGTGGCCTGTCCGCCGATCCTGTCGTTGTGCGGCAGAACTGGCTGCAGGCCTACGAGTTCACCATGATTTCCGGCGCACAGGCGCTGAACGACTATGCCCGCCTCAACGACCCGTTCTCACGGGTCGGCCACGAACAGGTCGAGGTCGATGTGTCGTCGGTCATCCGGGCATCGCCCGGCAGTTTCCGCGTGGCCTGGACCGAACGGCATTACCGCGACGGCGCCTTCACGGGAACCGAACGCTGGACCGCTATTCTCACGGTCATGATCGTCACCCCACGCACGGCCGATCGCCTGCGGAAAAACCCGCTTGGCATCTATGTCACCGCCATCAACTGGTCGAAGGAACTCGGACAATGATCCGCATGGTCTTGCGCGCCCTGCCGCTGGCGCTGCTCACCCTGTCCGCCTGTGCCGGACAGTATCATCCGCCCGCCATTCGCTATGATGATGCGGCGCGGGCTACACGCCTGCCCGATCCACCCAAACCGGTGCAGGTGGTGGAAATCGCCAGACCTTTGCCGCTGCCGGGCCAACTGAAACGCCTGCCGTCGCGCAGCGTCCAGGCCCGGCGAGGTGCGCCGGAGGTTGCCGATCCGACCGTGCGTGTGATTCAGGCGAACGTCGCCGCCCGGATCCAGCCGACGCGGGCGGGATTTATCAATGCCGTGCAGGTTTATCCCTACAGTCCCGGCGCGCTCTATCAGGTCTACGCGTCGCCCGGTGACATTACCGACATCATGCTCCAGCCCGGCGAAAAGCTGGTCGGAAGCGGGCCGGTTGCCGCTGGTGACACCGTCCGGTGGGTGATCGGGGATACATCGAGCGGCAGTGGTACTGCCAAGCGTGTCCATATCCTGGTCAAGCCGACCCGTCCCGATCTCACGACCAATCTGATCGTCAATACCGACCGCCGGACCTACCTGGCGGAACTGCGTTCCACACCGGCGACCTACATGGCGTCCGTGTCGTGGGACTATCCCGAGGACGATCTGATCGCGCTGCACCGTCAGAATGACGACGCCGAAGAAGAGGCTCCTGTGGATGCGGGGCTGAATCTCGACGATCTGCATTTTCGCTACGCCATACAGCCAGCAAAAGGCGGGGTGCCCCCGTGGCTGCCCTCGCGGGCTTTCGATGACGGACGCAAAGTCTATATCGCTTTCCCGAGCGGGATCGGGCAGGGGGATCTGCCACCTCTTTTCGTGCTGGGGCCGGACGGGAACCCGGCTTTGGTCAATTACCGGGTCCGCCAGAACTGGATGATCGTTGACCGCTTGTTCGCCGCGGCCGAGCTGCGTCTCGGCGACAAGACCAGCGAGCAGCGCGTGCGCATCGTGCGCACTGACGGGCGGCCGTCATGAGCGAGGACAGAGAAGAGGGGGCAGGGCAGGACACCGCTCCACGCCCTGATCAGAATGCCCCGCCCAATGGGGGAAACCCGGCCCCACCGGCGACGCCCCCCGATCTGCGCCTCCGTGCCGAGCGTCCACGCGTCGTGCGTCTGTCGCGGACGGTGATCTGGTCACTCGGGGGGATCGGCGTCATCGTCGTGGCGTTCGCCCTCGGATATGCGTTGGAAGCCAGCCATCGAGCGCCGTCAGCATCAGTCGGTCCGGACAATGCGTCCCCACCATCTGCGGCAGGTCTGGACAACCTCCCGAAAGATTATTCCAATGTGCCCAGGCTCGGACCCGCGCTTCCCGGTGATCTGGGCAGGCCAATCCTCAACGCGCAGCGGCAGGGCAAATCAATCCCTGCCAATGCGATCGGCAACGAGGATGCGCGTCGGGCTCAGCAGGAAATTGATGCCGCCATTGGCAGCAAACTGTTTGCCTCAGTCGATGTGCGTGATCAGCATGACGTGCAGCCGGCTTCATCTGCGACCTCAGCGTCCCCTGGCCAGGGTGCAGGAACGACCAGCACCGGACCACAGGCAGAGAACCGGGCCTTTCTCGCGGGTCAACCTGACCGGCAGACCATCAGCCCCGATCGGATTTTGCCGCTCCTCTCCCCTTACGTGCTTCAGGCCGGAACGGTCATTGCGGGCGCGCTGAACACGAAGATCAGTTCCGATCTTCCGGGCCAGATCGTCGGGCACGTCACCCAGAACGTCTATGACAGCCCGACAGGGCGCTATCTCCTGATCCCGCAGGGCAGTACGCTGTTCGGTGCCTATAACAGCGGCATTTCCTTCGGGCAGCAACGCACCCAGATCATCTGGACCCGGCTGATTTTCCCGGACGGCGAAAGCCTCGTGCTGGAGAAACTGCCCGGCGCCGACGCGATCGGCCAGTCCGGCCTGTCGGACGAGGTGAACAACCACTGGGGCCAGTTGTTCAAAGCCGCACTGGTGACCACGCTGCTCAGCGTCGGGTCGGAAGCTGGCACGAGCCAGAGCGAGAACAATCTCGCCCAGGCCATTCGCAGTGGCGCCAGCAACGGGTTCTCTCAGGTGGGATACCGGCTGGTCGACCGCTCACTCGATATTCAGCCAACCCTCACCGACCGTCCCGGTCTGCCGTTCACGCTTCTGCTGGGGCGCGACCTGATACTCAAACCTTATGTTGCGAAAGGAGAACATCGCAATGGATAAGCTTCGTATCACCGCAATTCCCGACAGTCGTCCTGTCCGGATGACGATTGCCTTTCCCGCGGACATTCATCGTGACCTTCTTCTGTATGCCCGTTTTCTCGCGGAGGAGAATGGCGACGACACCAATGTCGGCAAGAACCCGGCCCGTCTGGTTCCAATTATGGTGGCCCGGTTCATCGAACGTGATCGTGTGTTCCTCAAGAAACGGAAGGAGGAAGGCGAAAAACCCTGAAAGTGAATAGCCAATAAACGGACCGTTCTGTATTGTTGCTCGGAGATGCTACGTGGCATGTTTGCCTCATTCAGTTCCGACATGACGGATCACGACGATGGATAACACGGCGACCGCATTTCACGAGGGCGAACGGCGTGCGCAGGCACTGGCTGGCGTGGCCGCACCTTCGAGCACTTTCATTCGCTCCTTCATGACAGAGCAGCATCGCACGTTCTTTGCATCGCTGCCTTATGTCGTGCTGGGTGCCCTTTCTCCCGACGGCTGGCCGGTTGCAACGCTTGCTACCGGCGTGCCCGGCTTTCTCTCAAGTCCTGACGAGATAACACTTCATCTCGCCTGGCATCCCCTATCAGGAGATCCTGTGGCTGAAGCGCTGGCGCCGGAACGCCCGATCGCGATCCTCGGGATCGAGTTTGCGACACGCCGACGCAACCGCGCCAACGGCACCGTTCTGGCGAACGACGCGGACGGCATCCGGATGCGCGTTCTGCAGAGTTTCGGAAACTGTCCAAAATATATCCGCCCACGTGAGCCACGATCGCTGCTTCGATTACCCGGTGCCGTGGAGAGATATCCGGCACCAGACGCTGAGGCGCGCGACGTCATCATGACCGCCAGCACATTCTTCATCGCCTCCTGCGCATCGTCTGTCGTCCACGGCGGCATGGATGTCTCGCATCGCGGCGGACCATCAGGTTTTGTGCAGCTCAACGGTGATGTCCTGACTGTTCCGGATTACCCAGGTAATCGTTATTTCAACACGTTTGGAAACTTTCTGGAAAATCCTCGGGCTGGTCTTCTCTTCATCAATTTCGACAACGGTGATCTTCTGCATCTGACGGGTGAGGCGTCTGTTTCGTGGAGCGGTGCAGGGCGTTCGTTTGATGTGCGTATTCGAGAGGTGATCCGACGCAGGAAGGCTCTGTCGCTCGGTTGGGTGGAGGGACCTGATATTGGGATCGTATCGTCGAGCCACGACGTATGACCGCAAACCGCATTCGTACTCCACGCATCGTAGAGCGTGTTATGGCGTATGCGTCACTTGGATTGCCACCGCTGTTCTGGGCCGGAAATTTTATCGTCAGCCGTGCGGTTCGCGATCTGACCGCACCCCTGACCCTGTTGACCGTCCGCTGGGTCGTTGCTTTTGTCTGCCTGTCGCCGTTTGCGCTCCCTATCATGCGCCGTGATGCTCCTCGTTATTGGCAGCATCGCTGGCTTATGCTCGGGACGGCGCTTACAGGGATCGTCGGCTTCAATGCCCTGATCTATGTTGGTGTACGAACGACCACGGCGAGCAACGCCCTTCTGATGAACGCGCTGATACCACTCATGATTGTTTTCTTCGGTGCGATCTTTTACCGGCAGCGACTTACACTCGCTCAGGGCGCTGGTCTGATACTTTCGTTGTTGGGCGTGTTCACGCTGGTTCTGCACGGCCAATGGTCACAATGGAGCGCCCTCGCGCTCGTGCCGGGAGATGCTGTTGTCCTTGCTGCGATGGCTTGCTTTGCGTTTTACACGCTCTGGATCCGTCGCCTGCCGGCAGACCTCGACCGGTTGGGTGTGCTGGGTGCTCATATCACGATCGGCGTCTGCCTCCTGTTGCCGCTCTGGTTCATCGCTCCGATAAGTGCGACATCTGCTCATTGGACGATTTCATTTGCCGCAGCTGCCTTATATGTGGGCATTTTTCCGTCCGTTCTGGCCTATTTACTCTACATGCGCGCTGTCAGATTTTTTGGTGCGGAACGTGCAGGCCTGAGCATTCATCTGATCCCGGCCTTTGGAGTCATACTCTCGACGTTGTTTCTTCACGAACGTCTGCATCTCTGGCACGCTACAGGCATTGTAGCGATTGCTTTGGGTCTGGTGTGTTCGTCTTTCCGGCAGGCCTCTGCACCGCCGACCAATGGCGGCGATGTCTCGCACGTTCGGGAAGTATGAGCCCAACGATATGGAGATCACCACACGATTAACTCTGATTGATGAGAGATCAGCATACTTGGGATTTTTGTTGCACTCGTCTTTTCTACTTATATCCGGGATGAAAAATGCAAGAAGTATGATCCCATTTTAGCTTCCATTTTCCACGAGGTAGGGTGGTTCACGACGGGCCAAACGCCCATCTGACAGAGGCCGTTGAAGCCCCAGCGCCTCCTCTGCTGGCGCATTCATCCACACATCCAGCTCATCCGGCTGCGTCAGAATCACCGGCATGGCTTTCGGATGGATGGCTCCAACTTCCCGGTTTGCCTCGGTGGTCAGAAATCCAAACAGGTCATCCGTTGTCTCTCCATCAGCCAGTTTCCGCACGGATGTCCATCGGCACCAGATACCGGCAAAGAAAGCCAGCGGCTCTCCGTCGCTGCGGGCAAACCACACAGGCTGTGATTTCCCATCAGGCAAACGCTCGGGTTCCGAGAACGCTGTCAGCGGAACCAAACAGCGGTGCTCCACCCCTTCCCAGCGCTTCCACCATGCAGATCCCGGATTGCGGATATTGGTCACACCGCGATCCACCTTATGGCCTTTCAGGTAACCGGGGGGAGTCGGCATACCCCAGCGGGCCATGAGCAGTTCACGACCGCCTTCCCCGTTCCTCACAATCGGCGCCATCGTATTCGGGTAGATCTCCGGCAGCGGCTGGAGATTGCCCGTGCGATCCTCAAGAACTTTCGCGATCTCGCGGATCGCCTGCGGGTTGGAAGTCATGGAATAGAGATTGCACATCCGCCTGCTCCCTTACGACCACATGCCGCGTAATCTGGCTGCCATATCGATCCGCACCGACTTCACCGCCTCCTGCCTTGCCTGCTCTTCCGGTTTCACGACAGGCCATGACACGGCTTCGAACAATGGCAGCATGTCCCGGTCGATGAAGCGTGTACGTGAAGCATAGACATGTCGGTCGCCCCGGCTGTGCTGGCCATGCACATAGAAACGCTGCGGCACCATGATATCGAGACTGTCTTTCGCCCTCGTCATGGCCACATAGAGCAGGCGGCGTTCCTCCTCGATATCGTCCTGCTCGCCCGTCGCCAGATCAGACGGAATGCAGCCATCGACTACGTTCATGAGGAACACATTCTTCCACTCCTGCCCCTTGGCGGAATGAATGGTCGAGAGGATCAGATAGTCTTCATCCAGCAACGGCACGCCAGCCTGATCGGACGTGGCATCCGGCGGGTCCAGCGTCAGTTCGGTCAGGAATTTCTCGCGTGACGGGTACCCTCCGGCAATCTGCTCAAGCTGCACCAGATCGGCCAGACGGGTGGAGGCGTCCTCGTGCAGCCGCTCCAGATGTGGCTCATACCAGTACCGCGCGGCTGCAATCTCGCCCGGCCAGCCGACCTGATGGCTGCCGAGAGCGGTCAGCATATTCACGAAACCCGCCCAGACCTCACCACTCCGCTGTGGCGCTTTGACATCCTTCAACGCCTCGAAGGGATGGGCATTCTCGCCCATCGTATCCAGCACGCGCCGGGCTGAACCCGGCCCCACGCCCGGCAGAAGCTGCAATACCCGAAAGCCCGCGATGCGGTCGCGTGGGTTCTGGGCAAAACGCAATAGCGCCAGCATATCTTTCACATGCGCACTGTCGAGAAACTTCAGGCCACCGAATTTCACGAACGGAATATTGCGCCGGGTCAGTTCCACCTCCAGCGTGCCGCTATGGTGCGAAGCCCGGAACAGCACAGCCTGCTGCTTCATTGGTGTTCCGGCCTCACGCTCTTCCAGCACTCGATCGGCAATGTAGTTGGCCTGCGCCGTGTCATCCCAGATAGTGACCAGTCGTGGCTTTTCCTCCGAAGCCCGCTCGGTCCACAGATCCTTGGTGAACCGCTCCGTCGCCTCGCCGATCACCGCATTGGCGGCATCCAGAATGGGTTTCGTGGAACGATAGTTCCTATCCAACGTCACGATGCGCGCCGGGGAATCGAAAGACACTGGAAAATCCAGAATGTTGCGCACGGTCGCCGCCCGGAAGGCATAGATGCTCTGCGCGTCATCACCCACCACCGTCAGGCCTCGGCCATCGGGCTTCATGCCCAGCAGCATCTCCGCCTGCAGCCGGTTGGTGTCCTGATACTCATCGACCAGCACATGATCCCATTTGCCGCCGATATCTGCGGCCAGAACCGGGTTGCTGACCATTTGCGCCCAGCACAGCAGCAGATCGTCATAATCCAGCACGCTCTGCTCCTGTTTCGCCGTGACATAACCGGCGAAAAGCTGTTTCAACTGGGCTTCCCAGCCCGCGCACCACGGATAGTGCTTCAGCAATACATCGGCGAGCGGCGCGCCTGAATTCACCACACGGGAATAGATGGCAAGGCACGTGCCCTTGCCGGGGAACCGCTTCTCGGTTTTGGAAAATTCCAGATCATGGCGGATCAGATTCATCAGGTCAGCGGAATCTTCGCGGTCATGGATCGAAAACGCCGGATCCATGCCGATCTGCTGGGCATACTCCCGCAGCAGCCGCGCACCGATGGAGTGGAACGTCCCAGACCAGGCCAGCGCGTCAGCGAGAGGTCCGGCCTTGTCGCCCAGCACGGTTTTGCAGATGCGTTCTACCCGCCGCGTCATCTCCACACTGGCGCGGCGCGAGAAGGTCAGCAACAGGATGCGGCGCGGATCAGCCCCTGAGGCGATCAGATGCGCGACCCGATGGGCCAGTGTGTTGGTCTTGCCCGAACCAGCCCCGGCGATGACCAGCAGCGGGGATGAATCCGCCCCGCCTGTCGAGACTCCGGTCCCGTGCGTGACAGCCTGTCGCTGGGCCTCATTCAGACGGGACAGATAATCATCGCTGCCCGAAGCAGGAGAAGGTTCTGGATTCAATTCCTTAGCGCACTTTCATCAACGATACTGATCGAACATCGCTAACCAGCATGCCGGATACAGAGCGAATTTGCATTGACTTGCGTAGCATGATTGGAACAAATCAGGAACATATAATCAGGAAATTTGCCTGCATAAGGGACGCCGAGCCGTGACATGACTGCTGAAACCCATAAAAAACCCGGTCTGGAGACGCTGCGGGCCGCGATCAGTCGTCTCGAAGGACAGACCAGTCGCAAGCGTGCCACACTGCCCTTTGGGTTAGCGGAGATCGACCGGAGACTTCCCGGTGGAGGGCTGACTCTCGGAGCCCTGCATGAGATCGCTGGAGGCGGCAACGACGCCCTCAACGCCGCTGCCGCCGCCCGTTTTGCTGCCGGTATCGCCGCACGTACACAAGGTCAGGTGTTATGGATTGTGACAGTTGCCGATCTGTTTACTCCCGCACTTCAGCAGGTTGGCCTTCCACCCTCGCGGGTGCTTTTTGTCGAGAGTGGCACCGATCGTGACGTGCTGGCCTGTTTCGAGGAAGGACTGCGTCATCCGGGCCTGGGCGCGGTGGTCGCCGAAGTCGGTCGCCTGACCATGACGGCTTCGCGCCGGTTGCAACTCGCGGCTGAAAGCGGTGGCGGCATCGGTCTCGCCCTCCGACGGTGGAGACGACAGAGGGATGCCGCTGATTTCGGGCAGCCGACGGCGAGCACCACACGCTGGCGGGTCTCGCTTCTGCCATCGGCGCCGCTGCCGGTTCAGGGGGTAGGGGAGAGCCGCTGGTTGCTGGAACTGATCCGGACACGATCCGGCGAAAGCGCCGACTTCGAGGTGGAGGTACGAAATGGACAGGCAGGATTGCGGATTGCCGGAAGTCCGGACAAAACAGCAGGAGCCGAGGCGAACCACGGTGATCTGGCTTCCGTTCTGGGCCACCGACCGGCTCCGCCGCGAGCAGGGCGACGCCGCGCCTCCGCCTGAACAGCCACTGGTCCTCGCGGGGCGCGAGGGCAGTCGTCGCGTCGTGCTGGCCGCCGACCGCGCTGCCCGTAAAAGCGGGGTGGTGATCGGAATGCCAGTTGCCAAAGCGCAGGCGCTGATTCCGGGCCTGGCGGTTCAGGACGGTCAGCCCGAAGCGGACCGTGCGGCGCTGGAACGGCTGGCGCTGTGGCTGCAGCAGCGGGTCAGTCCCATCGTGGCGGTCGATGCGTCCGGCAAGTCGGCGGACGGGCTGGTTCTCGACACCACCGGAGCCGATCATCTCCTGGGCGGTGAGGCCACAATGTTACGTGACATTGTTCGTCGCCTGAACGGATCCGGTATCACGGCGAGAGCCGCCGTCGCTGATACGCTCGGAGCAGCCTATGCTGTCACGCGCACCACGCCGGGCACGGCGATTGTCGTTCCACCCGGAGAGCACGTCGCTACTCTGGCGGATATGCCGATCGCTGCTCTCCGCCTCCCGACCAACGTCGTTGCCGGAATGGCCGACCTCGGCCTGACTCGGGTCCGCGATCTCGAGAACGCGCCTCGCGCCCCGCTGGTGCTGCGCTTCGGTCCGGAAATCACACGAAGGCTGGATCAGGCCTATGGCAGGGTGGAGGAACCCATCCTGCCGATCCGTCCGGTCGATCCCGTCGCGGTGTCGCGCAACTTCGCCGAGCCAATTGCCGCCGCCGAAACCATCGCGCGCTATATAGGCAAACTGGTGCCGCCGCTCTGCATCGGCCTCGAAGAACGCGGCCTCGGTGCACGGCGACTGGATCTCCTGCTGCATCGTGTCGACAACGCCGTGCAGGCGGTGCGTCTCGCGCTGGCTCGGCCCGTCCGCGATCCGAAGCATCTGCTGCGTCTTCTGTCTGACCAGATTGAGACCATCGAACCCGGGTTTGGCATCGAGCGTATGGAACTGATTGCCATGCTGGCCGAACCAGTGGAGCGGCGCCAGCAGGTCTCATCCCTGATTGAAGAACCGGAGGCCGATCTGTCCGGACTGGTCGATACACTGGCCAACCGGCTGGGCAGCGGGGCGCTTTACCGCGTTGTGCCAGTGGAAAGCGATGTTCCCGAGCGTTCAGTTCAGCGAGTACCGCCGCTTGCGCCAATTCAGGATACGACCTGGCCCGAAGGCTGGCCGCGACCGACCCGTCTGTTGCCGCGACCCGAGCCGATCGAGACCATGGCCATGCTACCCGACCATCCTCCGGTATTTTTCGTCTGGCGAGGCCTGCGCCACAAGGTGAAATGCGCAGACGGGCCGGAGAGAATATTCGGAGAATGGTGGAAAGGTGATGCGGAGCTGACCACGGCGCGGGATTATTTCCGCGTCGAGGATACGTCTGGCGAGCGATTCTGGCTGTTCCGCGCCGGTGACGGCGAACACGGCGAGACCGGATCGCAACGTTGGTTCCTGCATGGGCTCTTCGCATGAGCGCTTCGGCACCGCGCTACGCCGAACTTCAGGTCACGAGCTATTTCTCCTTTCTGCGCGGCGCGTCGTCGCCCGGTGAACTGTTCGGGCAGGCGAAGGCGCTCGGGATCACGGCCCTCGGTGTTACCGACAGGAACACGCTTGCCGGCATCGTTCAGGCGCATCTTGCCGCAAAGGAATTCGGGGTGCGCCTGGTTGTCGGCTGTCGCCTCGATTTGGAGGACGCGCCGCCCGTGCTGGTCTATCCGACCGACCGGGTCGCGTATGGCAAGCTGTGCCGCCTGCTGACGCTCGGCAAGGCCCGGGCGGGGAAGGGGAAGTGCCGCCTGCTCTGGCGTGATCTGGTGGAATGGGGCGAAGGACTGCTCGCCGTGCTGGTGCCGGATGTCGCCGACGAGGAGTGTGCGGCGCATCTGCGGCGGTTGCGGGAGGCGTTCGGTGACCGCGCCTATATGGCGCTCACCCTGCGCCGCCGCCCCAACGACCAGATGCGGCTTTACGACCTGGCCAATCTCGCCCACGCCCAGCGCGTGAAGACTGTCGTCACCAACGACGTGCTGTTCCATACCCATGATCGCCGCATCCTGCAGGACGTCGTCACCTGCATCAGGCACAACACCACCATCGAGCACGCAGGCTTTGCCCGGGAGCGTCACGCCGACCGCTACCTGAAACCACCGCCGGAGATGGCGCGGCTGTTTGCGCGGTATCCTGAGGCGATCGACCGCACGATGGAGATCGTCGAACGTTGCCGGTTCTCTCTGGACGATCTGGCCTATCAGTATCCCGACGAGATCGAGATTCCGGGCCAGACCCCGCAACAGGCGCTGGAGGACCTGACATGGCAGGGGGCGCGGGAGACCTATGGCGGCATAATCCCGCCGGACGTCGAGACGATTTTGCGCCATGAACTCACGCTCATCGGGCGCATGCAATACGCGCCGTATTTCCTGACGGTGCATTCCATCGTTCGTGAAGCGCGGCGACGGGACATTCTCTGCCAGGGACGGGGCTCGGCGGCCAATTCCGCCGTGTGCTTCGTGCTCGGCATCACCGCCATCGACCCATCGCGCACCACGCTCCTGTTCGAGCGGTTCATTTCCGAGGAACGGGGCGAACCACCGGATATCGACGTGGATTTCGAGCATGCTCGACGCGAGGAGATCATCCAGTGGGTCTACGATCATTACGGTCGCGACCGCGCGGCGCTGACCGCCGTGGTGATCCGCTACCGCGCCAAGGGCGCGTTGCGCGACGTCGGCAAGGTGATGGGGCTACCGGAGGACGTGATTGCTCTGTTGAGCAAACAGATCTGGGGCTGGTCGCGGCATGTCGAAGCAGAGAAATTTGCCGAGACCGGGATCGATCTGACCGACCGGTGCATCCGCCTGACGCTGGACCTCGCGCGCTGTCTGATCGGTGTACCGCGCCATCTCTCGCAGCATCCCGGCGGGTTCGTGCTGACCCGCGACCGGCTGGACGAGCTGGTGCCCATCGAGCCGGCGGCGATGGATCAGCGCCAGATCATTGAATGGGACAAGGATGATATCGACGCCCTGAAATTCATGAAGGTCGATATCCTGGCGCTCGGCATGCTGACCTGCATGAAAAAAGGGCTGGACCTGCTCGCTGCGCACAAGGGCCAGCATTTCACGCTTCAGACCATCCCGGCCGAAGACCCCCGGACCTACGCCATGATCCGCAAGGCGGACACCATCGGCGTGTTCCAGATCGAATCCCGCGCGCAGATGTCGATGCTGCCGCGCCTCAAGCCGCGTACCTATTATGATCTGGTGATCGAGGTCGCAATCGTGAGACCCGGCCCGATACAAGGAGATATGGTCCATCCGTATCTACGGCGCAGGGAGGGGCTGGAAGAGCCGGATTATCCGACACCGGAACTGGAGGAGGTGCTCAAGCGCACACTCGGCGTACCGCTGTTTCAGGAGCAGGTGATGCAGGTCGCCATGGTCTGCGCGGACTTCACCGCCGCCGAGGCGGACGGGCTGCGTCGGGCAATGGCGACGTTCAAGAACACCGGCACCGTGTCCCATTTCCAGACCCGTCTGCTCGAAGGCATGACGCGCAAGGGCTATCCGGAAGAGTTCGCGCAGCGCATTTACCAGCAGCTCGAAGGTTTCGGCTCCTACGGTTTTCCGGAAAGCCATGCGGCCAGTTTCGCCATTCTCGCCTATTCGTCGTCCTGGATGAAATGCACCCATCCGGACGTGTTTCTGGCCTCGCTTCTGAATTCCCAGCCGATGGGTTTCTACGCGCCCGCGCAACTGGTGCGCGATGCCCGGGACCACGGCATTGAGGTCAGACCGGTCTGTATAAATTCTTCCCGCTGGGACAGCACTCTTGAAGGCGAGGATGACGATCGCGGCTGTTTCGCGGTGCGGCTGGGGATGAGCCTGGTCAAGGGGCTGGCCAACGCCCATGCGGCGGCGCTCGTGGCGGCGCGGCTACGGCGGCCGTTCGCCTCGATCGACGATCTGTGGCGTCGGGCCGGGGTGCCGCAGGAAGCGCTGGTGCGTCTGGCAGAGGCCGACGCTTTCCGGCCGGCGTTCGGGCTGGCACGGCGCGAGGCGCTGTGGGCGATCAAGGGCCTGCATGACGAACCGCTGCCGCTCTTCGCCGCGGCTGCGCAGTCCCGCGAAACCGACGAGCCGGCGATGGCGCTGGTCCCGATGACCGACGGCGCCGAGGTGGTGGGCGATTACAACCATCTTGGGCTGAGTTTGCGCGCCCACCCCGTGTCGTTCCTGCGGGAGGATCTGCGGCAACGCCGGATCGTGCCCTGCGGCACGGCCATGGTGCTGCGTGACGGTAAACGGGTCGAAGCGGCCGGACTGGTGCTGGTGCGCCAGCGGCCCGGATCCGGCGAGGGGGTGTGTTTCATCACGCTGGAGGACGAGACCGGCATCGCCAATCTGGTCATCTGGCCCGACATCTTCGAGAAATACCGATCGATCATCCTCTCGGCCAGCATGGTGGCCGCCAGGGGGCGCGTCCAGCGCGAGGGGGATGTCGTGCATCTGGTGACGCTGGAACTCACCGATCTGTCCGGATTGCTCCGTCAGGTCGGAGCGCGGGGAGGGGACGACGATCCGGCCAGTTCGGGTCTCGACAGGCTCAGTTTCAGGTCACGGAATTTCCATTAGAAGCACCTTCAGGCTTTTCCTTGACACCCATTTTGGCTACCGTGGTCAGTGGCGTGTGGAAACGCTTTTTGCACTGGGCGGCCTCCTATGTCGGGTGGCCTGCCAAATAGAACACCTGGACCTATGGTCTCGCGGTGAACGGCTTCGGTTGTCCACTGTAGGGAAATAGGCAGGAGGTGGATACGCCCAGCGCAAAACACCTTTCCAACCGCCCGACGCCAGGGAATGGCGGGGTGAATTGCGCGTTAACAGAATTGTACCGACCGGTCACTCCTTGCGTCGATCATTGATTTCGTTTTGTCTCCAAACTTGATGCGCCGGGGACAGGTGATCTGCTCCGGCGGAAGAAACCAAGGAACGACCGGTTATGACATTACCAATACTCTACAACTGTCCCCCATCGGGAAACTGCTACAAGGTTCGGCTGTTCGCAGCGCTGACGGGCATTGAACTTGACATTCAGGATGTCGACCTTGTGGCAGGAGCACATAAAACAGCCGCGTTCACCGCCCTCAACCCCTGGCAGCAGGTACCGGTCCTGCAGGACGGAGAGACCGTGATCTGGGATTCTCAGGCCATTCTCGTCTATCTGGCGGAAAAATACGGCAAGACAGACTGGTGGCCGGCAGATCCGGCAACCCGGGCAGCCGTCATCGAGTGGCTGTCGGTGAGCGTCAATGAAATCCAGCATGGTCCGGCAGACGCACGGCTTGTGAAATTGTTCGACTATCCCCTGCGTTACGACGATGCCGTACGTAACAGCCAGCGAACGCTCAAGGTCATTGACCAGCATCTGAGCACCCAGAAATGGCTGTCAGCAGACCGACCCACTATCGCGGATTGTGCCGCCTATCCGTATCTCGCACTGGCGCCGGAGGGCGACATCGCCCTTGATCCTTACCCGTCATTACGGCGCTGGATCGATAACATGGAAAAGCTGCCGGGCTATGTTCCCGTTGATCACTAAGCGATTTTACGCATGGCTACATCCGTGCCCGTTCTTTCCTCATGGGGAAAGCCGTGCACCTCGAAGCGGCTATGAAGAGGGAAAGTGAAGTTGGGAATTCCGTGACGGGTTGAGAGGGTAGGAGAGAGTCTCCTGTCCGCCCGTCATGGAGTTTTTCGCCATGGCAACCGCCGTTTCCAAAATCGCGCTCAGTTCCTCGCGTGACATTCCGTTCAACAAGCTGGTCCTGTCCCAAGCCAATGTCCGGCGTGTGAAGTCCGGTCTTTCGATCGATGAACTGGCCAAGGATATCGAGCGCCGCGGGCTGTTGCAGAGCCTGAATGTCCGCCCCGTCCTCGACGACAGCGGGGCCGAGACCGGCACCTACGAAGTCCCGGCTGGCGGGCGACGTTTTCGCGCGCTCGAACTGCTGGTGAAGCAGAAGAAGCTGAACAAGACCGCCCCGGTGCCCTGCGTCGTGCGCGAGGCAGGATCGTCCATACTCGCCGAGGATGATTCTCTCGCCGAAAACGTCCAGCGCGTGGCCCTGCATCCGCTGGATCAGTTCCGGGCCTTCCGCGACATGCTCGAAAAAGGCATGTCCGAGGAGGAAATCGCGGCGGCGTTCTTCGTGCCGGTCACGGTCGTCAAGCAGCGTCTACGCCTGATGAGCGTCTCCGAAAAGCTGCTGGACGTCTACGAACAGGACGGCATGCGGCTTGAGCAACTCATGGCGTTTTCCATCAGCGATGACGCGGCGCGTCAGGAGCAGGTCTGGGAAATCGTCGCCCAGAGCCATAATCGCGAACCTTACGTCATTCGCCGGATGCTGACGGAAAAGGCAGTCAGGGCGTCGGATGCTCGTGCGCGGTTTGTCGGTCTGGACGCCTATGTCGCGGCAGGCGGTCACGTCATGCGCGACCTGTTCGAAGCCGATGATGGAGGCTGGCTGCAGGATCCTGTCATTCTCGACCGCCTCGTGATGGAGAAACTACAGGCCGCCACCGAGCAGGTCAGGGCCGAAGGCTGGAAATGGGTCGAGACAGCCCTGTCGTTCCCCTGGGGGCACACCCGCCACCTGATCGAGATCGACGGGACGCTGGCGCTGCTGTCCGAGGAAGAGACCGCACGTCTGGCCGTCCTGCGTGCGGAGCAGGAAACCATAGAAGCCGAATACGCCGAGGCCGAGGAACTGCCCGACGAAATCGATCATCGCCTTGGCGAGATTGAACAGGCCATCGAAGCCCTTGAAACCCGTCCCGCAATTTTCGATCCGGGCGACATCGTGCGGGGTGGGGCCTTCGTCAGCCTCGACAGTGACGGCACGCTGCTGATCGAGCGCGGGTTCGCCCATCCGGAAGACCTTGAAGATGAAAACCTCTCCGACGCGCACGATCCTGCGGCAGCCCTGGAAGACGGCGACGCTCCCGAAGACCATGCTGACAACGCGACCACCGATGCGACAGGACAGCACATCGCGTCCGACGACGCCGAAGACGAGGATGATCTCCGCCGCCCCATCCCGGATCGCCTGCTCTCCGAACTGACCGCATGGCGGACGCTGGCCCTGCGGGACGCGTTTGCCAGCAACCCTGATGTGGCGCTGACCGAATTCCTGCACACGCTCTGCCTCAGCCTGTTCCGCGACGATCGCAGCGGTGCCTGCCTCGAAGGCGGGGTGCGCGTTGTCGGGTTCCCGATCCAGGCGCCCGATCTGGGCAGCAGTCTGGCGGCCCATGCCCTGCGCGCGCGGCACGAAGGATGGAAGCAGGATCTCCCGCAGGACGAGGACGAACTCTGGGCGTGGCTGGATCGGCTGGATGAGACCAGTCGTTCGGCCCTTCTCGCGCACTGCCTCTCTTTCGGGGTGAATGCCCTGTTCGAGAAGGTCAATCCGCACGGGTCAGTTTCTCCGCGCGCGATTGAGCGCCGACTGGCCCGCAGCAACCGGCTGGCATCGGCCCTGCGCCTTGATCCGGTCGAGGCGGGCTGGCAGCCGACGGTCGAAAACTATCTCGGTCGCGTGACCAAGCCGCATATTCTGGACGCCGTGCGCGAAGCACGCGGTGAACAGGCGGCGGGGCTGATCGCGCATCTCAAGAAAGCGGATATGGCCCGTGAGGCGGAACGGCTGCTCGAAGGTTTCGGCTGGTTGCCCGAAGCACTGCGTGCGGGGCTGCCTGAGCATGCCGCGCCTGACGAGGAACAGAACCACACAGCGGAAGACGTGGAACTGCCGGCCTTCCTGAACGCCGAGATCGCCGCTGAATAACCATTTCCCAACCACTCAGGGCCGTGATCCCGAGGTTCGCGGAGTCACGGCCCGCCCTTTCTTCCAACTGTATGATCCGATGGAGCTTGTCATGTCAGAAACATCAGGCGTCCCCGCCACCCCTGAAGCTGCCCCGGTTGACTATACGCTGCGCTGGCAACGTCACGAAGCAGCGCAGAGAGATGCGGCGGTGCAGAACCGGCGGATTGTATTCGCCACACTCGCCCTTCACGGCATCACCCAGGTCAAGGTCTCCTTTAATGGCGAGGGGGACAGCGGCCAAATAGAGGATATCACTGTCACGCCCGAAGACCAGGCCGACATTCTTCAGCGCGAAATTGCCATGAAGACCACGTCATGGCCCGATGCTGACGTTACCCAGGTGTCCGGCTCCCTCAACGATGCGATCGAGAATGTCTGTTACGACGCCCTTGCACAGACGCATGGCGGCTGGGAAAATAATGATGGCGCATATGGCGATATCATTTTTGACGTGCCTGAGCGAACCGTCACGCTTGAATTCAACGAGCGCTATACGTCCTCGGAATATTACGAACATAGCTGGACAGAGGAGGCCGACCATGGCGCATAGTTATCATCATGCCCTCTCTTCCGTGCGGCAGTGGGGTGGAACGGTAGACGATTTCCTGCCAATTCATGACTTCTTCGACGAGTCCAAGCGGATATCGGCAGACTTCCGTCACAGGGCCTTGCGGCATCATGCTGAAGGGATCTACCTCGCGGAGCGGATATTTGGTGTCACCCTTACGCTTTCAACGGGCAGGGTCGTGCCCGTCCGGCTGATCGGTGAGCAGCATATGCGCGAAGATTTCGGCTTTATCCCGAGTTTTGTAGACTGGCTGAAGGAAATCCGGCCGCAACCGTGGATGGGACGGGCGAAGTCTCTGCATCAGATGCTGGAGACCGACCTCGACAACTCATGATAACGTTCTGAACACTCTATTATTCTCTATGGTCATGACGCGGCTTTCGGTCTCCGGAAGCCGCATTTTTTCATGTTGGTCATGCCCTGAAGAGGGAGAGGGCGGCTTCGCCTTTTGTGCCGAATATCCGGCGCAAGAGGAGAGTTTCCATGACCATGACCGTTCTTCCTTCAGCCCGTCCCGCCAGCGGGTTTCGTATTGATCCTTCCCGTGGCCGGGTTGACCACCGTGTGGCGTCCGAGTGGTATTCCCGGCCCGATGACGAGCGTTATCTCTCACTCGCTGATCTGCACGCGGCGACCCTGAGCCGTGCGGAACGGGCGACAGCGCGCACGGTGGAGAGCCGCGCCATCCGCGTGGACGCGTCACGCGACAACGCCGAGCGGCTGACCCTGTCTGTCCCCGGCCAGAGTGCGCCGGTTGCGCCGACCCATTGGTCTTTCGGGCAACTGTGCAGCCTTGTTAGCGCGCCGTCGTCTTACCTGCGTAATCTTCCGGCTCCGCTAGCCGCGATCAACTTACAGCATGGGTTGCTGTCCCATCGGGCGGAACTGGTCAAGACGCTGGAGACCGGCGACGGCCGTGTCGAATTGCGGGCCGTGACCGGGCCGGATTACGGCCGGATCTGGGACCACGAGCTTGTGGGTGCGGTGCGAAAAATTGCCGGTAATGGAACAGGGGATACGAACTGGAAAGTACCGGGTGTCATTGACTGGGCGACCATGACCCATAATCCGCATGTGGACATCACGAAGGAAACCACAACCCTGTATGCCTCGGACAGGGACGTTTTCCTGTTTCTCGTCGATGATACGCATCCGATCGAGGCGGGACGGCTGCCAAATGGCGATCCTGATCTTTTCTTCAGGGGGTTTTACGCATGGAATTCCGAAGTCGGTAGCAAAAGCCTCGGTATTGCCTCTTTCTACTTGCGCGGTGTGTGCCAGAACCGGTTGATCTGGGGGCAGGAAAATCTGCAGCAGATCACGATCCGGCACAGCAAGTTTGCGGCCTCCCGCTTTGTCCAACAGGCTGCACCTGCGCTGCGGAATTTCGCAAACGCCAGCACAGCATCGTTCGTTTCCGGAATTCAGGAATCACGCAAGCAGATCGTAGCCCGTGACGAGGACGACCGCGAGCGTTTTCTGCGCCGACAGGGCTTCTCGAAACCCGAGACGGCGAAAATCATCGAGACGGTCCTGCATGAGGAAGGCCGGCCACCGGAAAGCGTGTTCGATTTCGTGCAGGGTATTACGGCCTTTGCCCGCACAAAGAGCAATCAGGACACGCGGCTCGATCTGGAAGGCAAGGCCCGCAAGCTCATGGAGCGGGTCTGATCTTCCAGCTGCATTTTTCATCGTTGCCTTTGCGAAAGCCCGGATTTGTTCCGGGCTTTTTCTGTATGGAGGGTCCGAAAATGGCCGATTATTTTACGCATTTCTCCTGCCTTCTCGACGTAAGAACACATGAAAACGCGCTCAAAGCGCTGGAACTCTATCGGAACGAGACGGAGGATGAAGATGGTTTTTGTCTCTCTGACGGGTTCTCCCTTCTGCTGTCTAGGGAAGGCTCTTCTGAATTGTGGATCCATGATGAGTCTGGCGGCGACCCGGAATGCGTCATCGCATTCGTGCTGAAATGCGCGGAAGCGTTTTCACTCTCCGGTTTGTGGGGAATGGAGTATGCAAATACCTGTTCGCGTCCCCGTCTCGACGCTTTCGGGGGTGGCGCGCATCTCATTGATCTTGGGGCGGGTAAATCCGTCGGCTGGACCAGCACCAACGAATGGCTGGCCGGTGCTCTCGAAGGAGATGATCCTGATGCCTGAGATCCTCTCCGTCACCGTTTATCAGATCGATGAACTGTCCGCTGCCGCTCGCGAAAAAGCCCGTTGCTGGTATCGGGATACTCTGGACGCTTTTCCCTGGTGGGATGCTGTCTATGAGGACTTTCTGCGCATATGCGCCGTAATCGGGGTGGACGTTGCGACGGTATCACGGCGTTCGACAGGCCCGTCCAGCGTATGCGATCCCTGCATCTATTTCCGGGGGTTTTCCAGTCAGGGGGACGGCGCCTCGTTCGAGGGTGTCTACAAATATGCGCCGCGTGCGTCCCATAAAATCCGTCAGTACGCGCCGCAGGACGAGGCGCTTCATGCCATTGCAGACCAGCTAACTGCGCTCCAGAGGTGGAATTTCTACCAGCTGACCGCGCGGATTACCCAACGCGGCCTCTATTACCATGAATATACGATGCGGATCGACGTCAGTCGCGACAGCCCGTCGGATCAGGATATGACGGCTGACGCGGAGGAAGGGGTTACCGAGGCCCTGCGCGATCTGGCACGCTGGCTGTATCGTTCTCTTGAACGCGAATGGGACTATCAAACCACCGATGGGGTGATTGATGACGCCATCCGCGCCAATCGATATACGTTTACCGTAGGAGGAGACCGGTTTTCATGATTGGCAAAGATGCAAGCTAGATACGTGGAGACAATAAATGCGCGAGACTGGAGAGCATGTGCCAAAAATGTATCCCGGATATTTTAGCCGAAAAATATCCCACCCCCCACACAGTAAGAGCGGCACGTAACAAAATAATAAAAGCGCATAGCAGAGGAGGAAATCCCTCCATAGATTTTGATGTAGTAAGTAAGCACAAGAATAAATAGAACTGAGATCCTAGGTATTTTATAAATCCAGAGAATGAGGAATATGTGTTGGACCACGCATTAAAATTAATGCCTCGGGCAAATATTTCTTGGCGTCGTATACGTCCTTTTTCCCACTGATTTTCTGTCGTTAATAGAAACTCGCGCGCGATAGCTGAAAGCGCATGGGCGAAGAAAAACATGTCCATGCCCATGATGATCATATTACCTGATATGGAAGACCATTCCTGCGGCTGCGCAATATGAGGCAAGCAAAGGTAGAGCGCGATCGTGGTCAGGCCGCTCGTCAAGATGCCCCTGAAGAAGGGGCGGATAAATTCAGGCCCCCCTCTGACGAGACCGTACCAGGTTCCGGCTGCAGCTACGGAGGCGACATAGACCCAGATCGGAAACTGGCCGCAATCCGGATGTTTGTCAGTCCACAGGAATGCCATAAGTGTAAGGACGGCGGGTGCGGTGACAGTTTCATCAACGGTTTCAGACCGCTTGCCAATGCGGAGCAGCCAACGGACGATCCTGCCGGTTTTTCCTTTGGAAAAGTGATAATCTTTATCGTCGTTGTCTTTATTTCGGTCGTTTTCTATTTGGTTCGACATCGTTCTTTTCATCTACATGATTTTCGGTTTCTTTAATGGCGGCATAGAGACTCTGTACTGACGCCATCGCCGTGTCGTAGGTGAAATGTTCGCCGTAAACCATGGATGCCTGAAACCGATCGAAGGAATCACGACATTCTGAATTCGTCATAAGATAGGCTAACGCCTGTTCGGTGCCTGCCTCCGGGTCTGCGGCATACGCAGGGAACCACCTCTTAAACTGCTCTGCGTCACTGACCATGATCTGTCTGGCAAGTGTCGAGACGCGAGGCAGATCGAGATGGGGTAGGATGCAATGCAGGTCGTAGACGTGCCGGATCAGGAAGCGGTCATAAGCGTCTGTTTTCCGTCCTTCCAGATAACCTGCTGTCCGACGGGTCAGGGCCACGAATTTCTCTGCAGCGGTCTCGTCCACGGAAATGCAGGTGATCTGCTGTATCTCTGGTTCGCAATTCGTCGCCTCGCTGACGAACGACCGGACCGATCTTTCGACGGTCGGGAGAGCGGCGGGGGCATATGTCAGTTCGACGAGAAGGTGCGGGCGCAGTTCGACGTCTTCGCCCGTGCTGTCCGCATAGCTCAGCTCGGCGCAGATATAGTGGTTTTCATTTTTCGCGGAAATGACCGGATCGGGAAACCCGAGGTCTGCGGTGATTTTTCTGATGGTCTCCTTCAGGGCGCCCAGAATTTTCCGGGCCGCATTCTTACTCGACGGCAGCGGTGTAATCGCGATCTTCAGATCCACGTCTTCCGACATTCTGGCGACCAGCCGATGAGCACGAGCAAGGCACGTGCCGCCAGCAAAAACCAGACTTATCCCTTGAGGGAGGTCCGTATGCTGAAGTGCTGCCAGCACCTCGACAACGCGGTAGTCCTTTTCCACGAGAGATGCTGATGACAGGTCAAGCGCATCGGCAACCTCAGCGAGCAGATCAGGCGTAAGGCTTTTCAAACCGCGCCTCGAGGTTTCGGTAGCGCAGTTTCCGGTTGAACCGGCTCTGGACTTCGAAGACCGGATTGGCCTGAACCTGTGTCGTGCGTCCGTTATTGTACTGTTGGACCGCATCGGACTCCCGCCAGTTGACCTTCAGTTTGCTGAGAGTCTGACGTACGGCTCCATCAAAGCCGCCGCGGACGGCAAGCATCGGGCGACCAGTCAGGCCGTTCGTTTTCACGCGGGCGTAGACCCCGTAGCCCAGACGCGCGATCTCGCCTTCGACAATGAGCTGTCGAAGGGCTCTTTTGACACTGTCATATTCGCCAAGGTCGGCGAAGTCACGCGGCACGAAGACGTCGCTGCGTGCGCGGCGAATGCGTGTCTTCAGCCGATCTTTCAGTGTTCTGGTGCGACGTGGCTGGGTCATGATGACCTCAATGGACCTCCCTGATGCTCCTGCACAGTAACAGAAACAGGACATTCCGATCCACAAAAATAGGACATCCTGCTGTTTGTCAGGACCATCGGAGAGGGCGCGTTTTCAGTCGTTCAACGCGTCTTTCAGGGCCTTGGCGGGCGTAAACGTCAGCTTGCGGGAGGCAGCGATCTGGATCTTGTCACCGGTCGCCGGATTGCGTCCTTCCCGGGCCGGCACGTCCTTGACCTTGAATTTGCCGAAGTCGGGCAGGGAGATCTCCTCGCCTTTTTTGGCTGCGGCGGTCATCGCCTCCACGAGCGCATCGAGCACCTTGCGGGTGTCGGTCTTGCTGGCGTCGGTTGTCTCGGCGATCTGATCGACCAGTTCGGAAATTTTCATGTGCAATGCCTTCTGTAGGAATGGTTCAGGCGTAAGCCTCGCAAAACCGTTACGAAGAGATTGTGGCGGCTTCAAGCCCCGCGTGCCCCGGATGTGCGGCAGCGGAGAGGGAAAGGGTGGTTCTGAACCGGGTGGTTCCGGTGCGGGAGAGGGAGGCGTGCCGGGACCGTCCGTCTTTTTTCCCCGGAGACTTCCGTCATGGATTGGCCTGTAACCCCTATCGGTGAGACGAGCGGTCACGCCGCCGCACGACTGCTTCTCGCCCATCTCGAACGCGGTGAGAAACTGGACGCCAGCCGGTTGCGCCAGGCGATGGAGAGCGCCTTCAAGGCCCCTGATGCGACAGGCGCGTGGGACTGGAAAATGGCTTATGACGCTGCCGAAGCCGCGTCCGTCCTGTTCCTGCGCCGCTATGGACCGGCCCTGATGGCCCGCGCCTCGGGCGATGCGGATCTCCTCACCAGCATTGCACGGCTTGCGTCCCTTATGCCCTCGCAGACGCGTCGGTCGGACGACAGCCAGACCTGGCAGCAGTTCTCAACGCCTCTGCCACTGGCGTTCTGCCTGATGCGGGCGGCGGGTCTCGCGCGCGGCGAGCACGTACTCGAACCGTCCGCCGGGACCGGTCTTCTGGCCATCTTCGCCGAACTGGCCGGTGCCTCGTTGACCCTCAATGAATTGGCGCCGGGCCGTGCTGACCTGCTGGCAGCGCTCTTTCCGGCAGCCCGCCTGTTCCGGCATGACGCCGCACAGATCCACGACTATCTGCCGCAGAGCATTCAGCCGGATGTGGTCATTATGAATCCGCCCTTCTCGGCGACGGTGCATGTGGCCGGTCGCTCACCTGACACGACCTTCCGGCACATCGCCTCAGCACTGGACCGGTTGCGGCCCGGTGGTCGGCTGGTCGCCCTGACCGGCCTGTCCTTCTGCCCTGATAACCCGCGCTGGACCGATGGTTTCTCCACCCTTCAGGCCAAAGCCCGTCTGGTGTTTTCGGCGGGTGTCGCGGGGCCGCTCTATCGGCAGCATGGCACGAGCGTTGAAACGCGGCTTCTGGTGTTCGATCGCACACCTGCTTCCGAGCCATCGCACTTCATCGCGGCCCACGGCACGGCCCCGGATTTTCCGACCCTGCTGGGCTGGATCACCGGTGATCTGCCGTCCCGTCAGCCGCAGACGCGCCAATCGTCGCCAGTGTTACGCTCTGCTGCTCTTTCTTCGCCTCGCACTGTGCGTGGCTATATCGGGCGTAAGGCCGCCGCCGCACCGCGTCACAGGACGGTCCCGGAGATGCAGGACGTACTTCTGTCATATGACATCCTGCCGTCGGATGAGCATGGAACCGCGGCGACACGTCTGTCTGATGCCCTGTATGAGGATTATCGTCTCCAGACCCTCGCAATTCCCGGCGCCCGGCCGCATCCCACCAAATTGGTCCAGTCGGCTGCCATGGCCTCGGTGCGCCCGCCCGGGCCTTCCCACAAGCCAACCCTCCCTGATCCCGTCATCCATGACGGCCTGCTCTCCGACGCCCAACTGGAATCCGTCATCTATGCTGGCCAGGCCCATGATCGCTTTCTGGCAGGTCGGTGGAAAGCCGATCACACATGGGACATCCTCACCCGTGTCGGTGAGGACGATCCCGATGGTGTCCGGTTCCGCCGGGGCTGGTTCCTTGGCGATGGCACCGGCACCGGAAAAGGCCGCCAGGTCGCGGGTATCATTCTGGACAACTGGCTCAACGGCCGCAGGCGCGCGGTCTGGGTGTCGAAGTCGGACAAACTGCTCGAAGACGCGCAGCGCGACTGGTCGGCGCTGGGAATGGAACGGCTTCTGGTCACACCTCAGTCGCGCTTTTCGCAGGGCACCACCATCCGTCTGACCGAGGGCATCCTGTTTACCACCTATGCCACGCTCCGGACGGAAGAGCGTGGCGCGAAAGCCTCCCGCGTCCAGCAGATCGTCGAGTGGCTGGGGGCTGATTTCGACGGGGTCATCATCTTCGATGAAGCCCACTCCATGCAGAATGCCGCCGGCAGCAAAGGGCAGCGGGGCGATCAGGAAGCCTCCCTGCAGGGGCGTGCCGGACTACGACTGCAACATGCCCTGCCGGACACGCGGGTGGTGTATGTCTCCGCCACGGGTGCGACCTCGGTCCACAATCTGGCCTATGCCCAGCGTCTGGGCCTCTGGGGCGGGGAGGATTGCCCCTTCGTCACGCGGGCCGATTTCATTGCCGCCATCGAGGCCGGCGGTGTGGCGGCCATGGAGGTGCTGGCGCGCGACCTCAAGGCCATGGGGCTCTATACCGCCCGGTCGCTCTCCTATGACGGTGTCGAATATGAACTGGTCGAGCATCAGCTCACGCCAGAACAGATCCGCATTTACGATGCCTTCGCCCAGGCGTTCATGGTCATTCATAACAATCTCGATGCCGCCATGCAGGCCGCCAACATCACCGGAACGGACGGTACGCTGAACCGGCAGGCCAAGGCCGCAGCCCGCTCGGCCTTCGAGAGCACGAAACAGCGGTTTTTCAACCATCTGATCACGGCCATGAAAACCGTGACCCTGATCCGCGCGATCGAACGCGATCTGGCCGAGGGCCATGCAGCCGTCATCCAGCTTGTTTCAACGGGGGAGGCCCTGACCGAACGGCGGCTGGCCGAGATCTCGCCGGAAGACTGGAATGATTTGCGGATCGATGTGACGCCAAGGGAATACGTCCTTGGGTATCTGGAACATTCCTTCCCGGTCCAGCTTTACGAACCCTATAGCGACGGGTCGGATCATGTGTATTCACGGCCGGTCTTTCACGATGGCAAGCCTGTCCTGAGCCGTGAGGCCGTGGCCCGGCGGGATGCGATGATCGAACAGCTTGCAGCCCTCCCGGCACTGCCTGGCGCGCTTGATCAGATCATCCAGCATTTTGGCACCGATGCAGTAGCCGAGGTGACCGGCCGCTCGCGGCGCGTGGTGCGCAAGGGGGATCGGCTTGCCGTGGAAAGCCGACCCGCCGCCGCCAGCCTGATCGAGACCCAGGCGTTCATGGATGACGCCAAGCGCATTCTGGTCTTCTCGGATGCCGGAGGCACCGGCCGGTCCTATCACGCCGAACTTTCCGCTGCGAACCGGCGTCTGCGGGTGCATTATCTGCTGGAACCCGGCTGGAAGGCGGATGCCGCCATTCAGGGGCTGGGTCGCACCAACCGGACCAATCAGGCGCAGCCGCCTCTGTTCCGGCCGATTGCCACGGACGTAAAAGCGGAAAAACGCTTTCTCTCCACCATCGCCCGCCGGCTGGACACGCTGGGCGCCATGACCCGGGGCCAGCGCCAGACGGGCGGGCAGGGGCTGTTTCGCCCGGAGGACAATCTCGAAAGTCCCTATGCGCGCGATGCGCTGCGGCAGTTTTACCGTCTTCTCGCCCGGGAGAAGGTCGAAGGCTGCACACTGGCGCAATTCGAGGATGCGACGGGTCTGTCCCTGGTCGATGATACGGGCCTGAAAGACAAGCTTCCGCCGATTTCCACGTTCCTCAACCGGATGCTTGCCCTGCCGGTGGCGCTGCAGAACCTGCTCTTCGCGACGTTCGAGGATCTGCTGGCAGGCCGTGTCGAGGCGGCAGTGGCGGCGGGTGTCTATGATGCGGGTCTGGAAACCCTGCGCGCAGACAGTTTCACCATTCTCGCGCGCCAGACCATTCACACCCATGCGGAAACCGGCGCGGACACGGAATTGCTGACCATCCGGGAACGCCGGCGGTCAGAACCCGTTACGTTGTCGCAAGCACTGGCTCTGGGACGGGAGCGGGAGTCCGGTCTTGTGCGCAATACCCAGTCCGGGCGGGTCGCGGTGCGTGTTCCTGCACCCGGTCTGGTGACGGAAGACGGGGAGTTCGAGTGGCGTGTCCGGCTGGTCAGGCCCATGGACACGCAGATCCTCTCGCGTGACGCCTTCGCGGCGAGCCACTGGAAGCCTGTGGATGAGGACACCTTCGCGGCCTTGTGGGAGGCGGATCTGCGCACGGTCGATGAATTCGTCGAGACCGAGTTCCATATGGTGACGGGGCTGCTGTTGCCGGTCTGGAAAAGCCTGCCGACGGACCATGCACGGGTCTACCGGTTGCAGACCGATGACGGTGAGCGCGTGCTTGGCCGGCGCGTGCCCGTGGCATGGGCCACCAGTGCCGGGGCGACTGGCAGTCTGTCGCCGTCCGGGCAGGACGCACGCACAGCCTTGCTGGACGGCGGAACGGTCCTGCATCTGGCCGAACGGATGCAGGTGCGGCGGGTCCGTGTGATGGGGCGGCCGCGGATCGAACTGACCGGCTTTACCGAAGGGATGCGGGAACGTTTGCGGGCCTACGGCCTGTTTTCGGAAATCATCTCGTGGACATTGCGGTTTTTCGTGCCGGTCGATGAGGCGGGCGATAAGGTTCTGGAACGGCTCTTCGAAACCTGGCCGATTGAGCGCGTGACGGAAAGGGAGGCGGCATGATGGCGGAGCATGATGCACGGGACCTGTCACGCCGTCTGGCGGAGAACGCCGAGGCGGTGTGCCGTCATTACCTCTCGGCCGGGCGACGGCATGGCAATTACTGGCTGGTCGGCGATGTTCGTAACACCCCCGGCCGCTCGCTTTATGTCCGCCTGCATGGCCCTTCGGAAGGGCGCGGGGCCGCCGGGCGCTGGACGGATGCCAGCACCGGTGCGTTCGGCGATCTGCTCGACCTGATCCGTGATTGCCTCGGTCTGATCGAATTCCGCGACGTTGCTGACGAGGCGCGCAGCTTTCTGGCGCTGCCTCAGCCTGAACCTGACCGGGCGGCGGATCGCCCGCGAACGTCCCCGTCGCACCGGCCCGGGACGGGAGGCAGCAGCACGGACGCCGCACGCCGCCTGTGGGATGCCAGCCGGCCCCTGTCCGGTGTCGCGGCTGTCTATCTGCGGGGACGCGATCTGACGCGCTGTTCCCCTTTGGCTGCCCTGCGTTTTCACCCCGACTGCTACTATCGCGCTGATGCCGACAGTCCGCCCGAGACCTGGCCCGCGATGATCGCCGCCGTCACCGATCTCGGAGGTCGCGTCACCGGCGTTCATCGCACCTGGCTGGCGTGCGATGGACGCGGCAAGGCGCCTGTCGCCATACCCCGTCGGGCGATGGGCGATCTGCTCGGCCATGCCGTGCGTTTTGGCGCAGCCTCTGACGCTCTGGCGGCAGGCGAGGGGATCGAAACGGTGCTGTCGCTCCGCGAGGTCATGCCCGATCTGCCACTGGCCGCCTGCCTGTCCTCGGCGCATCTCGCCGCCATGGCGTTTCCGCCTGCCCTGCGCCGCCTCTACGTGCTGCGCGATGACGACCCGGCCGGCGACCATGCGGTGACGACCCTGCTCGCCCGGACGCAGGAGGCCGGGATCGAGTGCCTTGTGCTGTCACCGCGTCTGGCGGATTTCAACGATGATCTGCGCTATCTCGGGCGCGGGGCGATGCGGGCGATCCTGCATCCCCAGCTTGCCCCGCAGGACGTGGCGCGGTTCCTGCAACCCGTCGCGCACTGAGGCGGGCCGGGAAGGGGGTGTGGGGGCATCGTTTTTCCTTGTCGTGCGGGGCTGTCCTGCCTTGCTTCCGGGTGGGGCACGCCCGCGGGCCTTTTAAGAGGGGGAGCGGGCGTCAGCCAGGCCGGGCCTGCAATGGCGGAGCCGGCTATTTTCCGCCGCGCCCTCACACCCCACGCGGCAGGCCGCGTGGGGACCCCGGTTCGGTGCGCTTTGCATCGCGAAGCAAAATAGCCGTCTCCCTGCCATCCTCCACTGCGTTCCGGCCGCGCGTGGCGCGGTTCCGGTCCGGCCTTCGTCTGCCGCTATCCGCCCCTGGAAAGGCCGCGAGGGGCGCGGCCGAGACCGGAGGACAGACCCATGACCCGCACACAGGACGATTTCGAACCCGCACACGCTACCTCTTCCACCGCCCATGTGCTGGCGGAACTCCAGCTTTATGGCCACCGTCCCTTCGAGGACGAGCCGGACCCGAGGCCCTTGCCTGACGCCAGCCAGATCGAGGGCGCGGTCGCTGACATCTTCGATGCCCTGTCAGCCACGCTGACCGACACGCGGCTGGAACCCGATCTCGAACCGCTGCTCTGGTCCACGGTCAACGTCTTTCACCGCATGGTCGGGCAGGTCGAACGGGATCTCGATCGCAACGAGGCAGCGCAGAAGCGCAGCCAGCAGGAACAGGATGGCAGCGAGATCCGCTCGGTGGAACTGGAACGTCTCATCGCCGAGGGCCTGACCCTGCTGGAGCGACGCAACGCTTACGAGATATTCCGCGACCTCGCCTGCGACCAGTTTGAACGTCTGACCATGTCGCCCTGGCGACCGCGTTCCGGTTCGCTGGTCAGCCGCAGCACCCTGACGGCGTCGATGATCGATAGCCGCGATTTCCTCAACGCCCGCCGCAAGGCCGAAGCCGAACTGCTCGTGCCTCCCGGGCCAAAGGTCGCGGTCACTGGCGGCCTCGATTACGAGGACCATATCCTGATCTGGAACCGGCTGGACAAGGTGCGCGAGAAGCACCCCGACATGGTGCTGCTGCACGGAGGTTCCCCCAAGGGCGCGGAATTCATCGCTTCCCGCTGGGCCGATCACCGGCAGGTCGCGCAGATCGCCTTCAAACCGGACTGGAACCGGCACGGCAAGGCTGCCCCGTTCCGGCGGAACGACGCCCTGCTGAAAGTCCTGCCCGTCGGGGTCATGGTATTTCCGGGATCGGGCATTCAGGACAATCTGGCCGACAAGGCGAAGCAGATGGGCATCCCGGTCTGGCGGTTCCGCAAGGACAGTGGCGCGTGAGCGCCATCGTTCTCCAAGAAGGGTATATCAACATCCGTGGTGAGAAGAGTTTATTCTTTCGATATGCTTTTATAAATGCAGGAGATGCTCTGAACGCCGCTATAGGCACCGTCGATATGAAATGGTTTCCCCTCTTCGCAAAGAAGACGCCGATAATAGTCGCCATCTCCCGATACTCGACCCGTGCCTATTTCGGGAACTGGCTGAATTTTTTTGATTTCAATCCGATGTCCGGAATAGCAGGTATGTGCCTTGAATTCTTTGTCCAGATCCTCCGCGCTCCTGTTCTTTCCGATCTCGTTTACAGCATCGACAGAACAGGACGATACGCTCTGAGCACTCGCCGCAGATATATTGGCCAGCATAAATCCAGAAAAAATGGGAAGAACGAAAAGACCGGCCTTCATGATAACGAGTTCCTCTTTTCTATACGAAAGCATTGAGTCGATCGCACAATGTAGAAATGCAAAATAGAGATATATCAACATATGACTTCGATAAAGTGCGCCTTCGCAACCTGTTTCCACACTGAAGGAGATTAAGCCGGACTGCCCCACCCCTCACGCCGGACTGGAGGAGGGAAGAACTTTTCCCCGTTCCGGCTGCGGGGACGATGGATGAGGGAGGCGGTGGTCCCCTTCCGCGTCGGTGAACAGGTCGAAACTGCAGTGGCGAAGCAGGGATCGTCCAGCGGACAACTGGCTGCCCAGCCTTCGTTGAAACGACGGGTCCATAGAATGCGGCTCGAACCGTTTGTAGCAGGGACGCGGCAGATAGGGGCGGGTGTCTCTAGCCGCGATCCGCGCCAACAGCAGGTAAGACGGTCGCACCGGGCGAGCGCGATATCCTCCTATGTCGCACGTTCCCCACCTGTCGGACCGGTCATGCCGGCATCGTCTCTCCATGGGCTGGCGGGTCCGCACACCATGGCCTCTGTCGGATGGCTGATCTAGCCGAAGACCGGCTGCGCCTCGATCGGCTGGCCGCAACGGCGT
>NZ_VHON01000105.1:0-661 GCF_008690365.1 Acetobacter sp. DmW_136
GCCTGCTCAATGAACTTGGTGATCATGATATACCATGTGCCCAAAGACATGATGAGCATGATCAGCAGCACGCCGCGGGCGATGATATCACCGTTGGACCACAAAGCCCCCAGACCGTAGGGGTTGGCTTCTTCCTTGGTGTCTGCCGCAGGTGGGGCCTGTTCGGCCGGTGCGGGTGCTGGGGTGGCATCCGGTGTAGCGGCAGGCGCCGGTGCGGAAGATGGCGCCGCATCGGGGGCTGGAGCCGTGGCCGCAGGCGCTGTGGGGGCTGCATCCTGCGCAAAGGCCGCAACTGGAGCGGCCGTGCTCATCAGCAGCGCCAGAGCCGGAGCGGCAAGACCTGACACAAAAGAACGGGGCAGTCTGGTCATCTTCCTCATAATCCTCATCATCAGGGCCCAATCCGCTACCCTGTTACGCAAGCAGATCGGGCAATCCGTATTTGTACTACTGGCCAGTATGAAAAACTGACCCCGTTTTAGTCATCCAGCCTAAAGCGAATGACATAGACCTTGTGCAATTCCTTCACCGGAGCGCCATTGCGCGTGGCCGGGCGATACCGGGCCTTGTGCACGTAATCCAACGCAGACTGAGCAAAGGCCTGCCCCCCAGAAACCGACTGCACATGGCAGTTGCTGGTCATGCCCGAAGGTTCCACATC
>NZ_VHON01000015.1:0-36333 GCF_008690365.1 Acetobacter sp. DmW_136
CACATCACTCACAGGCCCACCCTCCATCGGTAAGCCTCTGAATCACAACCGCTCGCTCAGTTCAATAAATTAATAGGTCCTGAGCCTAGGCTATGCGTTGGAAAGCAGCAGTCAGACTTCACCCCCAGCCGTCAGCCAGGACACGGACGCCCGCCCGTCTGCCGATGGTCTAGCAGGGCTGCCGTCCGACTATGTCGGCAAGGACGTGCCGAAGCTGGGACCAGCATTGCCGGGCGATCTGGGGCATACCATCCTGCACGCACAGGAGCAGGGAAAGGTCGCATCCGGCGGCGACGACCGGCGGGCTGCGCAGGAGGTGGAGGCTGCGATCGCCAGCAAATTGTTCGTGCAGACGGGGGACCGTGACAGGGGCAGCGAGCAGGCCCCACCAGCGCCAAGTGCCTCTGCCTCCCAGGCAAATCCGTCCCCTGCGACGAACGCACAATCTGGCAACCGGGCCTTTCTGGCGGGCCAGCCTGACCGGCTGATGACCAGCCCGGATCGCATCATTCCGCCAGTTTCGCCCTATGTGCTTCAGGCCGGTACTGTCATCACGGGCGCGCTCAACACGAAGATCAGCTCCGACCTGCCGGGCCAGATCGTCGGGCATGTCACCCAGAACGTCTATGACAGCCCGACCGGGCGGTATCTTCTGATCCCGCAGGGCAGCACCCTGTTTGGAGCCTATAACAGCAGTGTCTACTTCGGGCAGCAGCGCACCCAGATCATCTGGACCCGGTTGATTTACCCGAACGGCGAGAGCTTCGTGCTGGAAAAACTCGCCGGCGGCGACGCCATCGGCCAGTCCGGCCTGTCCGACGAAGTGAACAATCATTGGGGCCAGCTCTTCAGGGCCTCTCTGGTTACGACCCTGCTCAGCGTGGGCTCCGAAGCCGGGACGTCATGGAACGAGAACAACCTAATGCGGGCGATCCGCAGTGGGGCGTCGAATGGTTTCTCGATGGTCGGCAATCGACTGATCGACCGTAGCCTGAATATCCAGCCCACGCTGACCGAACGGCCGGGTTTGCCGTTCACGCTTGTTTTGAATCGAGATCTGGTTCTCGAGCCCCAGAAAAAGCAGGTGTCCCACCCATGATGCTAGACGAGAGCGTCGGACGCTGTCTTTGAAACCCTTATTACTCTATTGACCTCAGGCTATGAAAACTGGGTAATTTTCTTCTAATGGGCGAAAAAGGGTGCAGGTCACAGGGAATGGCACTTATTCGATGAAACACTCTGGCAAGATCGTATTCTTTGTTTATAAAAGTCAAATTCATTCGGATTGCGGGAGGCAATACGGTCTTGTCAAGACGCTTGCATCTTACAAAATTTAAGGAACTCAATATTGAGGATCCTTTTTTTGATAGCTTAAAAAAGGGGTATGATGGGTTTCCTAACTGGTTCGCATCGAAGTTAGAAGAAGATGTCTATGCGGTCATAGATACATCTCACGTTTTAAGTGGAATGGTATATTTAAAAGACGAAACCGGTTCAGTTGACGATACCGATCCTCCTCTTCCGGCCTTAAAATGGTTGAAAGTGGGTACATTGAAGATCGAGGGACGTGGAACGCGTTTAGGTGAGCGTGTAATTAAGAAAATTTTTGATACGGCGATTTCTCGGAAACGTGAGGGAGTTTATGTAACGGTATTCGAGCTGCATGCGACGCTTATAAAATTGTTTGAACGTTACGGTTTTAAGAAAGTGGCAACGAAGACCACGACTGATGGCACAGAGTTGGTATTAGCTCGTATTTTTTCGGATGTAAGTGGAAATTCACTTCTCGACTATCCGTTCTTACATACAAAAAATAAGCGCTATTGGTTGCTTGCTGTATACCCAGAGTATCATTCACGTCTCCTTCCTGATTCTATACTTAATAATGAGCCTGAAGATATTGTGAGGGATGTGTCTTATACAAATACGATACATAAAGTTTATATTGGTAGAACATCTTTAATGAGTATGTCTCCGGGAGATTTGGTGGTTATCTATAGAACATCGGATAATCGCGGGCCTGCATATTTTCGCTCGGTAGCCACTTCAGTTTGTGTTGTAGAGGAAGTTCGATCTAAAAAAGATTTTCCAAGTATAGATGAATTTCTCGAATATACAAAACCACGAAGTGTGTTTGGAGAAGAAGAGTTGCGTTCACAATACTTGAGTAATAAACGTCTTTATGTTGCGAAAATGACGTACAATGTAGCATTTCATCGACGTACGACCCGAGGGGTATTGATGGATGAAGCGGGGATTAGCGAACAACCCCGGTGGAATTTTCGAGAGTTATCAAATACTCAATTCCAAAAAATACTTGAGTTAGGAAAAGTCGATGCGCGTCTTATTGTCAATTAAGCCAATTTTTGTTGAAAGAATATTGAGTGGAGAGAAAATATTCGAATATCGAAAAAAAATATTTGATGCCTCTCGCGTTAATTCGGTCATTATTTATGCCACGATGCCTGTAGGAAAGATTGTTTGTGAGTTTGATATAGAAAGAGTTATAGAAGAGCATCCTAAAAAGCTGTGGGAAAAAACGCATCATGGAGCAGGAATTTCTAAAGATTTTTTCGATAGCTATTTTAATGAGAGATCAGTGGGTTTTGCAATAGAAGTGGGTAATATCCGGGTTCCTGAGCATCATATATGCCCCTATCAGTTATTTGAAAAATTTACGCCTCCACAGTCTTTTATGTATGTTCCTGAAATGCGGCTCGATAACGAATTTGAACAGCGGGAGTTATTCGCGGCATGAAAAAACGTATCATGGTATTTGGCGTGTCTGGAATAGGAAAGACAACGGCCTGTAAAGCATACGTTTCTAAAAATCCAATGGCTATCTATCTAAGTATGGGAACCCTAATGCAGGAGATAAAGCAGGATACAGGTGAACGACTTAGGTTGCGGGGCGTAGATAAAATTAAAGCGGACCAGCATCTTCTCGGGGAGGTTTTAGATAAAAAGCTAAGCGTCGGTTCTTTTGAAGTAGCTCTTCTGGATGCCCATAGTGTTATTGATAACGGCCACGAATTAGTTACTGTGCCGGTTGAAGCCGTAGCTTTGTTACAACCAAATGCTATTATATCATTAACTGCATCGGCATCAGATGTGTTAGCCCGCCGGACTGGTGATACGCGAGTAAGGCCGCTTCGAAAGGTCGAAGATATTGAAAAACAAATAAAAGAATCTAATCATATGGCAAAGTCATACTCTGAACGATTAAGTTTGCCGTTTGAAGAGGCCAGTGTGACTGAGAGTTTTGATCTTACGCCTCTCATAAAAAAAATTCTCTCCCGTATCGGATAAATCTGGATTGGACGCCGTCTCATTATAACTTAGTTCAGAAGCATTGGGTACATAGAGGCCTTTTTGGTGTGATGTAAGGTTGAAGCCGTAATAATTAAATATACGTTCGAAAATAGGCAATCTATGATCAGTTACAGTTAGATGTGGCTGGTCTGTATCAAGCCAACGGAGAAGATTATCAAATATCCTTAGGCCTAACCCCCGGCCTGCATATTGTGGAGAGATGCGAACAGTGCAGATTTTTCGTTCAGTGTGATCATATTTACCGATACCGATTCCAACGAGAACATTTTCCCGTTCAATACGCAACAAGAGACGTGTTCCGTCTCGAAGTCCGGGCACTACTTTCCTAATAAACCAATTTTCAATTCCTGGATAATCTTGTGATAATGGAATCAAGAAAGCCAACGCCTCTTTTTCCTTGGCAGATAGCGTCGTGGATTGAGTGATATCGACTTGTTGGATGGAGTGAAGTCCAGTGCGCTTGGAATTAATCAGCATAATATTTCACTTCCGTCATACAATGATGTCATCATAACACATTAAAGTCCTGTGTGGGTTTGAATCTCAACGTGCGGGCCACATATAGGTTGTGAAACAATATTGTACCACCGAGGCGCAAAGATTTCCCGCTATTCCGAATAAAAATGCGAAGATAAGATATTTGATCAGAGTAATAGAGTCCGTGAAACGAGTTTGAAGTTTGATAAAAGTTATAAAATCATCGACGCTATTTGATTCATTTGGAGGTAATTTTTTCCAATGGTACACCATCATTCCGTCTGGGATGCCATCAGGTACGTAATCATTCCAAATTTCGTGCTCAAGAAGTCTCTGCTTATGCATATTCGGACTACTGATAGATAAGGATGTGGTCACCGGAACCGCTGTAAGAAAAGCAATGTAATCACATGGTATTTTACGACCTGACGTAGAATTTCTTATAATATCCTCGACTTGATCAGGCAGCATTCTAGCTTCATTTATTCTGAAATCCATGTATTCAACTACATCAAATCCACTCATCATTATGGAATCCAGGGGCTCTATATCTTTTATGAAGGGATTATTATCATGAGGTATGAAGACTCTAATTCTAAAATATACAAATTTTTCTGTTAAATTATATATTTCCTTTGCGCAATTCAAGGAAGTATCTGTTATTTTTATAATACTTCCGTCGTTTTGTTCTGATATATTTATATAATTACTATCTAATATTGCATTGGAAGTTGGAAATTGGTAAATGCTTCCAAATTTTTCGTTTAGTTTTAGAAAATCTATTCTTCTTGGGTTATTATCTTCAAAAGAATTTAAAGGTTCATTGAATATTCCTTGCGCTATATCGTTATTTTTGAAATAATTTGAGCAATCCGATATATCTTTAACGTTAACTTTAATTGGAATATAAAGACAAATTTCCTTTATTTCCCTTGGGTTATTTAGTAGTATTCCGATTTCTATAAAATCTCTCTTGTTATTTACTTTTTTTAGTTTGCTTTTTTTGGAAATTCTCCAGAAATTTATATGTATTTGGTAACTTGTTGATATATTACCTTCGTGAGGTGTGCACCATATTGCGATACTTCTTTTTTTGTCTGACATATTAGAAATATTACTTTGTGTTATGGTTAAGGATTATAACAAATTACATAAATTTTCTATAATGTCTTTGATTTCGGAGTGCATTGCAAGTCAGATAATCTAATAATGACAATTAAAAATAGCATAAGAGGCATTCCGGAAAATTGTATATCAATCGAGGTGATTTTTATCAATTTTAGGACTCGGCGCCTCGCCCACTTCAGACTATTGTCCGTCCGACTTCCTCCGCTGGCTCCGTACAGATAGTTCCTCATGAAGACGGCCGATGATGAAGGCGGTGACCCACATCACGTCGGGTCGCCATGAGTGAAACCAGTGATTGGCGTTCACGCCCAGAACGAACCCCTTGCCAGCGTGGCGCAGAGCCATCTCCAGGTCGCCGACGCCGTAGACGCTGTCGCCCGCGACCCATGAAAACGGCACCTCAGCCGCCAGCGCTAGCCCGATCATCACGGTGGCCAGCGACGGCTTGCTGGCAAAGCGGATCTCGTGGGGCACATGGGCCCCGCCAGCCGTTCCGGTTTGTCGGTCCAGCTTTTCGGCAGATACAGCGCTCGGTCGAGAAAGGCGTGGCCTTTCCCAGAAACATAGGTCACGAACACGCCGATTTGGCAGTTGGTGATCTTGCCAGCCGAGCCGGTATATCGCCGTCCGACCCCGCAGGACGCCGAGCCTTTCTTTAGGAATTCGGTCTCGTCGACGACCAAAACGGCGTCGGGATCGCCGAGATGATCCACCACGTGATCGCGCACGATATCACGCAGTGCATCGGCATCCCACTGTGCCCGGCCCAGCAGCGCCTGCTGCCGCCACGACCCCGGGTCGCCCGCCGCTTTCGCACGCATCCAGCCGGTCTTCCGCGGCTCGTTGCCCAGCGGCGTCTCAAGAAAACATCCCGCCGACGCTGCAATCCGCTCCTGACCGCACACCGGGCGCATCCGGGCCTTCGTATCTCGCAACGCCTCAAGCGTCAGTTCCAGAACATTCTCGACCGACGTCGTGCCATTCATCTCGTTCCAAATCATGGTTGCCCATAGATTCAGAACTCTCAAGAAAGCGCAAATGTAGTGCTAAGCCGAGCATCCGTTTTGATTTAAAGTGCCAAGCTTCTGATACTGCGTAATTATATTACCGCCTGAAGTGAATGTTGGCATCGGTGCTTGCGTGCCCCCGCAACCAACGACGCTTGCGAATGACCATTCGCCACATTTCGCCGGGATCGTAGTGTGCGGTTCCCCGCAACCATACGTATCCGTCTGAAAAGACAGAAGAAAAGCCACCCAGAAGGGTGGCTTTTTTTGTGCCTGAAACACAACGCAGGAAACACATAGGAAACAAACGGAAAAGTAATCAGGCGCAATTTTGTCGGTTTTCACGTCTGCGTGAGTTCTGGAGCCAACCTAGAATAGGCACGAGAAGCCACTTACGAAGCGGGTCAACCGGTGAGTGAATGGCGAATACGTCTTACCCGGGGCGCCCAGATCATAGCTTCTCGGTGCACACCGGGTGCGGCGAGTGTTTTGCCGGCAGTGTCTCCAGTGATCAGACCGCTATCAAGCTCTTCATAGAGAGCGTTGAGCGGCCATTCCACCATCCCGCCGTATTTTCAATTGCCACGTATAAACATAGTATTTCTACTCCTGAGCCTGCGGCATAAATATGTAGCCGCAGAACATGCCTACCCCCCTTCAGGATCCCGATGACATGATTCTGGGTATTTTTTTAATGTCAGTTTTCAAGGGACAGACTTCACTTCAATCCAAAGTCCAGTTCATGGGAAGACATAGAATTCCTTAAGTTTTACAGCTTCAAATCGTTATACATTTATGTGCTGTGCTCATGATTATATGCATTAAATTAGGGCTAATTTTCTATTTTGAAAAATAATAACATAAGAGTTCACGCCGTTGAATGGACTGAAAACAAAAATCTGGATTGGTGAATTACGTCACCATTCATAATGATTTTGTACAAAATCAATAATGGGAGGTTTACATGGAGTTGAACATCAACGGTATTCAGCACCATGTGGATGTCGAACCTGATACTCCCTTGCTCTGGGTTCTGCGCGACGACCTTGCGATGACGGGCACCAAGTATGGCTGTGGGCTGGCGCAGTGTGGGGCCTGCACTGTGCTGGTCGACGGACAGGCCGTGCGGTCCTGCGTGACACCTGTTGAAAAAGTGGCAGGAGCGTCGATCACGACCATCGAGGCGATCGAGCAGGATGATCTCGGCAAGCGTGTGGTTGCTGCATGGGTGAAACATCAGGTGCCGCAGTGTGGTTACTGCCAGTCCGGGCAGGTCATGGCCGCGACCTCACTGCTCAGGCAGGTTCCCCACCCCACGGATGCTGATATCGACGCAGCGATGGTCAATCTCTGCCGCTGCGGAACCTATAACGCCATTCGTGCCGCCATTCATGATCTGGCGTCCGGTTCAACGGACGGGGGAGCATAAGAATGGTGAACGGTCTTTTTGACGATGCTCCCCTGATGCAGCAGGGCCCGGTCAATCTGTCCAGACGGCGCTTTATGCTGACATCGGCAGGGGCAGCAACGGGCGCATTCGTGCTGGGTTTCGGCCTGCCGACCCGACAGGCGCGTGCCCAGGCCGCGAAGGGACCAAAATATCGGGGAACACAGGTCCCCGCATTCCTGGAAATCCGTCCGGATAATACCGTGCGCCTGCAAAGCCCCTTCATTGAAGGCGGGCAGGGAACGTTCACTGCCATGGCGCAGATCGTCGGCGAGGAACTGGACGCGGCCCCTTCGACTTTTCTTGTTGAAAATGCCCCGGCAGGGGATGAATACGCTGTGATGGACAGCGGTATGCGCATCACGGGCGGGAGCATGTCGGTGCGGAACGGGTATCCGGCCATGCGGCGTCTAGGTGCGCTCGGACGTGAGATGCTGCTTCAGTCCGGGGCGCAGCATCTGGGTGTTCCCGTGTCAGAGCTGACCACTCAGCCGGGACAGGTCGTTCATGCCGCATCGGGCCGAACGGTCAATTATGGAGAACTGGCGCATGTGGCCATGGATCTCCCGGTGCCTGATCCGGCCAGCGTAAAGCTGAGAGATCCGTCGCAGTTCCGCTGGATCGGCAAGTCGGTCAAGCGGCTGGATATCTACGAGAAATCGACAGGCAAGCTCGACTACGCAATTGATGTGCGGGTTGATGGCATGCTGCACGCAGCGGTCCAGCATGCGCCGCGCCTTGGTATGACGGTTGGCTCCATCCGCAACGAAGAACAGGTGCGCCAGATGAAGGGTGTTCACTCCGTTCATCGTCTGCCAGGGGCGGTGGCGGTCGTGGCCGAGCGGTGGTGGCACGCCAGACGCGGGGTTGAAGCTCTGCTGGTGGACTGGTCTGAGGCTGAACCGGGGGCAGCCTCAGACATTCGTGTGATGCCAGCGGATTTTTCGACGGAAGAGTTCAGGAAACATCTTGCGACAGTATCCGGGAAAGAAGAGAACGCGGAGACTAAAGGCGATGTGACGCGTGGATTGAAAAACGCCCATACAGTCGTCGAGGCAACGTATTTCAGCCAGTACGTGAACCATGGACAGCTTGAGCCTCCTTCCGCACTGGCACGGTATAATCCCGATGGAACACTCGATGTCTGGCTCCCCAATCAGGCGCCCGACATGTTCCGTGCCGATATGGCCAGGCGCACCGGGATGGATGCCGAAAAGATCACGATTCATTCGCCATTACTGGGTGGGTTTTTCGGACGTCATTTCCTTTACGACCATGGTAGCCCCTATCCGCAGGCCATTGCGCTCGCCAAAGCGACGGGTCGGCCCATCAAGTTGATCTGGACCCGTGAGGAAGAATTCCTGCGTGATGCCCTGCGCCCCATGGCGGCCGTGCGGTTCCGTGCGGGGCTTGATGCGACTGGTCGTCCTGTTGCGCTTGACGTCGTCAGCGCTACGGAAGGAGCAACGGAAGGTCTCGGAACGAAGCGTGGAAAAGACCTTGACCCGACAGCCCTCGAAGGACTGACCAACAAGGCCTACGATATTCCCGACCGTCGGATCGCCCAGTTGTTCGTCAGAAATCCGGCGACGCTGGGATACTGGCGTTCCGTCGGGAATTCCATGAATGACTTTCTCTATGAAACATTTCTGGACGAACTTGCGGACAAGGGACATCAGGACCCCTACGAGCTTCGGTTGCACCTGCTCCGGGACAACAGGCGCCTGACGACTTTGCTCAGGGCGGTCGCAGATCTGTCCGGTGGCTGGAAGCGTGGCCCGTTTACGGCGGCGGATGGTTCACGCCGCGCGCGCGGGATTGGCGTGGCGTCACCTTTCGGGTCTGAAGCTGCGGCGATTGCGGAAGTGTCGCTCGAAAACGGGCGTGTCAGGGTGCACGAGGTCTGGGAAGCCATCGACCCTGGAAAGGTCGTAAACCCCGCGATTGTGGAAGCGCAGGTCAATGGAGCCATAGCTCTTGGACTGTCTCAGGTGCTTCTTGAAGAGACTGTTTACGAGAACGGCATGCCGCGCGCGCGGAACTATGATGGCTACCCAATTCTCGCTCTGAATCAGATGCCTCGCGTGCATGTGAAGATTGTCGAGAGTGGCGAGAAGATGGGTGGCGTCGGGGAGCCACCGCTGCCTGCCATTCCGCCCGCGGTGGCGAACGCGGTTTCGACCCTGACCGGGCGGCGTATCCGAAGCATGCCGCTGTCACGTCATGACTTTGCAAGCTGAGACTTTGATCGTCGTCTGGCACGTCCCGCGTGCAGCAGAAAGAGTGCGGAACTGAACATGACTAACCGCCTGAAGAAAATTTTCGCAGTCGTGATCTCTGCGTCGGCTGTTCTGGCTGCGGGAACGGCATGGTTCGTGACCCGTCTCCCTGCGTCGTCCTTTGAGAAAACCGGTTCTCAGGGGGAGCCGTCGGCGCAACTCGTGGCACGAGGGGAGTATGTGTCCCGTCTGACGGATTGCGTCGCCTGTCACAGTGTGCCGGGTGGGGCAGCCTATACCGGGGGCCTAAAGATGGTGACGCCGATGGGCGCAATCTTCGCCACGAACATCACGCCTGACCGTGAGACGGGGATCGGTGCCTATACGCTGGCGGATTTCGACAGGGCGCTTCGTTCCGGCGTGGCAAAGGATGGGCACCGTCTTTATCCGGCCATGCCCTATCCGTCCTATGCCAAGCTTTCTGACGATGATGTCAAAGCGCTTTATGCCTATTTCATGAAGGGCGTCCCAGCCGTTCATCAGGAAAACCGTGAAAGCACGATCCCCTGGCCGCTGAACATGCGCTGGCCTCTGGCTTTCTGGAATGTGGTTTTTGCCCCGTCAGACGTTTATCGCCCGGACACGTCGAAAGATGCCCAATGGAACCGCGGGGCCTATCTTGTTGAAGGGGCGGGGCACTGCGGGGCCTGTCATACGCCGCGAAGTCTGGCCTTCAACGAAAAGGGGACAGACAGCCATAGTGCGGCCTTTGTCTCCGGCGCTCTGATCGATGGCTGGTTTGCGCCCAGCCTGCGCAACGATGCAAACACGGGTCTGGGTCGGTGGAGCGAGGAGGATGTCTTCCGTTTTCTCAAGACCGGCCGGAACGAACATGCCGTCGTGTTCGGCTCCATGACGGAGGCTTTCAACAACTCGACGCAGTTTTTCTCGGATGATGATCTGCGGGCAGTTGCGCATTATCTCAAGTCTCTGCCTGGCAACGCGCAACGTGACGGAACGCCGTGGCAGTATGAGCCGACACAGGCTGCGGTTGTCCAACCCGCCGGACGGCAGGGTATCCCGGGCGCGCAGACCTATATGGCAAAGTGCAGTTTCTGTCATGGCACGGATGGGCGCGGGCAGGGGCAGTGGGTTCCTCCGCTGGCAGGAGCAGCTTCGTCTCTGGTGCCGGACAGTTCCTCTTCCATCAACGTCACACTCAACGGGTCTGGCCGTGTCGTCGCTGCCGGTGTGCCGGATTCCTACCGAATGCCGTCATATCGCGAGCAGCTCTCCGACGGGGAAATCGCAGATGTGCTGACTTTTATCCGATCCTCGTGGGGAAACCGGCAGTCTCCCGTGATGAAGCCGGATGTGAAAAAACTCAGGGAGCAGACCGTTCCTGCCAGCAGCAGTCCGGTTATTTTGAAAACTCGTTGAATTTCTCGGGGATTGAAAAAAACGAGTGTTACGATGCCCGAGTGCAGGTGCCGAATGCGTGATGAAGGATGCCGACATGACACGAATTAATGCCAGTCTTTCCGGAGAGTTCCTGCTAGGTGGAGAAATTTCCGTTCATCGTCTAGGGTTTGGTGTAATGCGCCTTACCGGACCGGGTGTGTGGGGAGAGCCTGAAGATCGGGAAGAGGCCCTGCGCGTCTTGCGCCGCCTGCCGGAAATCGGTGTCAATTTCATCGACACCGCGGACAGCTATGGCCCTTTCGTCAGCGAGGATCTGATTGCCGAGGCTCTGGCGCCTTACAGGGGCCTGACCATTGCGACGAAAGGCGGTCTGGTTCGTCCTGGCCGGACGGAAGGACAATGGCCGCAGGTCGGGGATCCAAACTATCTCGGGCAGGCTGTTCGTCTGAGCCTTCGGCGGCTGAAGGTTGAACGGATCGATCTCTGGCAGCTTCACAGGATCGATCCTAAACTTCCCGCAGAGGGACAGTTTGAGACCATTCGCTCCTTTATCGAGCAGGGCTTCATCCGGTATGCCGGGCTGAGTCAGGTATCGGTCGCGGAGATTGAGGCTGCCAGAAAGATATTCCCGGTCGCTACTGTTCAGAACCGGTACAATCTGACCGACCGTGCGGATGAAGATGTGCTGGAATACTGTGAAGCCAATGGCATCGGTTTTATGCCCTGGTTTCCTCTGGCGGCCGGCGAACTGGCAAAGCCGGGCGGGATTGTCGATAGCATTGCAAGAACACATGCTGCGACACCGGGTCAGATCGCATTGGCATGGCTCCTCAGGCGTAGTCCCGTGATGTTGCCCATTCCGGGAACTAGCCGTGTCAGCCATCTGGAAGAGAACGTTGCTGCGGCTGCGATTACGCTTTCGGATGAAGAATTCGACCAGCTCGATGCCGCGTCGAGAAGTCTATAAAAGGGTATCGCCCCCCCCTGACACAGGCAGGCGTGCTGGTGTCAGGGGGAAGTAGCAGTTGGAAGAGGGCCGGTTGTTACCAGGCGTAAGCTTCGGGTGCTTCACCGCCGGGGCCGGGCCAGATTTCATCCAGACGCTTCAATGTGTCTGGAGAGAGACTAACGTCCAGTGCTTTAAGACTGCTTGCCAACTGCTCCTGCGTGCGGGGGCCGACGATTGGGGCTGTCACGACAGGGTTGTGGAGCAGCCAGGCCAGTGCGACGTCAGCGGGCTGTTCGCCAAGTTCCGCGCAGAGGGATTCATAGGCTTCAAGCTGTGGTCGGTATTTCTCGATTTCCTTGATTTTGCTGGCTCTGCGCGTCCCGCTTTCTTTGCCCAGAACGCCACCGAGCAGACCGCCGCCAAGCGGGCTCCACGGGATGATGCCGAGACCATGGTGCCGACAGGAGGGAATGACCTCAAGTTCGATCATGCGGGCGGTCAGGTTGTACAGGCTCTGTTCCGAGACCAGCCCCATGAAGTTCCGGGCCTTGGCCGCGGCCTGTGCGGTGGCAATGTGCCAGCCGCCGAAATTGCTGCTGCCGACGTAAATTACTTTGCCCTGCTGAACGAGCAGTTCCATTGCCTGCCAGATTTCTTCCCAGGGCGTCCGGTGATCGATGTGGTGCATCTGATACAGATCGATATGATCTGTCTTGAGGCGTCGCAGGCTGTCCTCACAGGCCTTTCTGATGTGATAGGCTGACAGATATTTGTCGTTCGGACCCAGACCCATCGGCTGGTACACCTTGGTGGACAGGACGATCTGGCTCCGGCGACTTGTATCTTTTGAGAGCCAGTTGCCGATGATCTCTTCGGATGTGCCAAAACCCTGTGCCATGTCCGGTGTTTGTGGCCCACCGTAAACGTCGGCGGTGTCGAAGAAATTGATCCCGGAGTCCAGCGCAGTGTCCATGATGGTGAAAGCCGTTGGCTCATCCGTAACCATACCGAAATTCATGGTGCCCAGACAGAACTTACTGACTTTCAGACCTGTCCGACCAAGATATGTATAGTGCATGGTCAATCCTTCCGTGTGTGGTCGCGCCTCGTTACCGCTGTAAATTCTTTTCTGTTTTCGAATGACAGGAGCCTGAAGCGACCTTTCAGGTAACTATTTGGGCCGCCCATTATCCGTTGAAACAGCTCTGTCTATCGATCAGCTCTTGATGAAGGCGCTAATGAGGGAAAAGATAGCCCTTTTCCCAGGCAGGGATTAGCCCTTTCATTATAGACATGGTCATGAGGTATTCTCATGAGTGTGAGTAAACTGTGTATGGTTTAAAGCATCCTTACAACAGGGCCATTTTTACTCAATTACATTAGTGGGGCATCGGATCTTCTTGACTGATACCGGGCAATTTTTCAGCCAAAGTATCGACAATTACACGCAGGCGTTTGGGTAATGTTGGCGTTTCTGGCCAGACAGCGAACGTATCAACAGCAGTAGAGGGAAATCCGTCCAGGAGAGAGAGAAGGCGACCATCATTCAGATGAGGTCTGATAAGCCAGTCAGGCAACCACGCAATCCCTAGTCCTGCAACGGCAGCATCGACAATCGCCTCGAGATTGTCGAACTGAAGACGCCACTTTAATTTACAGTTCTGTAGATTGCCGTCCAGATCCCTTAACTGCCACGGAAAAAGCCTGTTTGAACGCCAGTAAACCAGGGCATCGTGCATCTCAAGATCATGAATTGTTTGAGGTTTGGCACGTTCGGAAAAATATGACGGTGCAGCACAAACAATTTTATTCTGACTGCATATTTTTCGAATGCGCAATCCGCTTCCATCTGCGATCGGACCTTGGCGAATTACCAGATCAAAACCTTCTCCTATTACGTCCACAAGGAGATCGCTGAAGCGCAAATCAAGATCAAGATTGGGATATTGGCGAGCCAGTTCCAAAAGAATCGGTGTGACACAATGACGACCAAACAAGATTGGCATCGACATGCGAACCTTGCCAGCAACGTCGGTACGACCCGCGTGGAGCTGTTCTTCTCCCGAGCGTAATTCCTTAAGGGCGCGTCGACATTTATCGTAATAAATCTGCCCTTCTTCGGTCAGGGTGAGAACGCGCGTCGTCCGGTTGAAGAGCCTGGCGTCAAGCCGTTCCTCCAGTCGTGCCACGGCCTTTCCCACAGCGGAGCGCGACAGACCGAGACGTTCTGCCGCGCGGGAGAAACCGCCTGCCTCAACGGCTTCGACAAAGACGGATATATTTTCAAGGCGGTGGTGCATGGTACCCTTATTGTAGAATTATACGCTCATATTATGGGAATATATTTCGCCACACGCTCATATAATTCTACATTATAAACTTACCGAGGCCCAGTGTGGAGTTGGTCGGAAGAGTGTCGCTCTTTGCCCGCCCTCTGCGGCAAAAACATAGTGCAGGATTATCTATCATGCTGATTTCTATCGTATATCACAGTGGTTACGGCCATACTGCCAGGCAGGCAGAAGCGGTTGCGGAAGGCGCGCGTCGCGTGGCAGGCGCCGATGTGAAGTTGATTTCGATCGGTGACGGAGAGATTCCCTGGGACACGCTGGAAGCCAGTGACGCGATTATCTTTGGTTCGCCGACCTATAACGGTGCGATCAGCGCGAAATTTAAAGAATTCATGGAAGCTTCCACCAAAACTGCGTGGTTTGAGCAGAAGTGGCTTAACAAGATTGCGGCGGGGTTCACCAACTCGGGCGCCCAGCATGGCGACAAACTCAACTCATTGGTTTCTCTCACGCTATTCGCTGCCCAGCATGGCATGACGTGGGTCAATCTCGGCCTGATGCCAGGTAATAGCACCAGTACTGGTAGCGTGAACGACCTGAATCGCCATGGTAGTTGGTTGGGCGCCATGGCGCAGTCCAACAATGATCAGGCCCCGGATGTGACGCCGATCAAGAGCGATCTCGACACAGCGGCACATCTTGGGCAGCGCGTGGTAGAAATCACCCAGCGCTTTGTCTCGGGTTCAACACAGAGCAAGTAACTTTTGGAACGCTCGGCTATGCCGCGTATGCGGCAGCGGAAGAGCATCGTCTTTTTCGCTTCGAGCGGTGCCATGGAGGAAGCAAGACGATGTCCAATACTCCGTCTCTGACGCTGGAAGATGTGCGCGGTGTGGCTCCTGCTCTGGCGCATTATACGGAAGCCGCGATTATTCGGGATCTGTGGGCGCGCTCCGGTCTTTCCGCACGTGACCGAAGTCTCGTGACCGTCTCCGCTCTCGTGGCTGGGGAGCGGACAATCGGGTTCGCGCATTATTTCACCAGGGCGCTCGACAGTGGGGTGACACCAGATGAACTGTCTGAACTCATCACGCATGTCGCTTTTTATGCGGGATGGTCGACGGCGTTTAATGCGGTTGTTTCCCTGAAGGGGATTTTCGAGCAACGCGGCGTGTCAACGGATCAGTTGCCGCCCGTGAGTCCGGATCTGTTGTCGGTTGATGAGGCGCTTCCGGGGGATGCGGCCCGAGTTGCCCTGCTTCAGGAGCGTTTCGGGACGGTTGCGCCGGGCCTTGTCGAGATTACGAACGATCTGCTGTATGGAGACGTGTGGTTGCGTCCTGGCCTGACGCCAAGAGACCGAAATCTCGTGACTGTCAGTGCCATGATTGGCTCCGGGCAGAATGAGTTTCTGGCGATGTATCTTGGAAAAGCCGTCAGGATGGGCGTGACGCGGGACGAACTTTCCGAACTTGTCACGCATCTTTCGTTCTATATTGGCTGGCCGCGGGCGATTTCCTCAGCCCGTGTCCTCGCCGAGTTTATCAGGGCACAAAGCATCCAGGAGCCATCAGCCCCTACGTAATGGCCCTTCGTTCAGGAAAAACCAGAGTGTGACGACATCTCCCAACGCCCGACTGGATCATGACTTGCCCGGTGGTCGAATGCGGATTGGCGCTCTGCTCCCGCTGACGACGACAGCTTTTCTGATGATTGTGACCGAGACCATGCCGGCGGGTGTCCTGCCGGCGATGGCGCAGGATCTTGATGTCGCGCCCTCTGCGATTGGTCTGCTTGTCTCTGTTTATGCACTGGCTTCCGCGGCGGCTGCCATTCCAGTCGTGGCGCTGACCAGAGGCCTTCCACGTAGACCTCTCCTGATTGGCCTGCTTTTCTGTTTTGCGCTGGCGAACAGCGTGACGGCGCTGTCAGGGTCTTATGCTCTTACAGTGGCAGCAAGGATCATTGCTGGTCTTGCGGCGGGCGTTGCATGGCCTGTCGTGATCGGGTTCGCAGTCAGGATCAGCGACGGCAGAAATGTCGGGCGGGCCGTTGCAATGACGCTTGTGGGGAGCACGGTTGCCATGGTCGCGGGCTTGCCTCTCGGGACCATGATGGGGGGAGTGTTGGGCTGGCGCGTCAGTTACGCGTTGCTGTCGGCTGTGGCGCTCGGCATTGTCGCATGGATGCTGGTTATTCTTCCGTCTGTTTCCAGTCTGGAGGAAGAGCAGGCGTCTTCCATAAAACATGTCGCACGTATTCCGGGAATGCGGCAGGTGTTGCTGGTGACGCTGTTGGGCATCATCGCGCATTATGCTCTTTACACCTATATCGCACCTTTTGCCGGAATGCTGAGTTTGACGCATGGAACGACCGAGGCCTTGCTGCTTTTCGGGAGTGGCGCCCTGATAGGAGTTACGACGGTAGGACGGCTGACTGACAAATCTCCGTTTGGTGTCGCGGTTACGGCGCCTGCACTGACGGTGGTGTCGCTTCTGGTCCTGTTTTTGGTCCGTTCCCCGGCAATCGAAGTCGTGATGATTTTCTTGTGGGGATGCTCATTCGGCGGGCTGCCAACGATCCTGCAATCGGCAACAGCCCGGATTGCCGGGCGTGCCCATGCGGAGCTGGCGACAGCGATGCTGACGACAGTTTACAACACTGGAATTTTTAGCGGAGGCGCGCTTGGAGGTCTGGTTTTTGACCGCTTCGGGGCTGCTCGTATCCCGTTGCTTTCCGTGAGTTTTATCGCTGCGGCGTTGATGATTATTCTCGTGAACGCGCGGATATTTTCAAACCGGAAAAACGAAGCGGAAATGTCAGGCTCGTAAAAGGAGCGAGCCTGACACTATGCCTGCCTGTTACCAGGGCTGGTTTACAGGACCGACCGTAAATTCATTGACAGTCGTGTCTTCCGGCATGTCGATGGCAAACGCAACGACTTCGGCAACGCGATCAGGCGAGATGCCATACGTCTTGTAAAGACCCTGCATCTGTTCCTGCACGGCACTGTCCGTGATGGAATCAAGCAACTCGGTGTTGATCGCAGCGGGGTAGAGCGTTGCGGTACGGATGTTGCTGTTCGCGGATGCGGACTCCATACGCAGCACTTCCATGAAATTGCGCACGAACCATTTCGTGCCGCCATAGACAGCGCATCCCGGATAGGCCTTGATGCCGGCAACGGATGACGTCGCAATGATCTGTCCGGATTTCTGCTCCAGAAAAGACGGCATGACGGCTGCGACGCCGTTCAGGACGCCCTTGATGTTGACGTCGACCATCCTGTTCCAGTCATCGGTTTTGAGTGCCGAAACCGGAGAATTGGGCATGAGGCCCGCGTTCAGGAAGATGACATCCAGACGACCGAACGTGTCCTTGGCGAATTGTACGATGCGTTCGTTATCAGATGGCTTCGTGACGTCCAGAACCTGATAGGCAGCCTGACCGCCGGCTTTTTCAATGTCGGTCACGATCTGTTTTAGCAGGCTTTCCCGGCGCGCACCGAGGACAACTTTTGCCCCTTTTGCGGCCAGTAGCTTTGCCGCGGCTTCGCCGATCCCCGAGGATGCGCCCGTGATGAGGACGACTTTATCTTTAATCATTTATGGTAATCCTAAGCGGTTTGAGTGTTGCCACGCAGCAATCGACAGAGTGTTCAGAGACTACGATTTTTAGTCTGTCTGAAGCCTTGTGCATGGGAAAAAATCTCTAGAGCGTCAGTTCGAAACTGACGTCGATAAGATTTTCGATGAGAGCATCAGAAACGCTGCCATCCAGCAGGATACTGATCCAGTGGGATTTGTTCATATGGTAGGCCGGAACAATTCCTTCTGTCGTAAGATAATCCTGTATATTTTCCGGGCGGCATTTGACGTCGAGAATATCGACATTCCCGCCTTCACTCAGCTTGAGTGTCTGACGGGGCACATTCATGATAAGTCCAAACCACGTCTCGCGATCTTCGTGCCGGAGTGCGATATAGTCGGGAAAGTAATGAAAAGGATGGTCTGGGATCGTATCGTATTTTCTTTTGACGTAGGATAAAATAAACTGTTTCTGGTTCATATGGTGATTCCTCGAACAATTCTTAATACATTAATAGCAGTATGTATTTTGCTTAAAGAGCTTCCACCTGCATTTTTAGGCGACCGGTGAGAGCAAGCCCCTCAAGGTTGTCTTCAATCTGGCCGAGCTTGATGAGGCCAGATGAATATTCAAAGTTACGATAAAAGATGGCGATATTCCTCCAAGGAGCATAATAGGCAATGTCGCCTGCGGAAGGAGCATATCCTTTGGGTGCTTTGTCGCTCGACAAATGCCGGGGAAGGTCACAGATCTTCTCAGTCGCATTGTAATCTTCAAGCATCAAGGTCATTGGCAAAAGAGAGAGAAAATCTCTCCCGGAAGGAGTGTCTTCCAACGAAGCAAAGATCACTTGTTCTCCAAGTGTCAGACGTATTTTCATATTTACCTTATCTCCCATCTGGAGATGAAACCTTTGCGAAAACCCGTAACGTGGGTGACACATTCAGACCGACTTACGCAGTAGATGGTCTCACCGAGCTTTGTAGAAACAAAATACGCTGTGATCTTGCCGCTGAGAATCACTCATCTGGTACACCTGACTCAACCATTATAGCGATATAAAAAGCTTGAGTTTAGAGGCGATATTTAGAACATAGAGATGAGTATATTTCATGAATACTGCTGGGCGGGATCTTAGTCTAATTCATGAAATCTGCTCATTTTGATCATGATATTATACGGTCTAGTTCTGGCACGTCATCTGGTTTATTCAGCACATTCTTGATGAGTTTTTTATTGTGATTAAAATTATTTATTATCTTTAGTCACAATATACTTAAAAATACTGATGAATTCAGAAAAATGGCCTTTATATTCCGAAAGTGGGCCGCTCAGTTGAGGTATAATGAAAGAAGTATCTGACATATCACCTGATGTGGAAGTGGAGCCAGAAGCGAGATCTGGCTCGTGGAGTGGCGTGCTCGCCATGTCTCTCGGGGCATTCGCTCTCATTGCATCCGAATTTATGCCCGTCAGTCTCTTGACCCCGATTGCAGCTGATTTACAGATCAGTGAAGGGCAGGCCGGGCAGGCCATTTCAGTTTCTGGTGCTTTTGCCGTATTGACGAGCCTGTTCATATCTTCCCTGACTAGAGGGCTCGATCGCAAATGGCTCCTGTTGGGGCTAATTGGTGTGATGATTGTTTCCGGGAGCGTTGTGTCCGTCGCACCAAATTATCTCATTTTCATGCTCGGCCGCGCTTTGATCGGGGTGGTCATTGGCGGCTTTTGGTCGATGTCGGCTGCTACAGTCATGCGGTTGGTCGAAGAACATCATGTTCCACGGGCTCTGGCCATTCTGAACGGCGGAAATGCCCTGGCAACCGTTATCGCCGCTCCTGCAGGCAGTTTTCTTGGCGGTCTGATCGGTTGGCGTGGAGCATTTTTTTGTGTTGTTCCAGTTGCTGTTATTGTCTTCCTTTGGCAACTGGTAAGTCTGCCGTCCATGACGTCTGGTAAGACCCATGCGTCACCAAACGTTTTCAGGTTGCTCAAAAAACCTTTGGTCGCCGTTGGTATGGCGGGAGCAGGCCTTTTCTTTATGGGGCAATTTAGCCTGTTTACTTATGTAAGACCATTTCTTGAAATTGTTGCTCACGTCAACGTCTCCACTCTGTCGTTCATTTTGTTGCTGATAGGGGTCTCTGGTCTTGTTGGAACTCTGTTGATTGGTGGGTTGTTGAAGAACAGTGTTTATCCGGTTCTTATCATCATTCCATTTATTATGGCGTTGCTGGCTGTCGGGCTTCTTTGCCTGGGTAAGTCGATCGTGATGTCTGCCGTCATTCTTACCATCTGGGGGCTGTTTGCGACATCTGCTCCTGTTGGCTGGTGGACCTGGCTGGCGAGAACGCTTCCCAATGATGCGGAAGCAGGAGGTGGGCTTATGGTTGCGGTCGTACAATTGGCTATTACCATGGGGGCAACCTGCGGGGGAATTCTCTTCGACGGAAGTGGCTATCGTGCGACTTTTGGTGTGAGCGCACTCATTCTTATAGCAGCGTCACTCAGCGCGTTAATGGCAAACCGCATCTACAAACGCGGAATATAGTGGGTGTCGCCATATCAAAGTAAAATCTAACGTAATATTTGAACGTTAATTTTAATATCTCCCCATTTTTAATCTTGAAAATGGGGAGATATTTGAAATTCAACGGTTGCTTTTATGAAGGCGCATTTCGTCGATAAAAAGAGAGAGTGGAGCAACATTTTCATGATGTCTGGGGAAGCAGAGATGATACCCGGACCAGTAAGGGCACCAGTCTTCTAGAACCTGCAGGAGGCGTCCTTCCTGAATGTATTTTCGTGCTACCATTTCAGGCATATGAGCCAAACCTAAACCTTCCAGGCAGGCATCTCGAATGGGAAAAATGCTATTAAAAATTAAAGATCCTTCTACTTTCACGGTTATGTCTTTCCCCTTTTTCTCGAACTCCCAAGCGTAAATGCGACCATGCGTTGGAAGCCGTAAGGTTAGACAATTATGATTTAATAAATCCTTTGGGTGTTTCGGTTTGGGATTTTTTGAAAAATATTCAGGTGATCCAGCCACAACAAAACGAATATCTGGTGTGATAGGAACAGATGTCATCTCTTTTGTTATATTTTCACCAAGTCGAATTGCTCCATCAAAATCTTCAGAAAAAATATCAATAAGTTTAAGATCTGCTACAAACTCTACATTGATTTTGGGGTATTTTTGGACGAATTCTTTTATCTTAGGCAGGACAACGTAAGCCAGAGCATCATCAGGCATTGTAATTCGAAGATTCCCAGATTCCTGATTTCTTAATTCTCCTAATGATATCAGTTGATTTTCTATTTGGTCTAAATGTGGTGCAATGCCGCTGATCAGTTGCTGTCCAGCAGTTGTGGGCGTAACGCTTCTTGTCGTGCGGGTCAGCAATCTCAAGTCAAGGCGCTCTTCCAAAAGACGAATGGTATGGCTGAGTGCCGACTGTGATACGCCTAATTTCGCGGCAGCTTTTGTAAAACTTTTTGCCCGTGCAACAGCGACCAGAGCGGTCAAATCATTCAAGTTTTCGCGTGCCATGTAATCGTCCCGATCCGCCGTATTTTAGTTAAGAAATAGACGCGTTATATGCGAAGAAATCCCTGATGTAATGAACTCAATGATCAGGAGAGAACGACCGCGCCGCGCCCCTTCTTGGAAAGACAGTCTGAAGGATTGACCAAGGGGCAATCGGTTCGGGACAAGCATCCGCATCCGATACATTTATCAAGATGATTACGGAGTTTTGTCAGTCCTGCAATGCGCGCATCAAGCATTACAGACCATTTCCGTACCATTTGATCAATATCTTTGGCGGAAATTTTGTCAGTGAGCGGAAACGCAGCCAATATGGCTGTAATATCCGCTAAAGAGATACCCAGGGATTGCGCGGCTTTAATCAGCGCAATTCGCCGCAGCATATCCCGCGCGTAGCGTCTTTGGTTGCCTTGTGTTCTGATTGAAGAAATTAGATTTTTACTTTCGTAAAAATGTAAAGCCGACACGGCAACGCCGCTACGACGCGAGACTTCCCCGACTGTTAGAAAAGTCGCAGATGATTTTTGTCCTGTCATTTTAGCGCTTGACCTCAAGTTAACTTGAGGTTTTATACGGGTTGTCAGCCTGATTCCGCAAGGCGCTCGCTCATTTATGATCGGGTCTGTTTCATCAGGATATGCCGCAAATTTGCTGCTCATATCCAATTACGTTCTGGAACACTGACAATGTCTCAATCAAGCAATCAGAAAAAAATAGCTCTGGTAAGTGGTGCAAATAGGGGCATCGGTTTTGCAATCGCCAAAGGTCTGGCGCGGCAAGGCATAACGGTTCTTTTAGGGAGCCGAAATCTGGAAAAGGGGGATGAGGTTAGCGCCGCTTTAAGGCAGGAGGGGCTGGATGTTCGTGCTGTCCAGCTTGATACGACAGACGATGCAAGCGTGTGGAAAACCTGTGGCCTTATCCAGCGTGACTACGGACGCTTGGATATTCTGGTCAACAATGCCGGCATAGGTTTAGATTTTGCCCAGGATCTGACGCTCGTTGAGCGTATGGAACAGACTTTGGCCCTCAATGTCGTCGGCACGCTTCGCTTGATGGATGCCTGTATTCCGCTCCTCGAAGAAGCGCCCTTTGCGACCATCGTGAATGTCTCCTCGGAACTGGGTTCGTTTGGTCTTCGGAGTGACAAGGCATGGCAGTATTCAGCCTTTGTTCTGCCGACCTATCAGGCTTCAAAGGCGGCTGTAAATTCACTCACACTCACTTATGCGACACTGTTGTCCGAGAAGGGCATCAAGGTGAATGCCGTCTGCCCTGGATATACAGCAACGGATGCAACGAAAGACGCTGTGGTTGCTCCAACACGCAAACCTGAACAAGCCGCTGGTATCGCCATTAAACTGGCATTGATCGGGAAAGATGGACCAACCGGAACGTTCCAGAATGAAGACGGTCATCTCCCTTGGTAATTTCAGGACGATCGGGATAGTTTTTTGAATCTCATGAGGTGCCTCGATAAGGCATTCCTCATGAGATCATTTGGCTGGTTGTGCGTGATAGTGAGATCATTGATGAATTTATCTCATAATCATGTTCGGAAAAAACCGACTAGTCTCAATATGGAGCTTATGAATATTCTGCTCCTCTAATTGTTCGATAAATGTGCAGTGTACATTCCAAGATGATTGACTGTCTCGATGTCAAAATCATCGTGGTCGCGTGCGCTCCCGGTTAAAAGCAGGATTTTCAGAAGATATGGGCATTGTTGGTCTTGCGCTCCGAAAGCCCTATACTTTTATCGTCGGAGCATTGCTGATTCTTCTTCTTGGCATTTCCGCCATCTTCAGAACGCCGACTGATATTTTCCCCAATATCGATATCCCGGTCGTGACCGTCGTCTGGTATTATGATGGCCTATCTGCACCGGAAACCGAAAAACGCATTAGTACCTATACAGAGTTTTCTCACAGCTTTTTTGTCAACAATCTGCGGACGATCGAAAGCCAGACCACACCCGGTCTTGTGCTTCAAAAGCTGTATTTTCAGCCAGGGGTGGATATCGGGGTCGCTCTCGGGCAGACCGTTGCCGCCACGCAATCCATCCGTGCCCAGCTGCCACCAGGTGTGCAGCCCCCCATTATCATGCAGTACAGCGCCTCCAGCGTGGCGGTTCTCCAGCTTTCCCTGTCATCAGACAAACTGACAGAAAGCGAGCTGTACGATTATGGCGTGTATCGTCTGCGGCAGCAGATGGCACCTGTTCCCGGTACACTTCTGCCGCCACCGCATGGTGGCAAGATCCGTCAGATCATGGTCGATATTGACCCGACCAAGTTGCAGGCGATGAAAATCAGCCCTCTGGATGTCTCCAACGCCATCAACGCCCAGAACCTGACGCTTCCGGGTGGAACGGTGAAATTCGGACCGTCTCAATACAATATCCAGATGAACGGCATCCCGTATTTTTCAAAGCAGCTCAACAACATTCCACTGCGTAAAGACCCAAACACAGGGGCCATCATCCGCATCCGCGATGTCGCGCAGGTCCGTGACGGCTGGGAGGTACAGCATAACGTGGTGCGCCGTGAAGGGCAGCGCTCAGTCCTGCTGCGGATCATGAAAGCCGGGAATGCGTCCACGCTGGCGGTTGTGAACGCCATGCGAGACACGGTTCTGCCCATCTCACGCGCCGCAGCCCCTCCGGGCATGAAGATTGACGAACTGTTCGATCAGTCCCTGTTTGTGAAGGCCGCCATCAAGGGCGTGGCGTCTGAAGCTGTAATTGCCGGTCTGCTGACAGCCGCCATGATCCTCGCCTTTCTGGCAAGCTGGCGTTCCACGCTGATTGTGGCGGTTTCCATCCCACTCGCGATCCTGTCGTCGATAGCCATTCTCTCTGCTACGGGAGAAACCCTCAATCTCATGACATTGGGTGGCCTCGCACTGGCCGTGGGCATTCTGGTGGATGATGCTACAGTCACCATCGAGAATATTCACCGTCTGCATCATGACGGGGCTGAACTGCGCAAGGCCGTTCTGGATGGTGCCGCGGGCATTGCACTGCCGACACTGGTGTCCACGCTGGCGATTTCCTGTGTGTTCGTGTCCGTGGAATTCCTGACCGGACCATCACGCTTCCTGTTCACACCTATGGCGCTGGCCGTTGTGTATGCGATGCTGGCCTCCTACGTCATCAGCCGGACTCTGGTGCCGATTTTTGCGGCTCTTCTGCTGCGCTCCGAAGAACAGGCCAAAAAGCGGCGAGAAGAGGCTGGGAAGCCCCCCACGATTTTTGAACGGTTCGGTGCAAAATTTGATGCCCGGTTCGAGCGTTTTCGGAATGGTTATGAAAAGACGCTGTCCGGCCTTCTGCACAGCGCATGGAAAGTGCCGGCTCTGGGCGGTATCTTTATTCTGGGCGCGGTCCTTCTTGCAACGCAGGTGGGGCAGGACTTTTTCCCGGTTATTGATGCCGGAGAGTTCAAGCTGCACGTCCGTGCGCCTGCGGGCACGCGAATTGAGACGACCGAACGGATTTTCGATCAGGTGGAAGATACCATTCGCGAAGTTGTTCCCAAGAATGAGCGCGAACTGGTGCTTGACGATATTGGCATCCCCTTCCGTTATTCCATGCCCTTTGATGATGGCTCGACCATCGGCCCGAATGACGGACAGATCATGGTGGCCCTGAAGGAAAAGCATCGCCCGACAGCGGAGTATATCAGCCGCCTGCGCACAGTTCTGGCCAAGCGTTTCCCCGATGTCGTGTTTTATTTCCAGCCTGCCGACATGGTGACACAGATCTTGAACTTCGGGCTGACATCCCAGATTGATGTGCGGATTACGGGGTATGATCAGGCCAATAATCGTGCCGTTATGAGCAAGATCATGGAGGACATGCGCCATGTGCGCGGTCTGGTGGATGTGCACCTGCATCAGCAGCTTGCAGCACCTGCCCTGAACGTATCGATCGACCGTGAACGGGCACAGGACCTCAATCTCGTTCTGAACGACGTAGCCCGTAGCGTCATGGTCTCGCAGGCTTCCTCCAACACCGTCACGCCGAACTTCTGGCCCGATCCGCAGATGGGAACGCTTTACCCGGTTGCCGTGCAGACACCGCAATATCAGGTCAACACCGTTGATGATCTGGGCAAGCTGGTGGTGGCGGGGAATGCATCACAGGTGGCCGGTATCCCGACACTGCTGAGAAACGTGGCAACCATCGAGCGCGCGGTAGCGCCTGACGTGATTTCACACAGCAACATCCAGCCGGTTCTGGACATCGACGCCAGCGCCGAGGATCGCGACCTAGGAAGCATTGCGCGCGATATCGGGCGGATCGTGGACCGGCATAAAGCCGACCTGAAACCCGGCAACAACATCGAAGTGGCAGGGCAGATTGACAGCATGAACACCTCGTTCACGCGCCTTGAAATCGGCCTGCTGGTGGCTGCCGTTGCTGTCTATCTGCTGATGGTTGTGAACTTCCAATCTTTCATGGACCCGCTGGTTGTCATACTGGGTCTGCCCGGCGCCATGTGTGGCATCGTGCTCATGCTTTTCGTCACGGGGACAACCTTCTCCGTGCCCTCACTCATGGGGGCGATCATGAGCGTGGGCGTGGCGAGTGCCAATTCCATCCTGCTTGTCACCTTCGCCAAGGAAAGCCGCGCGCATGGCATGAACGCCATGGAGGCTGCCATGGAAGCAGGCCGGGAACGTCTGAGACCAATTTTGATGACTTCCCTTGCGATGGTGATTGGTATGTTGCCGATGTCGCTGGGCCTCGGAGACGGCGGCGAGCAGAACGCACCTCTGGGCCGCGCCGTAATCGGTGGGCTGATGATTGGCACCTGCACCACGCTTTTTGTTGTCCCCTGGCTCTATAGCCGCCTGCGCCGTCGTGAATCCCGCATGCTTGAGGAATATGAGAATGTCGTCTGAGCCTGTCATGTCCCACTCTGGCCACGAACGCAGGCGGCTTTCCACCGGCATTGTTGCCGGACTGGCTGTTATCGTCGCAGTTGGTTATGGCGTTTATACCCATGTCGAACGCGCACACGCGGTCACGGCAACGGCCAGAGAACGCGATCAGCAGGTTCCGGATGTGCGGACCATGATCGCGCGTGCTTCGACACAATCTTTGTCGCTGGATCTGCCAGGCGAAACCGTGGGGATTGAGACAACACCCATTGGGGCCCGCGCTTCAGGTTATATCGACAAGCGGTTTGTGGATATTGGAACTCCTGTGCAGGCCGGACAGGTTCTCGCCATTATCCATGCGCCGGAACTCGATCATCGCGTTGAGCAGGCGCAGGCCACACTGGCGCAGGCCCGTGCCAATCTGGCTCTGGCCCAGATTACAGCACGGCGGTCCGGCGGACTTGTCGGTGGCGGGGCTGTTAGCAAGCAGAATTTCGATGTGGACCGCCTGACACAGAATGCCCGGCAGTCCGAACAAAAAGCCGCTGATGCCGTGCTGGCTGAAACCGCGCAGCGTCAGGCCTATACGACGGTGAGCGCCCCTTATGACGGGGTTGTCACCGTTAGGAACGTGGAGGCCGGAGATCTGGTCAGTGCTGATAATGCCACGTCACGTCCCCTGTTTGTGGTCACCCGCACCGACAGGTTGCGCGTACGTGTCCATGTTCCCCAGGATGCAGCTCTGACAGTCAAAGTGGGTGAGCCGGCTTCGATCGTGGTGCCGGAACGACCTGGTCAGACTTTCAAAGGCACAGTGACGCGAACTGGGCACGCGCTGGAACAGGGAAGCCGTATGCTGCCCGTCGAGATTGAAATTGATAACCACGATAATCGCCTGACAGCCGGGCTTTATGCGGAAATCCATTTTGACCTGCCACGGGCGGCCTCTGTCATCATGGTGCCCTCAGAAGCCCTCAATTATGAGGCTGATGGTCTGTCTGTTGAAACTGTCACGGCTGACAATAAAATCGCGGTTCACAAGGTCAAGATCGGCCGGGATTATGGCGATCATCTGGAAATTCTGGAGGGATTGCCAGATGGCAGCCAGCTTGTCGTGCATCCCCCGTCCGCCTTGCATGAAGGCAGTGTTGTCGCGCCACAACTCGACAAGAACCTGAAGGTGATCTGAGCGTGCGGGCTTCATTCCTTCTTCACGGGATCGCGCTGACGGCTTTGCTCGGTGGTTGCACCATGATCCCGCATTATCACAGACCGGCTGCACCGGTGTCCACGACATGGCCATCCAGCGGTGAACGCTCTACGCAGGCGAAGGATGACACAGCGCTTCTGCAGGACTGGCGCGATTTCTACCGCGACCCCGTCATGCAGACCCTTATCGCCACAGCGCTGGAGAACAACCGCGATCTGCGTATTGCCCAGCAGCAGACGGCCGCAGCCAGTTCACAATTCGACATTGAGAACGCAGCCCTGTTCCCGACTTTGAACGGAACGGCGGGTGCCAATGTCCAGAAAATGAACTCTCATATCTGGAGCCTGTCCCGCACGGACGAACCGATTTACATGCGGCAGTATGCGGTTGGTTTCGGCGTTTCCGCTTATGAAGTGGATCTGTGGGGCCGCATACGAAGTGCATCGAGAGCCTCGTTCGACCGCTATATGGCCAGCGCGCTGAACCAGCAGGCCATGCGGCTGAGCATTATTTCCAGTGTTGCGACGGCCATGCTGAACTGGGTGGCAAATGCGCAGGCGCTGACCCTGACACAGGCCGTTCTTGCCAACAGACAGCGTACCTACGATCTGGTCAGGCAGACGGCGGACGTGGGCACTGGAACGCAACTCGATGTCGCCGAGGCTGAATCTGCTCTGCATGATGTGGAAACGAATGTTGAAATTTACACCCGTCAGAAAGCCGAAGCGTTTAACCAGTTGACCCTGCTTGTCGGGATGCCGTTACCGGACGCGACTGTCCAGTCGCTCAACGCGAAAGCATCTCTTGAAGCGGTCAGTGCTTTTCCCGAGGTTCCCGAGGTTCCCGAAGGTCTGCCTTCAGAGATGATTGCGCGTCGACCAGATATCCGCGCAGCAGAAGCGGATCTGCGCGCCGCTAACGATGATATTGGCGCAGCCCGTGCTGAATTTTTCCCGAAAATCCAGATCACGGCTGCCAATGGTACGGCAAGCAACAATATTACGCGCCTGTTCCAGAGTGGGATGGGAGCGTGGAATGTGGCGCCTCAGATCACATTACCACTGTTTGATGCAGGCCGCCTGACTGCCCAGCTCAAGCAGGCCCATAGCCGCAAACGCGAGGAAGTGGCGCGATACGAAAAAACAGTTCAGCAGGGATTCCGAGAAGTTGCGGATGCTCTGATCGGACGTGAAACATATGAGCGACAGACGAGCGCGCAGCAGAAAGCCGTTGCAGCCAACCAGCGGCAATATGACCTGGCGTTGCAGCGTTATAAGGCAGGATACGATCCGTATCTGGAGACTCTCGTGGCACAGCGGACACTTTATACAGCGCAATTGAGCGCGATTACGACACAGCTTCAGACGCTCTCTAACAGTGTCACCTTATACAAGGTGTTGGGGGGAGGTTGGAATGATACGCCCCCCAAGCGTAAGTCATCTTTCAAGGAACATATTTTGTAAAAATTCGAGAGAGATACTGTCCTGCATAGCGATACTATTATGAAAAACTCTTTCGAAGGAGTGAGCGTCTTTCTCGCAACGGTCGAAGCCGGAGGTTTTGCCTTAGCTGCTAAATGTTTGGGCCTCTCGCGCTCCGCCGTTGCGAAAACAATTGGTCGCATTGAGCATCGGTTGGGCGTAAAATGGTTTGATCGTATGACCCGTCTCAACAGTTTGATGGAAGAGGGCATCTTTACTACGAACGGTGTGTTCGTACCCTCAAAGAACTTCGAGCTTGTGAATATATCTGGAGTGCGGACACTTTAATGTCAAAGGTAGATTGAAAGTTGCGATACCGGCTTCGTTCGGTGGGCATTGTGTGGCACCATTACTGCTCGATTGGGCAGAGAAATATCAAAACCTGAATTTGGATCTTCGTTTTTCGGATACAGACCATAATTTTGTTGCCGAACGATATGACCTGACTATTCGTCGCGGATCAGTTTAGGAAGCCAATAATTTTCTAAACGTACGTAAACTTCCTGCTTGTAGATGGGTGCTATGTTCAGTGCTTTCTTATGTTGTTCGATGTAGCCAACTTCATAATGTTGAAGACATTCAACACCATTATGGGGCGCGCCATGAAAAGACCATGCGTTTCTCCCAGAAATGTTTCTATCAATTCGCAGCGCATTTTCACTAGGGATACCCCGACGTAAGCTGTTCCATCCGCAGAATGCTCAATTATTTCTGAATTGAATTTATCAGATTTCTGAAGCAAACGTTATAAAATCTTCAAGGTATTTAATATCTTCATCGGTTTCTCGATGACCAAGGAATATCTGTTTCGCAATGCCTTGTTTGCCAAGTTTCACCGGATAAAGTTCAAAGCGTGTGGCATATTCTTCCACAAGCCAGCGAGGAAGTGCTGCAACGCCCCTCCCATGCGCCACCATCACCAGCATGATGTCCGTCGTTTCAATCTGCTTCTGCTGCCGTGGTCCAATTCCCGCTGGTTGCAGGAACTGCGTGTAAATATCGAGCCGTTCAGATGGAACTGGATAGGTAATCAATGTTTCGTCTGCGAGTTGCTGCGGCAAGACAAATTTGGCCTTCCGAAGAGGATGTTCGGGGCCGACAGCCAGAACCAATTCATAGTCAAATACTGGTGTGAATTTGAGACCGGGTTTGTAAAGTGGATCAGGGGTCACCAGAATATCGATTTCATTACTGAACAGTGCGCCGATCCCGCCGAACTGGAATTTCTGTCGCACATCCACATCGACCTTTGGCCATCTTTCCAGATAGGGTGAAACGACTTTCAGAAGCCACTGATAACAGGGATGGCATTCCATTCCGATGCGCAATGTACCGCGCCCGCCATTTGCGAATTGTTCAATACGGCTTTCTGCCAGTTCAAACTGAGGGAGCAGACGGTTTGCCAGAGACAAAAGCCATTCACCAGCCTGCGTAAGAACAAGGGATCGCCCCTCCCGCCGCCATATCCTGACACCAAGCTGCTGTTCAATCTTGCGGATAGAATGGCTGAGTGCTGGTTGGGTCAGATTCAGACGCGCTCCGGCAGCCGTCAGCGAACCTTCCCGTGCAACTTCCCGAATGATTGTTAGATGGCTGCGTTCCAGAATGCCCATGTTTTGTCCGATAAATGCACGAAATTCATATAGCCATAAAAATATATCATTTCAGTTCATTTTTATAAACTTCTACTATGAAGGATCAATCATTCATGCGGATGCAGACCATGGTCTCCAACGACATTCACGACCACTTTTACAGTGGATCGAACGGTGGCTTCAATCTTTCTCCCGACATTTTCAAGGAAAAGTTGGACGCGGTGAGAACTTCCGGCTGACATGACAGGCATTTTGAGCACATGGCTGTCGGAAAAGCGTATCGACAGACTGTTGTCGTGTAATTCCGAAACCCCAATTCTGTCCTTCGAGTTTGTCCTACCGCGAACTGACGCAATGGAGCAACGGCTTTGGCACTGTATCTGGCGTCTGGCGCCTCTCGCACCCCGCTTTGTCTCAATCACTTATGGGGCTGGCGGAACCACGCAGGCCGGTACTCTTTCCACGGTGTTGCGTCTGAAGCGGAATACAGACCTTATTCCCGCCGCCCACCTGACTTGTGTCGGTGCGCCCCGCGAGGCCGTAGATGATCTTGCCCGTTGCTATCGGGATGCTGGTGTTCATCATATCGTTGCCCTGCGTGGCGATCCTTCCGCAGGCGCTGTTGATGATAGTCCGCGACCGGGTGGCTATACCTATGCCAGTGATCTTGTTGCCGGTCTGCGTCGTATCGCGGATTTCGATATTTCTGTCGCCGCTTATCCCGAAACCCATCCTACAGCGTTAAGCCCGGAAGCTGATCTGGATAACCTCAAGCGCAAGCTTGATGCGGGGGCCACGCGGGCCATCACGCAGTATTTCTTTGATAGTGAAATTTATCTGCTTTTTCTGGATCGGTGTCTGGCGGCCGGAATTACTGCCCCCATCATTCCTGGCATTATGCCGGTTTCGAATTACGAGCAGATCGTGCGCTTCTCGGCTGTGTGTGGGGTAACTGTTCCGGCATGGTTGAGGCATCTGTTCGATGGGACGGCGAAGAATCCTGAACTTCGTCGTATCGTTGCCAGTATGGTGGCGGTGGAACAGATCCGTACCTTGCAGACCTATGGGATTAACGAGTTTCATGTCTCCACGTTGAACCGTGCTGACCTGACGTACGCGATTGCCCATATCCTTGGGGTGCGTCCGATGCAGACGAACGTATCTCATAATGTGACAGGCCTTTTGGAAAAAACGGAAGTCCCCGATGAACGAGAAACCCCGGCAGATTTTGACCCCACCGCATGGGCACAGGAAGGTGCTCCTCCATTCATGCTGCGCACCCTGTTCGGGTGAGGTGATGGAGGCCATGACCGCATCGGGTATCGACTACACGATCTTCTTCTACAATCCGAACATCCATCCCGAGCGGGAATATCTTCTTCGCAAGGACGAAAACATCCGGTTTGCTGATAAGCATGGTATCCCCTTCGTCGATGCCGATTATGACAGGGACAACTGGTTCGCCCGTGCGAAAGGCATGGAATGGGAACCGGAACGCGGTGTGCGTTGCGCCATGTGCTTCGATATGCGCTTCGAGCGCACAGCGCTTTACGCTCATGAGCATGGTTTCCCGGTGATGACCAGTTCACTCGGTATTTCACGATGGAAGAACATGGCGCAGATCAATGACTGCGGCCAACGCGCCGTATCCCTTTATGAAGGACTTTCCTACTGGGATTTCAACTGGCGCAAAGGGGGTGGCTCCGCGCGAATGATCGAGATTAGCAAGCAGGAGAAGTTCTACCAGCAGGAATATTGCGGCTGCGCCTATTCCCTGCGTGATACCAATGCTCACCGCCGCAGTCAGGGGCGTTCGCCGATCGAGCTTGGCAAGCTCTATTATGGAACTGATGATGAGGCCTGATTACACACAAGATGACGGAGCTTGTTTGTTCGGCGAAGTTCCACCCACCACGACACGTGATAATAAACCACAGCACGAACCAGTTCTGAGATGTGATGAGCCGGAGGACAGTGTCTCTGATGAGGAAAGTCAGTTCGGCTGTCCGTGTTGTGTAAACCCGTGGTTTCGTTGATCTGGACAAAATACTGTTTGAACGGTGAAACGATCCATACATCATGCCCTTGTCAGAGATATTCTGTCTTATCTCCAAGCACCTGAACGTCTGACCCTTTCAAAGGGCGAACGTCTCACCCGTTTTGTGGATTTTCTTTCAGAACATCACAGGATTATTGTTTGCCGAAAGCAGGAATGTCGGAAACGATTGCGTCGGTTCGAACACATTCTGGAGATGGCGTGCCCCACGACCAATAAAGCGCGTGATATTGGAAAACTGATCACGACAGTGGAGGAAATCTGCACACGTCCTTTCACACCAGCCACTCTTCAGGATGCTTTGGGAGTTTCCAGTCGGGAACGTATCAGATGGACGCGTGACGGCAAGCTTCGGCCGATTGGAACGAAAATGATAAAGGATCGAGGGCGTTTCTCGCTGGCTTTATACAGTGCGGAAGACGTGGTGAGACTGCTGATGGCTCCGGAAATTCTGGCATCATGGAGGGCAAGACCTGTGTCCTGCCGTCCATGATAGAAACCCGCAGAGCTACCTAGCCGGCCGAAAGTTCTTTTCGAACAATTTCCGCACCTGCGCCCAGAGCATCCAGTTTTCCACGCGCTACATCACGCGGTAACGGTGCCATACCGCAATTGGTGCAGGGGTAAAGCTTGTCAGCATCAACAAACTGAAGTGCTTTTCGCAGAATATCGGCGACTTTTTCAGGCGTCTCAATGGTTTTGGTGGCCACGTCAATGGCGCCAACCATGACCTTTTTTCCACGAATGAGTTCGATCAGATCCATTGGAACGCGGGAGTTCTGACATTCCAATGAAATCAGATCGATATTGGATTTTTGCAGTTTGGGAAAGATTTCTTCATACTGACGCCACTCTTCCCCAAGAGCATTTTTCCAATCGATATTGGCTTTGATGCCGTAACCATAACAGATATGAACTGCTGTCTCGCACTTCAGCCCTTCAATAGCTTTCTCTAATGTGGCAATGCCCCAGTCATTGACCTCATCAAAGAAAACATTGAAGGCGGGTTCATCGAACTGGATGATGTCGATACCAGCCGCTTCCAGTTCTTTTGCTTCCTGATTGAGAATTTTGGCAAATTCCCAGGCGAGTTTTTCGCGGCTTTTGTAGTGGCCATCATAGAGCGTGTCGATCATCGTCATGGGGCCGGGGAGCGCCCATTTGATAGGTTTCTTTGTCAGGGTGCGTAAAAACTTTGCATCCTCGACAAAAACCGGTTTTTCACGCGCTACAGCGCCGACAACGGATGGTACGCTCGCATCGTAGCGGTTGCGAATTTTGACTGTCTGACGGTTCTCGAAATCGACACCACTGAGATGCTCAATAAAGGTCGTGACGAAATGCTGACGCGTCTGCTCGCCGTCACTGACGATATCAATGCCAGCACGGTTCTGATCGTCCAGCGTCAGGCGAAGCGCATCCTGCTTACCTTCGACCAGCTCTTCCCCCTGCAATTTCCAGGGGGACCAGAGTGTCTCAGGTTTGGCAAGCCATGAGGGTTTCGGCAGGCTGCCAGCCGTTGAGGTGGGGAGGAGTGTTTTCATGAGAGGTAACCTTGTATTTCTGATGGATCAGGCGACGTAACCGGCAGACCATTTTTCGAGAATATCGTGATATGGCTTGATGAAATGCTCGTCCGTATAGTGTCCCTGTGAGATCGCCAGTTGTGTACGTTCCTCCCGATCGTAGACAATGCGGGTGTTGGAATAGTCCTGATGTTTTAGGCTCGGTTGATAACAGTCAGCCGCAGCAGAATTGGCATTGTAAATTTCAGGACGGTAAATTTTCTGAAAAGATTCCATCACGCTGATGGTGCTGATCAGTTCAAGGGCAGAGTAGTCAGACAGCAGATCACCAAAAAAATAGAAGGCCAGTGGCGCAGCACTATTGCGCGGCATGAAATAACGAACCTGCATTCCCATTTTTTTAAAATACTGGTCTGTCAGAGAAAATTCACGCTGTTCATACTCAACGCCGAGAACAGGATGCTGATTTTCCGTTCGATGATAGGTGCGATTGGTCGAGACACTGAGGCAGATAACCGGTAATTTTTTAAAATTCTGCTTGTAAGCAGACGAGTTCATAACGCTTTTAAAGAGATTTCCATGTAGGTCCCCATAATTATGGGGAACACTGAATTTGGCTTTTTCTTTATTGTAAGCCGGTAACAACACGCTGAAGTCGTAATCCCGCACGTACGAGGAAAAACTGTTTCCGGCGAGGCCCTCTATCCGTTTGTTGGCGTTTTTATCAACAATTGTTGTGTAGAGGACTTCGATCAGAGGAAAGCTGCCGCTTTTGCCTGCAAAGGCGAGATCCATCTCCACAGAAACGATTTCAAGTTCAAGAGTGTAACGATCTCTGTTGGCATTATCCCAATGCGCCAGATCATTGAACCGGTTGTCTATCATCCGCAGGACATTGCGCAGGTTTTCCTGACGGCTTTTCCCTCTCGCCAGATTGGCAAAATTGGTTGTAAGGCGGGTTCTGTCGGAAGGATGATAGTTTTCATCGAAACGAAGCCGATGGATACTGAATGTCGAATCCTGAATCATTGTTGTTCTGCATCCCTATTTCCACCGCAAACCAGAATGCGGGCACGGGGGCATGGCGTCCCCAAGTTTGTCTTCTGAGTTTTTTAGGCGGTGGTGGTCATCGTCATGGTAGCTTTATGCCTGAACGAACCCGTGAGCAGAAATGATTTAATTTCATCAATACATCAATATTGTTCATGGACTAATGTGGCTGCATTGCTTCGGGAAAAGACGCAGTCAGAAACTGATCAGCGTAATGTTTGTTTTCAGGACATCAGATCAATCCGGTCTCGGTCTACATGCGAAAAACTGATATCTGCCTTTCGCAGCTCCAGAATGTTCCAGCTTGCACGTAGGATGCGTTTGGCGGCATGGTGCAGGAGCAAACGCTTCAATGGTCCCGCGCAAGCGGGGTAATAGGGAATTCCGTTATGTTCTGGTCAGACAATCGGCCGGAAGCAAAGTCGGAGGCTGCTCCCGCAACTGTAGGCGGTATGCCGCTGGTTCGTTCACTTTGAACGTGGACCACTGTTCTCATAGGAACGGGAAGGTTGGAACCAGTTGGCCATGATCCGTGAGCCAGGAGACCTGCCATTGCTCAGCCACCAACCGTCGGGCGGGATGACCGAAGGGAGGAGAGAATATATGCCTGTCTGCCTCATGCCTCGGTCACTCCTGATGAATCAGGCGATGGACACTTTTCAGGTCAGGGGGGCTTACCCCATCATTTCTGGCCGATATACGAATGACGCTTTTGTGCTACAAACAGCGTTAGTTCGTTAGACACTTCAGAGTCAATCACCGGACAATCATGCATTCTGTCCGATAATTGATAACGGGTACACTTGCTCAGACAAAATGTGAGAGACGACACGATGCTCCATGACGAGGGGTTGTATTGTTTCCTTTGCGCTGAGCCAGTTGAAAAGCCGAGGCAATGGAAAACGAACTTCACCAAATTTCAGATCATTCAGCGTGCGCGGCACAGATTGATTTAAGACGTGTCAGAACCAATCCGAACTTCTGGTATCCTGTCGCATGGTCCCGTGAATTGGGACGGGAAAAGGCAATCGACGCGGATTTCTCACACTTGAGGCAATTTCGGGTCATTTTGTAGAATTCAGTCATCCCACAGGAGCCCGATCTGGAATATTGACGA
>NZ_VHON01000016.1:0-113338 GCF_008690365.1 Acetobacter sp. DmW_136
CACGTAATCCAACGCAGACTGAGCAAAGGCCTGCCCCCCAGAAACCGACTGCACATGGCAGTTGCTGGTCATGCCCGAAGGTTCCACATCACATGCCACTGTCACACGGCCTTCAATATTGTCTTCCTCCATTTCTGGCGGATAGACCGGCTGCACATGGTTCAGCGGCGCCGTGCCAGCCGTGGTGTCCGGCGCATCGGATGGCGGTGCGCTGGTTGCAGGCTCGGTGGTGGCTGGTGGCGCCTTGGCCGTTTTGGTTTGCGGTGGCGCCGGGTGTTTGGGCGGCGCCTTGGCCACATGCTTGATGGGCGGCTTGGGCGGTGGCGGCACCTTGATCTTGGGCGGCGGAATGAACGGTGGTGGTGGCTCGGCCATTACCGGCGGTGGCGGCGGCGGTGGAGGTGGCGGCGGGGGCGGCTGAGGGGGTGGCAGCATCTCAGCCTTAATCGGCGGATGCTCAACAGGCACGCTTGCTGTGGTGCCCATCCCATACATCAGACCCCACACACCAGCTCCATGCAAAAGAAGAACCGCTATAAGCGCACCAGCTCCAACCGCACCACCAGCGCGAAGAACATAACGCTCCTTCCCCTCCGATTGTTGAGAGTTATCCTGCATTACGCCAGTTTCCCTCCGTTGCTTTTTGAGAAAATTTTGAAAAAGCAACTCTAGAAAAATATTATTCCTGATAAATTGTTACTTTTCGAAGGTAAGATAAATTTTCGTTTCTTACCAAAAACAAAAAATGCACTTCCTCGTTGCCAAATAGTGATCGGGAAGGCTGTGCCTGTCAGAATCATAGCAGCGCATGTCTGTTTCCACTCAAAATAACGAAACCATAAGGTTTTTATGTAGATATAACATTCAAAATGAGTCAATTGGGAAAAGACTATTTTTTATAGTTATTTTATAAGGGCCCACGATATTCTGGCAAAGCATGAGCCTTTCCGTACGGCGCAATTTTGTAAAAAAGCGTGTCAAGACGCACGGCTAGATACGCGTTTAGCAAACGCGATTTAAAAAACTTTGACAATGAAAGTTTATTTGCCTGCGTTAGTTAAAATGAGGTTTTTTAAATTGTTTCATACGACTGAATTTTAAAAGCTTAACGATGTCTTCAATATTTTGATGAGAGGGATTTAATATGGACTGGAAAGATAAAAACATCTCTCCAGCCTTGCCTCTGATGCACCAATTTTATCGATCTATGTGACCGAGGTCTTTTTCTGGATCGATGATGTTTCTTACCCTTTGTTTGAGTTCTTTAGGGTTGGGGAAGCCTCCGTCCCGCTTGCGCTCCCATATCATTTCGTGATCTACACGGATTTCAAACTTTCCGCCTGTATCAGGGCAAAGAGCGACCTCGCCAAGTTGATTTCCAAAAGTAGAAAGAAGCTCTTGCGCCATCCATGCGGCACGCAAAAGCCAATTACACTGCGTGCAGTAGTGAATAGAAACGCGGGGCAAAGGCATAAGTGTGTCTTCCACTTTTTGAGTGAGCAATATCATAAAGCGAATGAACGCATTATAGAATGGCCACAGTAGGATCTATTTTTAAATCCATATAGACGCTTTGATGTAATAACTTTGTTATAGTTTATAAGAATTACGCGCTGGGAAATCAGATTTATAAAAATGAACATAATGTCAAATTATATTTTGCACGATTTCATCTGTTTTCCCCGCCTTCTTGATCAAGATCATTGAGGTATTTTTACACTTCTCTTATTTTACATGGCCAAAAAATTATAGGTCTATAGATTTTACGGTAAGGGTTCATATGTATAAAATAATAACTTGACTGACGTGTCATTATTTAATCATATTGCCTTGTCTGCATGCTGCGCTTTAACGCATTGTGATCCGCTTTTTTTCAGCAAGGTTTATTGTGAAAGCTCCTGCCAAAATTACAATTATCGCCATTTCTCTCTTTGCGGTCGCGGGTGGAGCCTTCGCGTGGCATGAGCATCAAGTGGCTCAAAGTGTTCCTGATGGCATTATTTACGGCAATGGGCGGCTGGAATTTACCCGTGTGGATGTGGCCGCAAAATACCCCGGACGCATTACGCAATTGCTGGTGCAGGAAGGTGATAATGTAACCTCTGGCCAAATTCTTGCGCAGGAAGATAAAGCCACCATTCAGGCACAATACGACCAGACAAGAGCGCAGGAAAACCGCGCCACAAGTGCGGCTGGTCGGGCCTCGGCTGAGCTTGTAGCGCGGCAGGCCGCATTGCAACTTGCGCATGATGAACTGCGCCATGCCCAAAAGATGCGGCAACAGAACCTGATTTCCGATATGGAAGTGACACAAAGGCGCACACAGGTTGAAACAGCACAAGCAGCGGTAAATGCAGCCTCTCAGGCTGTGCAGGAAGCCTTGCATGCCAAGGAGGGAGCCGTAGCGCAGGTTAATCAGGTTCAGACCGTGCTGGATGATATGACTATCCGTGCCCCTGTTTCTGGCCGTATCGAATACCGCGTTATTGAAACAGGTAGTGTTTTACCGCCAGGTGGGCGCGTGTATTCCATGCTGGATCCAGTTGACCCTTACATGACGTTGTTTTTCCCCACTGCATCCATTAATAATCTTAAAGTAGGTGATGAAGCGCGTATCCGGTTTGATGGGATGGATATGCCTGTTTCTGCAACCGTTTCCTTTATTGATAGTCAGGCTCAGTTTACGCCAAAATATGTGGAAACAGCCACCGAGCGTGAACAGCTTGTATACCGTGTAAAACTGCGTGTAACCGCGGATGAACAGAAACGTCTTGGCGCATTGTTAAAAGCTGGAATGACGGGTGAAGGCTATATCAAGCAACGGCCAGATGCAGCATGGCCTAAAGCTGCACTGTCTGGCGATGCCAGATAATGGAGGTATCTGCTGCTGGAATTCGTGTTGAAGGCGTAAGCCATGCCTATAATGGGCGTAATGTTCTGCACGATATTTCTCTCACCCTTCCCGCAGGGCAAACCATTGCGTTTATTGGGCCAGATGGTGTTGGTAAATCAACACTTCTAGGGCTGATTGCAGGCGTTCGGCATCTTCAGCAGGGGTCTATTCACACGCTTGGGGTGGATATCAGCAATAGAGCCGAGCGGGAGGCTTTTCTTTCACGCCTCGCTTTTATGCCGCAAGGGTTGGGCAAGAACCTCTACCCTACCCTTTCCGTGCGCGAGAATATCGATTTTTTTGGTCGGCTATTTGCGTTGGATGCCACAACCCGCGCCAACCGTATTACGCATCTGCTGGATGCCACGGGCCTTGCCCCTTTTCCCGATAGGCCTGCAGGCCATCTTTCTGGCGGTATGAAGCAAAAGGTCAGCCTGTGTTGCTCTTTGGTGCATGAGCCAGATCTGCTTATTCTGGATGAACCCACAACGGGGGTGGACCCACTTTCTCGGCGTCAGTTCTGGGCGTTGGTGGAACAAATGCGGGCTGAACGGCCCTCCATGACGGTTATTGTTTCTACCGCGTATATGGATGAAGCCGAGCGCTTTTCATGGCTGGTGGCCATGAATGATGGGCGTATTCTGGCTTCTGGCCCTACGGAGGAAGTTAAAAAGCAGACCCACACCACAACGGTGGAAGCAGCTTATATCTCTCTTCTACCTGCGGCAGACCAAAAAGAAATTTCGGATTTTACAATTCCGCCTTATCAGGATGATGGCAGCTCTCCCGTTATTGATGCAGAAAACCTGACACGCAAATTTGGATCTTTCACAGCGGTAGATCACGTTAGCTTCCGTATCCGTCGGGGTGAGATTTTTGGCTTTCTGGGTTCTAACGGGTGCGGTAAATCCACTACCATGAAAATGCTGACAGGGCTGCTGGATATTACCAGTGGCACGGCAACCCTGTTTGGCCGCCCGATAACACCGGGAGATATGAAAACGCGCATGCGTATTGGCTACATGTCTCAAGGTTTTTCTTTGTATGAAGAATTGACGGTACGCCAGAACCTTATGTTGCAGGCAGAGCTTTTTCAGCTTCCGCCAGCCGAGGCCAAACAGCGTGTTGACAACATGCTCCAGAGCTTTCAGTTGGGGGCAGAGGCCGATAGTCGCCCAACAGGCCTGCCCTTGGGGTTTCGGCAACGGCTGCAACTTGCGGCTGCCTGCATTAACAACCCCGATATCCTTATTTTGGATGAGCCAACGTCTGGCGTAGACCCGGCTGCGCGGGACATGTTCTGGAAGCATCTTGTAGCGCTTTCACGCCAGAAACATGTGACCATTTTTGTTTCTACGCACTTCATGAATGAAGCCGCCCGGTGTGACCGCATTTCCCTTATGGATAAGGGCAAAGTGCTGGCCATGGGCACCCCGGCAGAAATTACGCAGGAGGAAGGTGCTTCCACTCTGGAAGATGCTTTTATTGCTTGCCTAGAAAAAGCGGGCAATTCCATAGCTGTTGCCAAGCCTCAACAGGCCGCTTCAGAATCAACTGCTGCAATGCGGACAATACCGCCTTATATACGCTGGTTTTCACGCTGCTGGGCTTTTGCGCGGCGTGAGGCTGTGGAACTGATGCGTGATCGCCTGCGGCTGATGTTTGCCATTCTTGGCCCGACTATTTTGCTGTTGATTTCAGCTTACAGTATTTCGTTCGACATCAATACCATTCGCTACACCGTGGTAGATTACGATCATACCCACGCCAGCCGTGAACTTGTGGAGCAGTTTCGGGGCTCCCGCTATTTTCAGGAAACTGCGTTCTCGCCAGATCGCGAAACACTGGAAACGCGCATACAGCATGGACAGGTTGCAATGGGGCTGGATATTCCCCCCGGTTTTGGGCGTGATGTTGCTGCACGCCGTAACCCTGCCATTGGTGTGGTGATTGATGGCTCCATGCCCTTTTTAAGCGCCAATGTGCGTTCTTATACAGATGCCGTGCTGTTAACCTATATGGCCAATATGCAGAAAACCCTGCCGACATCCGTAACATCTGGGTTGATACCCGTCAGCATTGTGCCGCGCTTTGTGTACAATCAGGAATTTCGCAGTATTTACGCCATGACTCCCGGCACTATCATGCTGGCGCTTATTCTTGTTCCCACCATGCTTACAGCCCTTGGTGTTGTGCGGGAAAAGGAGATTGGTTCTATTATGAACCTGTATGCCTCCCCCGCCAGTTCCGGGCAGTATCTGGTGGGCAAGCAACTGCCCTATGTGGCCCTGGCTGTTATGGCTTATCTGGTGCTGGTAGCACTTTCTGTTACCGTTCTGGGTGTGCCTCTTAAGGGCTCTTTTATCGGGCTGAGTATTGGGGCTACGCTGTATATTTTGGCCAGCACCGGGCTGGGGCTGCTGATTTCTACTTTTGTAAGTTCTCAGGTGGCTGCCATTTTTGGCACGGCCATTATCTGTCTGATTATGTCTGCCAATTTTTCGGGTTTGCTTTATCCGGTTTCAACACTTACGGGCTTCACCTACTATCTTGGTAAAGCTTTTCCGGCTTCGTGGTTTCAGCTTATCAGCCTTGGCAGTTTTACAAAGGGGCTGGGCGTTCAATCCTTTCTTGGCATGTATCTGGCGTTGGGTGGTTTTGCGGCCCTTTACATGGTGGGGGCGCGCCTTTTCTTGAAAAAGCAGGATACGTGATGCTGCGCTGGCTTATGAATGTCGGCCTTCTGTGCCGCAAGGAATTTCATAGCCTGATGCGCGATTTTGTGCTGATGGGTCTGATTGTTTTTGCATTTTCTGCGGCTATTGTTCTTGTGGCGCATGGGGTGCGCGTAGATGTTGCAAACGCAACAGTTGCGTTTATTGATGAAGACCACTCAGCCCTTTCCCGCCAATTGCGGTCTGTTGTGCTACCGCCTTACTTCAAACCCCCTACCCTAACCAACCGTATTGACGGCAAAACGGGTATGGATAACGGCACGTACAATTTTGTTATTGATATTCCGCCCCGTTTTGAGGCCGATGTTCTGGCAGGTCGCACGCCGCAGATACAGGAACTGATTGATGCCACAGCCATGACACAGGCTGGACTGGGCAGTGTTTATCTGCAACAGATTTTTCTGGGTGAAGTACAGGCACAGCTTCATTCCCCCGATATCAATAAGCTGATGCCATTTCACCCTGAAAGCCGTATCCGTTTTAACCCGAATAGTGAATCTGCATGGTTTACATCTGTTATGCAGGTTGTCACCAATGCAACAATTCTTTCCATTGTGCTGGTTGGGGCAGCTGTTATTCGTGAGCGCGAGCATGGCACCATTGAGCATCTGCTTGTTTTGCCTGTTTCTGCCAGCCAGATTGCTATTGGGAAAATTCTGGCAAATGGTGCTGTTATCTTTGTAGCCAGTATGCTTTCCCTTTGGATTATCGTGCATATTGGGTTGGCCGTGCCTATTTCTGGCTCGCCGTTATTGTTTGCTGCCTGCCTTATTCTATACCTGTTTTCTGTAACTTCGCTGGGGATGATGCTGGCCACCATTGCGCCCACCATGCCGCAATTTGGGCTTTTGGTGGTGCCTGTTTATGCTGTGGCCTATCTGCTTTCTGGCGCAGCTACGCCGGTAGAAAGCATGCCAGAGGCTGTGCAATCTCTGGTGCGGTTTTTTCCGACCACGCAATTCGTCAAAATTTCACAATCCATTTTATATCGCGGTGCTGGGCTGGAAAGTATCTGGCCTTCGCTGCTGGCTATTGTGTTCTCTTCTACTCTTTTTCTTGCCATGGCGCTGCTTCGCTTCCGCTCCATGCTTGCCCGTCAGGATTGAATGCTGATGTCTCTTTCCTCATTTTCTGCGCGCCTATTGCTCAGCACTTTTCTCTGCGCTGGTTTGGTAGCGTGCTCTCCTTTCCATACCACGCTACCACCTTCGCATGTGGCTATTCCGGCTCAGTTCAATGCCGCGCCACAGGATGCACAGCCTACGGACTTAACAAACTGGTGGACAGCGTGGCAGGATCCGTTGCTTGATCAACTTGTGCAGAATGCGCTGGCTGCTAACCCCGAAATACGGATGGCGCAGGAGCGCGTGCAGGAATCTCGCGCCTATACACAAATGGCCAAATCTGCCTTGTATCCCACCATTGGGGCCACAGGCGGCATGATGGGCGGTGGTGTGGATTGGCGGCATCCGGTGCCTCCGCTCATGAAGATGGCAGATCCGGATATTCAGGACCCAGCAACAGATGGGCATTTGGCTGGCATAACCATGGCGTGGGAGCCAGATATCTGGGGCCGCAACCGTGCGCGTAAACGGGCTGCGCAACATATGGCTCTGGCAGCGGCAGACGTGCTACATGGCACGCATATGGCTATTGCAGCAGATGTGGCTGCCAACTATCTGACAGCCCGTGGGCTGCAACAACGCATTGTGTTGCTGGATCAATCTGCCCGCACGTTGCAGGAGCTTGTGCGGTATGCCACGGCCCGGTTTGATGCAGGCCAGACCACACGGGCTGATCTGGAAACCATAACAGCGCAGGTTCAGCAAGTGCAGGCGCAAAGGCCATTATTAGTTGCCGCATTGGATGCGTGCCGCCATCGGTTGGCTATTCTATCCGGCTTACCCCCAGAACAAGCGCCAGATCTCACCGCACCGGCTCAATACCGAGTGCCCGCGCCGCCTGCTACGGAACTGCCTTCTACAGTATTAGACCGCAGGCCCGATGTATTGCTGCAAAAAAACATTGTGCAGGCCAATCTAGAACGGTTGATTAGCACTAAAACAGACCTTTTGCCGCGGTTTGGGTTAGAGTTTTTTGGTGGTGATGGGCGTTTGCGGTTTGATGGCATTCCGGGTGTATCTGGTTCTGGTGGGCTTATGGCTGTGAATGCCTATCTGCCTCTTTTTACGGCTGGGCGCATACAGGCCAAGATACGCGCGGCGGACTCTCAGCTTAAACAGGCTGTGGCATCGTATGATCAAACTGTGCTGACAGCTTTGGCAGAAGTAGAAGATGCTTATGAAAGCCGTTCCAGCGCAGACCAGAATATTGCCAGCCTGAGCAAAGAAGTTTCATCCCTCACCCTCGCCACAACTCAGGCGCAGGGGCTTTATGAGGGCGGACAGTTTACCATGCAGGATATTCTGACAACCCGGATAAAAAAGATTTCTGCACAAGATGAACTGGTAAGTGCGCAAACTCGGCAGGCCCTCTCAACAGTGCGTCTTGCCCGTGCTCTTGGTGGCGGTTGGGATACGCAAACAACCAAACGGTAAGGCCAGCACCTGATTGTTGTATTTTTAGGTATACTGTTTGCCGGATTGTATCCTTGCGCAATTTTGTAAGGCAGGCGCTGGATCTTGCCCCCATTCCATCTGATCTGAGTATTCCCACACAAGGGCCAACCCGCGTGCAGGCATCTGGCGGCAAAGGGAAAGATGGCGGATCAGAAAAAGCTGGTGGCGGTGGTGGTAATGGAGGAGGTGGTGGAGGCAGTATGCAAGGCGGCAGTGATATGGCTATGACAAGTAGCCAAGCTGCGGAGCATCAGGACCAGATAACGCCCTCTGGCCATTAAAGCCAAGATTTGTAGCTGCAACATCTTACCCGCGCTGCGCAGTGTTATGTGTGCAGCATTTCACGCAATAAGGATACAGGAGAGTAATCCTGTATCCTTATGGGCCAGCATTGCAGCATCAGTTCCCGATTTTGATTAAACGGGAAGCACGACTAAGTGCAATAATCGGGAAAAGCTGCCGGTAAAGATCATAACGCAGCATAAAGGCGCGTGAGAGTTCGGCCCCCTGCATCAGGCGCTTTGAAATGGCTGGATCATCCAGTTTGATGGTTTGGCCCACGCCGTAGCCGGGAAAGCCCGTGCCAGTGAATTCCTTTTCATTCCAGCTTCCGTCTTCTTCTTGCAAATCAATCAAATAACGGCAGCCTTTGGCGATGGCATCATAATCCTGGGGTCGGTTGGCGGCTATCAGCCCCATAAGCGCCCATGCCGTTTGAGATGGTGTTGTGGTGCCGCGGCCAATGGATTCCACTTCCATGTAGGAAGCGCAGCTTTCGCCCCAGCCACCATTTTCTTGCTGGGAGTTAATCAGCCAATCGCACGCCTTGGAAATGTAGGGCTGTGTCATGTCCTCACCCAAGGCAGCCAGAGCGGGCAGAACGGCCCCTGTGCCATACAGGTAATTCACACCCCAACGGCCAAACCACGGCCCTGTGGGGTCTTGCTCCTTGCGGATATACGCAAGCCCACGCTGAATACACGGCAGATCACGCGGAAGGCCCAACAAGCCAAACGCTTCCAGAACATGCGCTGTTACGTCTACCGATGGCGGGTCTAGAGCTTCCCCAAAATCGCAGAACGGAATTTTGGCAAGAATGCCCTTATTGTTGTCTTTGTCAAAAGCACCCCAACCACCGCAAGAACTCTGCATAGCTACCAGCCACCGAACACCACGGCCAATGGCTTCTTCTACGCCTTTGGCTTTCCATTCTGGCCTGTTGCGGCAGGATGCAAGGGCAATGAGTGCAACGGCGGTATCATCTGTATCGGGGTATCTGTCATTGGCGTATTCAAACGCCCAACCGCCGGGTTCTGTGTTGGGGAGCTTAACAGACCAATCCCCTTTTACGCGCACTTGGCGGGATAGCAGCCAATCCAGAGCTTTATCCATTTCTGGGGTAAAGCGTTCTTCGGCATTGGCATCATGCAGCGCCATAAGGGAGAGCATAGTATCCCACACCGGGCTGTTTGTGGCCTGAATCCAGCTGGCATCTCCTTTATCATGCCGCCAACCGGGATCATTTAGCGCATCAAGGGCCTTGGCCATAACAGGATGATGGAATTGGTAACCCTCACCATGCAGGGCCATCAGACCATACACCCACGGCGGCTGAATGCCCCCCCATCCGCCATCTGCATCCTGATGCCAGATAATCCATTCCAGCACGTCTTTAATGGCGGCTTCCCGCGAAGGAGCGCGCTTGAGGAAAGAGGTTTGGAGCCAATGCAGCCCTTTGTCAGCCATACGGAAGAAATCGGCAATAACATCCCTGCCCTCTTTGGTGGGCAGTTCGTAATCAAAGTTTTCCCGGCCACCAGGGAAAAGGGCATCCAGCCGATCCTGCGGACGCAATGGACGGGATGGACGACGCGCAGACAAAATAGCCAGCGGCATCATGGTAGCACGGGCCCACTGCGCAAAGTTGTAAATGGAAAACACAAAATTATTGGGGAACCAGATAATTTCTGGCGGAAGATTAGGTGTTTTCTCCCACGGCCATTCCCCAATCAGGGCCAGCCAGTAACGGGTGAATACACGCACATTCTTCAGGCCACCTTTGCTGATAATCCACGCTGCGGCTTTACTAACTGTTGGGTCATCTTCTGCGTAACCCAAAGATCTGAGTGCTGCATAGGCTTCCACCGTTGCGTTGATATCACCACTACCAGCGCCATAATATGTGCCCCAAGATCCATCCGGACGCTGCATTTCAAGTAGCGCCTTACCCAGACGTGGCCGCAAAGGGTGGTCTTCCAGCCCCAAAAACCACAGGGCCAAACACCATTCAGCTTCCATGGAGGCATTGGAACCAACAGATCCAACCCAATGTCCATCGGGCTTTTGCTGTTTCATCAGCCATTCACAGGCAGAAGAGAGCGTATGGGTCAGGCTGTTTCCCATTGCCTTAAGGGCGGACAGATCTGCCGGAACCTGTGGAGCAGGTTTTTGACGCACAATATCCGAGCTTCCAGACTGAATAAGGGTGTTAACGTTTGTTCCCTGAGTGTCTGAACCAGAACGCAAAATCTTCTTTAATGAAAAACGGCTTGCCATATTCATTGTGTCATACCTGCGCGAAATATCATGAAAGACTCATTGGTTCCTGTTTTAAAGATCACGGTGTTTCTGCTTGGGGCGTAATAAGCCGCAGGCAATCTGTAAACACTGTATCCCATCCAGACTGATCCATAGCGATAAAGCCGAAGCTTCTGAGAAGAAAAGCCCCTTCCGCGGCAAAAATTGCCGTACGCGCCTGATGCGCATCTTCCGAGGTGGCGTTACAATCCCCAAACCATCCGGCGTACCATTCCCGTATCCGGTTGAGGTATTTGGGAGATTGCAACAAGGTAATGAGCATTCCCACCATTCTGGCTTGCGTGGCGGCATCTATCTGGCGGCAGGCCATAACATAGGCGCGTGCCCGCTCTGCCAGAGAAGCCTTGGGCCCCACATATTTTGCTATTTCCAGATCAAACGCTGCTATCCAGCGATCAATCATGGCGGTAATCAGATCATCCTTATTGCCAAAGCAATACTGTAGGCCGCCTTTGGTAATTCCTGCGGCCTTGGCTACGGCATCAAGCGTTAAAGCAGTTGCCCCGCCCTTCTGAACAAGCTGTTCCGCGCTGTCCAGAACGCTCTCCCGATCAATGGTTCTGCGGCGGCCCATGCACCGTCCTTTATTATTTCAATCCGTCTGGATGGAATTAAAATGGGAGCGATGATTGTGCAACCGCATTATTGGAATGCACGGATGCATTTTTAGAATAGCAGAAAGCTATTCATTCCAAATGAAGAATCATTCATAACTATATGATAATAAATATAAAAACAAAATTTACAGTCTAAGAGCATCTTCAATAAGCGCATCCGGAGTCATGCCCTCGCCTTCTCGCGTCAGCAAGGCTTCCAAAAGGCCGTCTATCGCCAATACAGCTAGGCCATGCACCTTGGCCCACAAGGCTGCGCGTGCGCCAGCACGTGTATGGGCGGAATGCTTGCCTTTTAGGTCTCCTACACATTGAGTGAGCATGGCGGATGTTTTGGCCGCAGCCGCAGCCAGATGCGGGTCTTTTCTATCAATTACATCGCTACGGAACATAAGGGTAAACAGGCCCGGATGTTGCATGGCGAATTGTACATAGGCCACGCCAACAGCGTGTGGCCCTTTATTAAGCAGCGGTGTAAGCGTTGCCGCCAGTTCTTCATATCCTATTGTTGCCAGCGCACTGAGCAAGCCTGTTAAATTTCCAAAATGCGGAATTGCGGCTGTTTGTGAGACACCCGTATGGCGCGTAATGGCCCGCAGCCCTAGGGCTGTAATGCCTTGTTCCTCTAGAATGGCGCGCGCAGAACGCAAAAGAGCGGTTGGCAGATCTCCATGATGGTAAGCTTTTTTAGGCTGAACAGGCTGGGCCATGATGTATTTTCCGGAATATTCGCGATAGCCATTAGAACACTTGACTTTCTTTTCTCATGCTCCATTCTTAACGTTGTTAAGTTGCAGCGTATCGGGCGGTCAAACACAAGACCAATAGCCTGAAGAAGGATATCTCTTGCGTTTTCTCCCCTCTGTTTATCATGTTTCTCGTTTGGTTGCTGGTCTTTGCCTTATGGGTGCAAGTTCCGGCGCCATTGCTGCATCGGCAACTCCATCTGGTGCGGCTGGTACGTTGACATCGTCTCAATCTTTGCCTGTGGCTTTTACATTGCCTGATGCTGGGCGATCCTTGCGCATCACCTACCTTTCCACCAATGGTATTACGGGCAAAGGGCTGGTGCCGGTTACGGCAGAAGTTATTCTACCACAAGGCAAGCCGCCTGTTGGTGGGTGGCCCATTGTTGCCTGGGCGCATGGTACGGTAGGTGTTGCAGGCCACTGCGCGCCCTCTAACAATCCGTGGAGTGCACGTAACAAGCGTTATCTCTCTGAATGGATGAAACGTGGCTTTGCCGTAGTAGGTACGGATTATCAGGGTTTGGGAACCTCCGGTATTCATCCGTATCTTAACGCGCGCGTGGAAGCCTATAACCTGCTGGACAGTGTGAAGGCGGCCTTGGCCTCGGTGCCAGATTTGCAGAACAAAATCATGATTGTTGGGCAATCTCAGGGTGGTGGGGCAGCGTTTGCCTCTGCTGCGTTTGCACCAACATATGCGCCAGATTTGAATATCCGAGGCACTGTGGCCACGGGTGCGCCGTATATTACGCCAGAACTGCTTAAGCAAATAGCAACCGCGCCGGATAATGCGCCGTATAATCCTGTTATGGTTTATACGCTTTATCTGGCGCAGGGGCTTTCTGGGTATGATACAGCCTTTAAGCCAGAAAGCGTTTTTACAGCTAAAGCCATGCCAGCCTACCGTGCCGCAGCCAATTTATGTGTGCATGAGCTGACAGATAAGGTGAAGGCAGATGGGTTGAATTTTAGCAATTCACTTCAGCCTGACTTTGCAAAAAATCTCGCTCCAGCCTTAAAGGCCATGCAATATCCTACCATGCATCTGGCGCAACCACTGTTTATGGGCACAGGAGAGCTGGATAAGGATGTGCCACCACAGCTTCAGCTCGGGCTGGTAAAAGCTGCCTGTGCTGCTGGCACAGTGGTGCAGGCACATATTTACAAAAGCCTGAACCATGATCAGACGGTAAATGCCTCGTTGCCAGATTCAGCTTCTTTCACGCAGGATGTTATGAACGGGCAAGCTGTTACGCCGCAATGCACCCCAACCCCGGAATAAAATTACCCAGACATATTGGGGTTTGCTGATAGGAAGAGAAGTGGCGGTTTTACGCTTTTCTTCCCTTGTGTGGGGTATGTAACGCTTTCAATATGCACGCATGACAGATACTTCTGCTGCGTGTGTTCACCGTATCCAACGTTTTTTGCAATCTCCCGCAGGAGGTGCAACAGCCCTACTTCTAGCCTCGCTTGCAGGATTTGCCCTAGCAAACTCGGCTTGGTCTGATGGTTATGAAACCCTGATTACAATGCCTATGCGGCTGCCTTTTTTAGAGCAGCATATGCCAGATACACTCACGACATGGGTATCTGATGGGTTGATGACGCTGTTTTTTCTGCTGATTATTCTGGAAATCAAGAAAGAGATGGTTTCGGGCCATCTTTCATCCATGCGCCAGATTGCCTTGCCATTAATTGGCGCGTTGGGGGGTATGGTTGTGCCAGCGCTTACCTACCTTTTGGTAACGCATGGGCATGCAGAAGCATTTCATGGATGGGCCATTCCTGTAGCCACTGATGCTGCATTTACACTGCCCGTTATTATGGCGCTGGGGGCGCGTGTTTCTGCGGGGGCGCGTGCGTGGCTTATGGCTCTTGCCATTTTTGATGATGTGTTGGGCATTGTTGTTATTGCCCTGTTTTACGGTTCTGCCCTTTATTGGCCCGCGCTGGCAGGTGTGCTTTTTGTAACCATGGCCATGATTGCTGCAAATCGGTTGTTGGATTGCAGATCTGTGTGGGTTTACGCCCTTGGGTGCTTGCTGCTTTGGGGCATGCTTTTATCTTCTGGCCTGCACCCAACGCTTGCCGGGGTTATTACTGGTCTTTGCCTGCCCGCCCAACCATGTGCAAAAAATACAGAACAAATAACACCGCTTGAAAAAGTATCCTCCGCACTAACACCTTTTGTTACGTGGTTGGTGCTTCCCCTATTTGGCTTTATGAATGTTGGGGTTTCTCTTGCTGGCGTGCATCTGAGCAGGCTTCTTGCTCCTGTTCCCCTTGGCATCATATTGGGGTTGGTGGTGGGAAAGCCCGTTGGTGTGTTTGGAGCAACCATATTGTCATTCCAGTTGCGCATAGCCCCTGCCCCAGCGGCAACATCGGTGAAAATGCTTTTTGGGCTTTCCTTGCTATGTGGCATTGGTTTTACCATCAGCTTGTTTATTGCCGGTCTGGCATTTCAGGATATGGATACGGTAGTATCAGCAAAACTGGGGATTTTTGCCGGGTCTGTTATTGCGGCCTTGGCGGGCTGGTGCTGGTTGCGCTGTTCACCCGTTACACAGCGCAGCCAGTATCCTGCAAATTATGAGGCTATGAGTAACAAATAGCTTTTGGAAAAATGGGCAGCCCTCACCCACGTTTATAAACGCGTGTGAGGGCTGATGTGTATTCTTAATCCAGCTTTTCACGTTGCCAGAAGCGGAGTGCGCCGCAGGTTTTTACAAATGCAGTGGCATCGTTTTTGCTCTCAAGTTTGATGCAGCCTTTATCAACATCTTCTGCCAGACCTGCCTTTTTAAACAACGTGCCAGCTTCTGCAGAATAGCCAATAAATTTGTTATGCGTGAAAGCATCGCTCAGGAAATCTTTGGCTGCTGGATTACCGGCCAGCACTTTTGTACCTTCCTTGGAAGCAAGAATGGCTACGGCATCGTAGAGTACAGATGGGCCGCCATCTATTTTCTGTTGCGCCGTTATCTTGGTGCCATCCGATAATGTAATGCCGCCAATTTTGGGAGCAACGACTTCATAATCGGCTTTTTCTGCCTGAAGGGCGGCAATAAGTGCAGCAAAAAGCTCTGCATCTATACCATCTGTCACCAAAATACCCATTTTTCGGCCAGCAAATGTTTTTGGCCCATTCTTAAGGATGCTGAGCGCATCAGATGGCGGAAGATCTGTGCGTGTAGGCTGTGTTCCCTGTGCGGGTTCTGGCAATGGTAAGCCCAGCCCGTCTGCTACCGTTATTGCCAGTTCCTCATCAATATGCAGCAGATGCGACACAACGCGAGAGCGGATATCTGGCCGTTCCACCTTGCTCAGCTCAAACGTAATGGCGTCTGCTATATGCTTCTGCTCAATGGGTGTCTGGCTGATGTAAAACTGCCGGGCCTGGCTGTAATGGTCTGAAAAACTTTCAGGCCGCAGGCGCCGTTTGGGGCCAGTTTCCTCGCTCGCAAAACTGCGAAAGCCCTGTTTGGGGTTTTCACGCGGGCCACCTGCTGCCCCCCAGCTATTCGGCTCATAATTGGCGCGGCCTACGGGATTGTGCATGGCCATATGCCCATCTTGCTGAAAATGCGCCATGGGGCATTTAGGAGCATTAATGGGGATATGCGTAAAATTGGGGCTACCAAGCCGTTTGACCTGTGTATCCAGATACGAGAAATTTCGGCCCTGCAGCAGGGGGTCGTTTGAGAAATCAATGCCGGGTGGCACATTCTGTGTGCAGAAGGCCACCTGCTCTGTTTCGGCAAAAAAGTTATCAACAACGCGGTTCAGTACCAGGCGGCCCACTATTCTGACAGGCACCAGTTCCTCTGGAATAAGTTTGGTGGGGTCCAGCACATCGAAATCAAACTTTTCGGCAAATTCTTCATCAAAGAGCTGTACACCAAGTTCCCATTCGGGAAAGTCTCCGCTGGAAATTGCGCTCCAGAGGTCTCGCCGATGGAAATCAGGGTCCGCCCCGTTGATCTTAACGGCTTCGTTCCACACAACAGACTGCAAGCCCTGCTTGGGCTTCCAATGAAACTTCACAAAGGTTGAGCGGTCATTGCTGTCTAAAAAGCGGAATGTATGCACCCCAAATCCTTCCATAAAACGGAAGGAACGCGGGATACCCCGATCAGACATCACCCACATGATCATATGAAAGCTTTCTGGGCTTAGCGAAATGAAATCCCAGAAGTTGTCATGGGCAGACTGCGCCTGCGGAAAATCACGGTCTGGCGCTGGTTTTACAGAATGCACCATATCCGGGAACTTGATGGCATCCTGAATGAAAAATACCGGAATATTATTGCCAACCAGATCCCAGTTGCCTTCCTTGGTATAAAGCTTGACAGCAAACCCACGGACATCCCGCGCGACATCAAATGAACCTTTAGAGCCTGCAACCGTAGAAAATCGGACAAAGGCAGGCGTGCGTTCCCCCACATTCTGAAAAATGGCGGCCCGCGTAACGTCTGCAAGGCTGTCTGTCAGTTCAAAATACCCATGTGCGCCATAGCCACGAGCATGCACAACGCGTTCGGGAATACGCTCGTGGTCAAAATGAAAAATCTTTTCCCGAAAATGGAAATCCTCCATTAACGCCGGGCCACGTGCACCGTAACGCAGAGTGTTCTGATCATCCGCTATAGGAATACCCTGAGCAGAGGTAAGTGTTGCCACATCACCACCAGCTTGCTGGTGTGTTTCTCCCCCATTACCTTGTTGCTCGGTATAGCTTGGTTCAATTTTATTTTTATCTGTTTTTAAACCATGTTTAGCAGTCTTGCTTGGCGTATTTTTTTTGACAACCATGATCTTCTCCTCGCCCGTGTTTCGGCGGGAGCGTCGTCCCTTTACATAATCTTAAATCGCGCGTTTCTAAGGTTTCGTCGCTCCCCGTGTTCTTAATTTTACGCATGAGATGCAAAATGGTTCCAACGGCAGATTTTGGGCACACAAGCATAACAACACAAAACGTGTTATGCTGACCTTATGGCAATCTCTATCCTCCCCAACATTTCTCTGGCCGATTCCGAATTGGAGGTCACTTATATTTTAGCGTCTGGCCCTGGCGGGCAAAATGTAAACAAGGTTGCTACGGCTGCCCAATTACGGTTCGATGCGGCACATTCTGCTTCTTTGCCAGATCGCGTGCGTACGCGCTTGCTGGAACTGGCCGGAAGTCGGGCCACGCGTGATGGGGTTATTGTTATTACAGCACGACGGTTTCGCACTCAGCAGCGCAACCGTGAAGACGCAGTGGAACGTTTAGCCGTTTTAATACGTGAGGCTGCACATCGTCCGGCTTTTCGTGTTGCCACCCGGCCTAGTCGCGCAGCGCGCCAACGGCGGTTGCAGGGAAAAGCGCATCGCGCACGTATTAAACAGGGGCGCACAGTGCGGTTTGATGATTGATATTGTAAAATAAGCCAATGTGGATGGGCTGGCATTTCCTTTGAAAATTATTTTTAGCTCTGCCTTACATAGAGCCCAATCCGTTCTGGAACGTTTCATCCGTTCCTGCGTTGAATAACGGCTCAATACTTGGCGGTTAGAATTATATTCTATCTGTCTGGTTACATGATTTTCTTTCTCGAAATCTACCTAAAGTACAATCGAAACATCTGCGGCTGACTTCTCTTGGATGGAGAAAGAATATGCGCACTCACTTTGTAAACAATCAGGCTCCTTCTGCTCCTTCAAAAACAAAAAAGAAGGTGGAGCAGAATATAACTGATGGTGGCAACGCAGCCAGTAAAAATGTTTTGCCAAATTCCACTAATACAGAAAACAAAATGGTGAAAAACCATACTTTGTTAGAAGAAAAAGTGCCTTTTCCCAGCGTAAAAACAAGAAAAAGCCTGTTCCGTAAATAACGAATAAAGGCCGCATTACAGCTTTGTACGGCCCTTATCAGGGAGTTGGTACATGCATACAGAACAACTATCAGATACTGGCCCCAAAAATGCCCGACGTTCATTTTTGCGCCGTTTGTTTGGGGGGCATATTCACGTTCACATACAGGCTGACCTCTTCCCGATAAAAAGCGAAATTTTTGGTATTGAACGCTTGGAGGCTCATGCCAGAAGCCTGGCGGCCGCACAGGCTGTTGTACCCGCCAAGCATAACCGGCGCGGACAACCCCTTAAACGCAGGTTAGCTGAAAATGCCGCCCTGCTTGCAGCGGCCAATGAAACTGTTACCAAGGCTAGCCAAAGGGGCCGACTGTTACCGCCAGCAGCCCAGTGGTTGGCAGATAACTATGCCCTTATTGATATGCAGATTAGAGAGACCAGTCTGGATCTGCCGAGTGGGTATTATACGCGCCTTCCCAAACTTGCGAATGGCCCTTTTGTTGGTTTGCCGCGCGTTTTTGGCATTACGTGGGCTTTTGTTGCGCATACAGACAGTTACTTACAGCCAGATTTTCTGCGTAAGTTTCTGCTTGCCTATCAAACGGTTGCCCCGCTTACGATAGGTGAGCTTTGGGCTGTTCCCATTACCTTGCGCATTGTTTTAATAGAAAACCTGCGCCGCATTGTAAGTGCCATTATAGATAGCCACGCAAGCCAGCAAGCGGCTGATCTGTTGGCAGATCAGCTTGCATCCACCCGAAAGAACGATGCTGCTGCATTGTCTGCCATATTATCCCAAATAGACCCACGCATTATTACGCCAGCATTTACGGCGCAGCTTGCGCATCGTTCACGCGGTATAGATCCAGAAAAAAACCCTGTTCTTGTGTGGTTAGAACAGCGCTTGGCAGATAAAAAAACAGATATTGAGCAAGGAATTCAAGAGTATTTACAAACGCAGGGCGCTTTTAACGCCACTATTCGAAATATTATTACCAGTCTGCGACATATTGCAGAATCTGATTGGGCAGAGATTTTTGAACAAGTTTGCTTGGTTGATACAGTATTTGCAGAATATGCAAGTTTTACATGCGCAGATTTTGCCAGCCGAGATCTCTACCGCAAAGCTATTGAGGATTTGGCTTATGGCAGCACTGTTGATGAAATTGATATTGCCAAGAAGGCTGTTTTTTTAGCGCAAGAAGCTGCTGCTTCCAATGCGTTTGATCAACGCAAGAATGATCCCGGTTATTATCTTGTGATGGAAGGGCGTTCCATTCTGGAAGCCTCTATAGGTTTTCGTCCTAATCTTTCCAGAAAACTGGCCCAAACATTCTGCCAAAGCGGCATTACAGGCTATGCCGTGGTTGTGTTTATGCTGGCGCTTATTTTTCTGACTGGGCCAGTGTGGCTTTCTTTTCAGGAAAATGTTTGGTCCCCGTGGATTTTGTTGGTGGCTGTTCTGGCCTTTTCACCCGCATTGGAAGCAGCCGTTGCATGCATCAACTGGCTGGCTTTGCGTGTTACCAAGGTAACGGCATTGCCGGGGTTGGAGCTTTTAGATGGTATTCCCGTAAAATTGCGTACAATGGTGGTTATTCCTGCCCTTCTTACCAACGTCAAAACGGTGGATGAACTTTTATCCCGCTTGGAAGTCCACTATCTGGCCACTCATGATAGCGGTGTTTACTTTGCGCTTTTAACAGATTGGTCTGATCATTCAGAGGCATCTGCACCAGAAGATGATGCACTTTTCCAGTTAGCTTCTGCCGGTATTCACCATCTTAACGAAAAATACGGATCTGTGCCTGATGGCAACAGGTTCCTCCTTCTACATCGCCACAGGGTTTGGAGTGAGAGTGAAGGTGTATGGATGGGGTGGGAACGTAAGCGCGGAAAACTGCATGAACTAAACCGCCTGTTGCGCGGTGCGTCTGACACCACTTTTTTGGCAGAATGCTGCCAGAATATTCCACAAGCTGTAAAATATATCGTCACGCTGGATGCCGATACACGTCTGCCCCTTGAAACAGTAAAAAAACTGGTGGGTAAACTGGCGCATCCCCTTAATGCGCCGCAATTTAATGCAACAACCGGGCGTGTGCAGCAAGGTTATGCCGTTTTGCAGCCTCGTGTTACGCCATCTTTGCCTATCGGGCATCAAAGCACTTTGTTCCAGCGTATTTTCTCCGCGTCTAGCGGTATAGATGCCTATTCATCTGCAATATCAGACCTGTATCAGGATATGTTTGGAGAAGGGTCTTATGCAGGCAAAGGTATTTACGAAATTGATGCGTTTGAAGCCGCTTTGGCTGGGCGTGTGCCAGAAGCAACCCTTTTAAGCCATGATTTGTTTGAAGGTATTTTTGCGCGCGCCGGATTGGCTTCTGACATTGAGGTGATAGAGGAATTTCCAACAGACTATTTGGTTGCAGCCCAAAGGCTCCATCGTTGGACACGAGGAGACTGGCAGCTACTTCCCTGGATTGTTTCAGGCATATTTCGCACCCCTTCCCCACGCAACAGTTTATCTGGAATTGCGCGTTGGAAAATGGTGGACAATCTGCGCCGCACCTTATGCGCACCCTTTACGCTTTTGGCTTTGATTATCTGCTGGGTTTTGTTGCCAGAAAACGCTGGTATCTGGACACTGTTTATCCTTCTGATTATGGCGATACCTGCTTTTTTGCCAGTTATTCCCGATATTGTGCCACGCCGGGAGTGGATCAGTTTCCGTAGTTATTTTAATGTTTTGGGGGCATCCATTTCCAATGCCGTTGTTATGACGGCACTTAACATCACGTTTCTGGTGCATCAGGCTTGTTTGTTAGGTGATGCCATTATCCGTACCCTTGGGCGTGTTTTTGTAACAAGGCGCTATTTGCTGCAATGGGTGCCAGCAGCGCAAACGGCGGATCTTCTACAGTCCGGATTGCAACAATATTACCTGAAAATGCTCTCTGGCCCACTTATTGCGGTTATTCTTGTTCTACAAGTTACCATGCAGGATGTGGGAAACCTGATTTTTATTGGTCCTCTGGCTATTCTGTGGGCGTTTTCTCCTGCTATTGGGTTATGGACAAGTCGCGCAGCCGTTTTAACGGCCCAATCGCGCCCTTCCCGCACAGATATTCGCACTTTACGTCTTACAGCCCGCAATACATGGCGCTTTTTTGAAGAATTTGTAACGGCGGATGACCACATGCTTCCGCCAGACAACTTTCAGGAAGTTCCTTCTCCTGTTATCGCCAGACGTACATCGCCTACCAATATAGGGCTTTATCTTTTATGCACAGTTAGCGCCTATGATTTTGGCTGGAACGGCTTGGCTGATACAATAGATCGGCTTGAAAATACTTTTAAAAACACTAGACAAATTAGAAAAATATAAAGGGCATTTATATAACTGGTACAGTACGGCTGATCTGGAGCCGTTGGCTCCTTTATATGTTTCTACTGTAGATAGCGGTAATTTTGCTGGTCACCTTGTCGCGCTGGCACGTGCTTGTTGTGAGTGGACTGCATATACAGCCCAACCCTCCATGTGGCGCGAAGGTATAGCAGATGCCATTACCCTTGCCATTACAGATCTTACCTTCCGCAATGGAGAACGGCTGCAGAATACAAAACAGCAAAAAGTTCTTATCCGAGCCCTCGCGCGGTTAAAAACATCTGTTCTGGCAGCCCCTGAAGTCAAAACAGAGGAGAGTTTGCAAGCATTATTGAAACAGGCGCAAACTATAGCAGAACACGCAGCCCATCTTTATGCAGAAACCAATGCAGCCGAAGAACAAACAACGTCAGGCCCACTTTTCTGGTGTGTGGCGCCATTAAAAGCGCTTGAAAGCCATTTGCGTGATTTGGACTATACGCATAACACAACCTTTGAAACCCGGCTGAAAGCATTGCAGAGCAAAGCAACCATGCTGGCGTACGGCATGGACTTTGCTTTTTTGCGTGATCCTGCACGCAAACTTTTGTCTATCGGGTTTGTTGTTACTGAAGATATCTCCGATAGTAACTGTTATGATCTGTTGGCCTCTGAATCTCGGCTCGCAGTCTTTTTTGCCATTGCAAAAGGAGACATTCCTGCGCGGGATTGGTTCCGTCTAGGTCGTGCCCTAACCTCTGCTGGCAGCGGAGCAGCATTGGTCTCATGGTCGGGTTCCATGTTCGAATATCTTATGCCCTCTCTGGTTATGCGTGCGCCTATAGGTAGCCTGCTCCAGCAAACCAACGCGCTTATTGTGCAGCGCCAGATTGCTTATGGGCAATCTCACAATATTCCATGGGGGATTTCGGAATCCGCCTATAATGTGCGGGATGTTGATTACACCTATCAATACTCAAACTTTGGCGTTCCGGGGCTGGGGTTAAAACGTGGCCTTGGGCAGGATAGAGTTGTAGCCCCCTATGCCACCTTGCTGGCCGCTATGGTTGATCCGCAAAAAGCTGTTGCCAATCTTTTTGTTCTGGAAAAAACAGGGGCACACGGTCGTTACGGTTTTTACGAAGCGCTGGATTATACTCCGGAGCGTGTGCCGGATGGGCAGGAAATGGCTATTGTGCAGGCTTACATGGCACACCATCAGGGCATGTCCATTCTTGCCGTGGCAGATGCAGTTCTGGACGGTATCATGAGAAAGCGCTTCCATGATGACCCCGTGATTGCCTCGGCCGAACTGTTATTGCAAGAACGTGCGCCACGCACAGGCGCTGTGGCTCATCCTCTGCCAATAGAAGAATATCCTCTGCCGCGCTCGGAATTACCACAAGCGGCATCTGGTAGGTACTACGGCACGGATTATACGCCCGCACCCATTACGCACCTTCTTTCCAATGGTCGTTATACCGTCATGCTCACAGCAGCGGGGTCTGGCTACACAATGTGGCAGGGACAAGCCGTTACTCGGTGGCGGGAAGATCCAACGCTGGATAACTTTGGGTCTTATCTTTACCTGAAAAACGTAAAGACCGGGAAAGTATGGTCTGCTGGCATTCAGCCCTGCGGAGAGGAGCCGGATGATTACGTAAGTGTTTTCCATGAAGATCGCGCCGAATTCACCCGGCGCGATGGCTCTCTAACAACAACTGTGGAGGTCATGGTTTCTGCTGAAGATGATGCTGATGGACGCTATCTGAGCGTTTTTAATGCTGGCTATGATAGTGTTGAAATAGATATCACATCCTATGCAGAACTGGCTTTGCTTGCCCCAGATTCAGATCTCGCGCATCCGGCCTTCACCAAACTATTTGTAGAAACAGATTACCTGCCGGAAGCCAAAACCCTTATAGCAACCCGTAGGAGGCGTACCCCCGATGAGCCTGAAATCTGGGCTGCGCATGTAGCCGTGTGCTCTACCCCCATCACGGTGGAAACAAACCGTGCGCAGTTTATTGGACGCGGCCGCACAGCGCGATCTCCTGCGGCTTTAACGGGTAAAACACAACTATCTGGGCAAACCGGCACGGTGCTGGACCCCTGCTTTGCTATTCGTAGCCGCGTAAGCATCAAGCCCGGTGCTACAGCACGGATAACGTTTTGGACAATGGTTGCTTCATCCCGTCAGGAACTGGAGCGCTTGATTGAGGTGCATCAGGATGATACCGCGCTGGATCGCGCACGCACACTGGCCTGGACACAAGCGCAGATTCAGTTCCGACATTTTGATATTACCCCAGCAGAAGCAGATCTGTTCCAGCGTTTGGCGGGCCATATTCTGTTTGCAAATGCTGCTTTGCGCGCATCATCCGCAGTTATCATGCAAGGGATGGCTGCCCAGCCAATACTATGGGAACAAGGTATTTCTGGTGATCTGCCTTTAATGGTTTTGCGTGTAAAAGATACGCCAGATACAGATATTATCCGGCAGGTTTTGCTGGCGCATGAATACTTGCGGCTCAAACAGGTTGCTGTTGATCTTGTGCTGATGAATGAGCACCCATCGTCCTACTTACAAGATCTACAGAACACGCTTGAAAATCTTGTGCGCTCTATGCCCAAAAGGGCAACTGTCGCGGGCTCTATCTGCATTTTGCGAGCAGATCTGATTTCCGTACCGGTAAAGAATCTTTTATTGGCGGCTGCCCGCGTTGTTCTTTCGGCAGATAAGGGGCTGGCAGAACAGCTTGATCAGGCCAATGCGGCCGAAGCTCCTAAATCTGTTCTGTTTCAAACACCGCATGTGTTTACACCCAGTGCGTTCAAGGTGCCCGATATTCCTGAGCTTGAATTTTTCAATGGTCACGGTGGGTTTGCCCAGAATGGACAGGAATATGTGGTTGTACTCGCTTCCGGTCGCACAACGCCAGCCCCATGGATTAATGTTATTGCCAATGATACTGCGGGCTTTCAGGCTTCTGCCGAAGGAAGTGGCTATACATGGGCGCTAAACAGCCGTGAGCACCAGATTACTCCGTGGTCTAATGATCCTGTCAGTAACCAACCGGGCGAAGTTTTTTACTTGCGGGATGAAGATACAAAAGTATTATGGAGCCCAACGGCTGCTATCCGCCGAGATATAGATGCCACCTATGTCAGCCGGCATGGGTATGGCTATACGCAGTATGATCGTATTGCACACGGCATAGCCAGCACGCTTTTGCAATATACGCCGGTAAAAGACCCTATAAAGATTTCTCGCATTCAACTGCACAACCTATCAGGCCATGCTCGCACGCTTTCTCTTACCGGATATGTTGAGTGGGTGCTTGGGACGGCACGCGCCAAAACAGCATCTTTCATTACAACGCAAATAGATGACGCTACGGGAGCACTATTTGCTTACAATCGCTGGAGTGCCGTTTACGGAGGCCGCGTTGCCTTTGCTGATATTGGTGGCTACGTAACCGCCATTTCGGGAGACCGCACAACCTTTGTTGGCAGAAATGGCACGCTTGATAGCCCGTATGCCTTAACACTAGCCGATACCGTGCAGGGAAGCACCGGTGCTGGGCTTGATCCATGTGGTGTTTTGCAAACCATAGTTACCTTGCCTGCAGATGGCCGCGTAGAAATTGTTTTTCTGTTAGGAGAAGCGGAAAACGAGGCAGAAGCCAGGCAGATGATTGCCCGTTATCGGACGGTTGATCTGGATACCGTTCTGGATGATGTCAAACAGCAGTGGCGCAGCATTTGCGGTTCTGTTCAGGTTAAAACCCCAGATCGCAGCATGGATATCATGCTGAATGGCTGGTTGTTGTACCAAACACTTTCCAGCCGCGTGCGCGCACGCGCAGGCTTTTATCAGGCCAGCGGCGCTTATGGTTTCAGAGACCAGTTACAAGATGGCATGGCCCTTGCGGTTTCGTGCCCTGCTCTGGTGCGAGAGCATCTGATACGGGCCGCTTCCCGCCAGTTTGTGGAAGGCGATGTACAGCATTGGTGGCTCCCGCAGACAGGAGCAGGCGTGCGCACCCATATTTCGGATGATTGCACATGGCTTGGTTACACGGTTGCGCATTACGTTAACACAACGGGGGATCTTGCTGTTCTGGATGAAACTATTGGTTTTCTGGAAGCCCCTCCGCTGCCCATAACCGAGCATGATAACTTTATGGTGCCAGCACACTCGGCACAAAGTGCTACACTGTTTGAGCATTGTGCCCGTGCGCTTGATCGGAGCCTTGCTGTAGGCGTTCATGGCCTTCCCCTCATGGGCACGGGAGACTGGAACGATGGCATGAACCGTGTAGGAGAACAGGGCCGAGGGGAAAGTGTGTGGCTTGGCTGGTTCCTCTACACCACACTTGAGATATTTATCCCCATTGCCCGTGCTCGGAATGAAGATATGCGGGCTGATAAATGGCAGCAGCATACCCGCAAACTGGCCAAGGCGCTGGAACACACATGGGATGGAGATTGGTACCTGCGAGCCTATTTTGATGATGGCACGCCGCTGGGCTCTCACACCATGCCGGAATGTCAGATAGATGCCATTTCTCAATCTTGGTCTGTACTTTCTGGTGCAGCCACGCCAGAACGGGCCAACCATGCCATGCGCTCTGCCGTTCATCGGTTGGTACGGGAGCAGGACGGACTTATTCTTGTGCTTACGCCACCGTTTGATAAAGCCATGCCAGACCCCGGTTATATTCGAGGATACCCACCCGGCATACGTGAAAACGGCGGCCAGTACACCCATGCAGCGTTATGGACAGTTATGGCCATTGTAGCTTTAGACGATGGCAATCTGGCCCAAACATTATTCCATATGCTTAACCCCATCACCCATAGCCAAACACCGGAACAAGCAGCACGTTACAGGCTGGAACCCTACGTTATTGCGGCTGATGTATATTCTGAAGCCCCGCATGTTGGGCGTGGTGGGTGGTCTTGGTACACAGGCTCTGCCGGTTGGATGCAACGGGTGGGAACCGAAACCATTCTTGGTGTACGCATTCAGGGGGACAAGCTTTTGATAGATCCCTGCATTCCGCAGCATTGGCCAGAGTTTGAGGTAACATTGCAGTGGAAAACAGCGCGTTACAGTATTCTGGTAAAAAACCCGGATCATGTTTGCCGTGGTGTAAGAAAGATCACCATAGATGGCATGCAAAGCTACATGACGCATCAAATAAATATGAAAGATGATGGGCTTTTACATAAAGTAGAAGTGATCCTTGGTTCATGAATATCTGATAAACATAGAACGAATATCACTTTCTTGCCGTTTATGACGCTATTAGGGAGATCAATATGCGCCGTATGCTTTTCATCACAACTGCTCTTTTTATAACAACGCCGGTGCTTGCTGCCTCATCTCCCCCTATTGCGCTTACGCATGTGCGTATTGTGGATGGCACCGGAGCAGCCCCCATAGAAGATGGAACGCTTGTGATGCAGGGAGAGCATATTCTTGCGGTGGGCAAGAATGTGGATATTCCCAAAGATGCCAAAGTGCTGGATCGTGCAGGAGATACCGTTCTGCCCGGTATTATTTCCGATCACAGCCACGTTGGGCAGTATGAGGGCGTTACCACGGGTTCTCAATTTTATACACGCGCCAATATTATGGCGGCGCTTGGTCAGTATCGTCGTTATGGTATTACCACGGTTACGGCGCTGGGTAATAACGTGCCAGATGTGTTTGATCCGCTCCGTAAGGAAGCACATGCGGGTAAAACCCCGGCTGATCTGTTCGGTGTTGATCAAGGTATTGGTGTTCCCAATGGTGCGCCGCCTGTGAATGTGGCACCCAACCAGCTTTTCCGCCCGAAAACCGCCAATGAAGCCCGAGAAGCCGTGGACACAATGGCAGATGAAGGCACGGATCTGGTTAAAATCTGGGTTGATGATTTTGATGGCACACTGCCTGTTAAAATGAGCCCAGATGTTATTGCTGCCGTTGTAGAGGAATCCCATAAACGCAAGCTACGTGTGGCGGCGCATATTCATGATCTGGAAGATGCTCAGCATGTTGTGGCCGCCGGAGTGGATATTTTGGCCCACGGCATACGAGACAAACCCGTTACACCGGATTTGATTGCAACGCTTAAAGCCCGCGGGATCTGGTATATTGCCACCCTTCAGCTTGATGAAGCCACCACAGCTTGGGCTGATCGCGCACCGTGGACGCAAACACCCTTTGCAACAGCCGGTCTTTCTGGCCCTCTACAAAAACAGATTAACGATCCAGCATGGCAGGCGCAGCACAAAACGGGCAAACAGGCCGATTTTGCCCGCACATCTTTGGCAATGAACCTACAAAACCTGAAAACATTGCATGATGCGGGCGTAAAAATCGGCTTTGGCACAGATAGCGGCGCCACCCCTTTACGAGTGCCCGGCGTAGCAGAACATCGGGAACTGGCCCTTACAGTGCAGGCCGGCCTGACACCTTTAGAGACTATTCATATCGCCACACAGAACGCAGCAGATCTGCTGGATCTTTCTGACCGTGGCGTATTGGCGCCGGGCAAACGGGCTGATGTGTTAGTTGTTACCGGTAACCCCGCAACCAACATTGCAAATGCCGACAAAATTATTGAAACATGGGAAAATGGCGTCGCCATTTCTGCGCCTGTACTGCAAAAATAAAAATCTGTGTGAATATCCCAGCCATTTCAATATATAAGGCTGGGATATTACGCTTTGCGGCTGCTTGATTGCCATTTGTGCTATAATAGGCTTGTAGCAGATTATGCGGGCTTAAAGTGGCTCAGGTTCAATTGCATAGCGCAGCGGGTTTGTTTGGAAAAACCACTTTTTACCTCATCCTGTAATATAGCAGCTAACCTTGGGCTTATTAAGCCTTCTGGAAGTATCTTGAAACCGAGACGCGCATAAAAAGGCGCATTCCACGGTAGATCACGAAAAGTCGTCAGAGTGACGGCTCTAAGGCCATATGCTTTTGCCCAACTACATGCCGTGTAAAGCAGCGCGGTGCCTATGCCCCGCCCCTGCTCTTTTTTGCAAACGGATATTTCAAGAATATGCAATTCCTGCGCGTATATTTGCGCACAAAGAAAAGCAATTGGGTGGCCCTGCTTATCAATAGCAACCCAGCTTGTGCCTGCGGTTATGGCAGCAAGATGCGTATCCACCGGCAAAACCGCGTGATCGGCTATCCAGCTTAATGAAGGAATTTGCCGAAAAATCTGCGCGGCGGATTTTTCAATGAGCGGAAGAACAGGCGCATCCTTAATACACGCCGTACGTATGCTAAAAGTCATGGATAGTCATTATTCCGTAAAAAGCCTGTTCTAACCTCTTTTATACCGTAATTCTAAGAACACCTGCCTCTCATGGTGTCAAAGATACGGATATCACGCAGGCCGCTGTAAAACTGAAGACGCCCTCCAAACCTACCGTTAATATTACGTGCATAAAGCCCCTTGCCCTGATACGTTGCGTGTTACCGAGGGGGGCTCCGACATGGAGCTGAGATATTGCAGGGCCAAAAGGCAGCGCAATGACCCTTTGAACCTGATCCGGGTTATGCCGGCGAAGGGACAGGTTTGGCCACCCTATCCTTTTTTGCTGGAGTTTCGCGGCAGGAAGCTACGTTCTTGCGAAAAGGGAATTGCCTGACCATGATCGCCAATGTTTTGAGTATTGCCGGCACCGACCCCACAGGAGGCGCTGGAATTCATGCTGATATTAAAGCATTTTCGGCTATGGGGGCGTATGGCATGGCGGCCATTACGGCTGTGGTGGCCCAGAATACTCAAGGCGTACGTTCTTTTGTGGCCCTAGACCCACAATTTGTGGGCGAACAGATTGATAGCGTGTTTGATGACGTGCGGGTGGATGCGGTTAAGATAGGGATGGTTCCTAACAGCAGCATTGCTGAGGTTATTGCAGACCGCCTGCATTATCATGGTGCAAAAAATATTGTGCTTGATCCTGTTATGGTGGCCAAAAGTGGAGATCACCTGCTGGAAGGCAACGCGGTAAGTGCTATCAGAGACTTTTTGGTGCCGCTTGCAACGCTTATTACCCCCAACCTGCCAGAAGCAGGTGTTTTGCTGAATGCTCACCCCGTATGGACGCTGGATGAAATGCGCTTACGGGTAAAAGAGTTGGCCAAGCTGGGTTCGGAATGGGTTTTGTTAAAGGGGGGACATCTTGAAGGATCAACGCAGAGTGTTGATCTGCTTTATGGTTCTGCTGGAAAAATTATTGAGTTTGCAGCACCACGCATCTGCACACGTAATGACCACGGTACTGGCTGCACGCTTTCTGCTGCAATAGCGGCTCTTCTCCCTTCTAAATCGGTTGAAGAGAGCGTGCGAGGGGCAAAAGCATATTTGCATGGTGCGCTTGCAGAGAGTGATATGCTTGATGTCGGGCATGGGCACGGTCCCCTGCACCATTTCCATCATCTGTGGAAATAATGTTTAGTCATCTGGTAACTGTATAAGGGTTTTATCGGCATCAAATTAAGTGATGCCGATAAACAGGGCGATCTTAAAGTTCGATATCCACTTCACGAATACCAGCGCGCTGTGTGGCATCCGGGTGGCCTTGGTGAAACGGCTCGTCAGCAAGCAGCTTCACATCGTTCAGGTCAGATACGGCAAGGCAATCCCACTGCCCTTGGGCAGGTACACGCTTTTCGTGTGCATCTACACCACGATACATCAGCACCTTTTCTACGCCATCCCCTTTCCCCAGAGCATGAGGTGAGCCTAGCTGCGGCTTGTCATGAAGCGTAAAAGCAACGGCTTTTTTCTGTTCAATGGCAGTCCGTAAAATGCTGTAAGCTGACATGGTTTGTTTCCTCTTTGTAGGAATAACAATCAGGCCTGAATTCGGTTTCGAAATACAGGAAGCCGATAAAAGCCTCATGCAGGCCTTTTATTGGGTTACGCTCCTTCATTCGCAAAAGCGATAGACTTGATATAGGAGCAGCTATACCTGCCCACACAACAGAACAGCCCTGCTGACCCCTGGCTTGTGCCAGATTATACCGTGCTTTTTACGTGTAACATGATCACGCCAACCACTCTTCCTTGACAAAAGGCAAATTATCTTCCTTTAACAAGTACACAATTTGGAGAGGATTTTTGTCTAGATCAGCCACCATGCACGCAAAAATGCGCCTGTTTGCCAGCCGATGGCTGGTGGCCATTTGTGTAATGGTGGGGCTTGTCGGGCAACTTTTTCTTCAAAGCCATGCGCAGCTTGGGGAAATGCCCCGTGTTACGCTTGAACGCCTTACTGGCCTTCATATTGGCCCTGCACTTAAAAGCCCGGCATGTCCTGATATGGATGATGCCATGGTAATGCCTGCGGATGATGAAGGGCATGATCCCGCACACCATTCGCATGATGATAACGGGTTCTGCCCTCTTTGCCCCTTACTGCAACTGCCCGATATTGTCTTTATTGGCGTTTTTGTTGCTTTAAGCATTATGCTGTTGGCAAAGCGGCAGATCTATCATGATCGTGCACCACGGGCCCCGCCTGCTGGTGTTTTTACGGGTCTTCCTCATACACGTGGGCCGCCTCTGCTCCTGTCATGTCTTTACTGACAGGAACACGTTTTTGCGGCTGCTATTTGTAATATAGCAACTGTTATTCCCGCCTTAATGCGGGAACCAGCCTTATGTGCTGGATACATCAACCTGCCCTGTCAGCCTTTATGTATGACGCTGTCAGGACAGATATGTATGTCTCGTATTTTTCGAATACTCCCATGTTTTGGGGTTATGGTAGGCAGTCTTTCGCTTATTTGTGCGCCAGCCTCGGCTGCTTCCCTGCCTACTTCTTGCAAGCCAACCTCAGCCAATGCGCCTAAAAAGTGTAGTGCTTCTGGGTCTTCATGCGCGTGTTCATCTTCGGTAAATCATGCGTCTGCTGAAACAACCCATCAGAATATTACCGTATATGGATCTGGCACCCGGCATTCCTACACCGTGCCAACAATAGAAGCATGGGGGAAAACGCCAGTTGCGCTGAAGGATATTCCGCAGTCTGTATCTGTTATTACACAGCAGCGTATGGAAGATTCCAACATGCTGACAATGACAGACGCCATGCGCCAGATTAACGGTATTCGCGTTATGCCAGCGTCTACGGCCAATTCAAATTTCTACTCACGCGGGTACCAGCTTACAACTTCTGTGGACGGCACGCCAAATGCTTCCGGAACGCTGAATAACGCTAGTTTTGATCTTTCCATGTATGATCGTATCGAGGTGTTGCGTGGGTCTTCGGGCCTTTTGCAGGGGGCTGGTGGCGCGGGTGGTGTTGTAAATGAAGTTACTAAAAAACCGGGGCAGGATTTTGCGCTAACCGGCGCTGCCAGTGTTGGAAGTTTTAACAACTACCGTGCAGATGTGGATATGACGGTAGCGCTCAACAAATCCAAAACCCTTCGTTTCCGCACGGCGGATCTGTTTGAAGATAATAATTACTTTTACAAATACGCCCATACCCGCAAATGGCAAACCTATGGGGTGTTGGAGTGGGATATAACCCCGCGCACTACCTTTATGGTTTCTCACGCTGCGCAACAGCAGGATAATCAGACCCCTTATTACGGTTTACCGCTTACAACGGCCAATACGTTATGGTCTGGCAGCCGCTCTGCAAACCCCAGCCAGCGCTGGGGATATTCCAATTACATGACGCAGCAGACCATTGCCTCACTTAACCAGAAACTCTGGGGGGATTGGTCTGCAACCGCGCGTGGCACGTTTTATGATCAAAGCTATAATACGCTTTATAATGAACCATGGAACCAGATAGACCCCACCACAGGAACCCTACAGTATCGGGATCAAGGTATTTCCGCTTTTAAGGGTACGAACGCATCACGCTCTGCAGATATTTATGCTCAAGGCAGTTTCCATTTTCTAAACCGCATGCATCATGCGCTTTTCGGCTTCAATTATAATTCGTACGAACAGGTTACGCAGTATGCCAACAACAACTGTAACGCCATCTATAACGATGTGAGCATAAACAACACGGATGTTGTTAAAAAACCTGCGGCAAGCTGTTTTAACTATGCCACAAACGCCAATGGCTGGGGTACGGATGATTACGCCTATCAATGGGGATTTTATGGCCAACTGCGGTTTGAGCTGACTAAAAAGCTCTCTCTTATTCTGGGCGGGCGTGCCTCACGCTATTACGAGAAACTCCGCGATATTGCTCCTGCACCAGCCACACAATGGCAGACAACATCCAATATACATGGAGAGCTGACACCTTACCTAGGATCTGTTTACCAAATTACGCCCCATATCTCTTGGTATGCCAGTTACTCCAGTATTTTCACTCCTTCTGTGGGGAAGGAAACCTATCGCGGTGGCGGGCTAACGCCCCAGCGTGGCAACCAGATTGAAACGGGCTTTAAGGCAGAATATTTTCATGGCCGGTTGAATGTTTCTTCTGCACTGTTCCGGATGGAGAGCGTAAACCAACCGGTGCAAGATCCGCTGCATTCGCAATTTTACGTCACTACCGGGCCTATTCGCCGCCAAGGGTGGGAAATGCAGATTGATGGGCAAATCCTGCCTAATCTGGATGTGTCTATTGGTTATACGTACCTGGACACCAAAGTTTCCAATTCCCGCGTAAGCGATTTTGGCGGTGTTTATTCCCCACATCACATGTTCAAATCTTGGGTGCATTACACTGTGCCAGATGGACGACTGAAAGACCTGAACATAGGGGTTGGAATAGATGCCAACAGCAATCTACGCGGAAGTTACGCCACAACCGTACAGGGCGGATACATGACAATGGACGGCATGATTGGTTATAAAATCAACCGTAACCTGCGCCTGCAACTAAATGCGTATAACCTGACAAACCGCCATTATTACGAACGCGCCAGTGGTATATGGCAGTTCAACTTTCCCGCAGCCCCTCGTAATTTTATGGCAACGCTTCGTGCTACGTACTGATAAACCTTCTCCTTCCCACTCTCTTTCGGACTGGAAAATCCTGTTTCCTTTTTGGATGTCCGCAGAAAAGTGGAAAGCATGGGGCCTGCTGGGCCTGATTATTGGGCTTTCTCTGCTTTATGTGCGTACGGCCGTATGGTTTGGTATTTGGGATCAGAAATTTTTTGATGCCTTTTTTGCGTTCCATGTGCGCAACGCCTTGGGCATGTTACCGATTTATATTGCGGCTTGCGCTCTTTCTGCTGGCATTTACGTGCTGCAAACTTACCTGACACAGATCCTTTCCATGCGTTGGCGCTTATGGAACACAAAGGTCTATCTTCAACGCTACCTAAAAAATGCCACCTATTACCGTTTGGAGCATGATGCCACGCAGGCAGATAACCCAGACCAGCGTATTGCAGATGACCTTGCGCAAATGACAACCCTTGTCCTCAAACTGGGGTTGGATGCTATTCAGGCGGTTATGACGCTGCTGTCATTCTCTATTGTTTTATGGGAAATCGGCGGCGCGTTATCTGTGCCGCTTTGGGGGCATGTTTATCATATTCCCGGTTATCTGTTTTTTGGAACAGTTATTGTTACCGTATTGGTTTCTTTGCTTATAGAAAAAGTAGGTGGCCCCTTAGTTCATGCCGATTATCAGCAACAACATTATGATGCTGATTTGCGTGCAAGCCTGCTTGATTTGCGGCGTAATTCTGAGCAGGTTGCTTTTTATAAAGGGGAAGACGCTGAACATCTGCGGTTTTCTACCCATCTTGCACACATCGCCAAAAATTGGCGCAAGGTTGTGCATTACACATGGCGCGCTAATTTTGTAGGAACGTTTTATAATCAAACAGCTTCCATTATTTTATGGGTTTTGCTTGTGCCCAAAATTATGGCGCATGCACTTACGTTTGGCACTTATGCGCGTATTAATGCCGCATTCATGCAGGTTCGAAGAAGTTTGCAATGGTTTATTGATAATTACACGGATCTGGCCGGTTTACGTTCTACATTGCAACGTCTTGCTGAATTTGAACGCATAATACAGCAGAAGCCTACTCAAGGCATTGTGTGCAAACCCACAAATGAAAATACAGTTTCAACCCATAATCTGGTTCTTAATCTGCCTTCCGGGCAAACATTGCTGGACTTTGGCAGCCTAACATTTCAAGCGGGTGAGCGATGGGCTATTTATGGTGCATCAGGCAGCGGAAAAAGCACGTTTTTACGCAGCTTAGCCGGATTATGGCCTTATGGCAGTGGAGATGTGTGCCTTAACAGCGCAAAGGCTATGTTTGTTCCACAGCAAAGCTACGTACCAACGGGCTCTTTACGGCAAGCCCTTTCCTACCCCTTACCTCTAGAGCAACATAATCTGCACGCCTATGAGGCCGCCCTTCATGCGGTTAATCTGGGGGAATACGTGTCTCGTCTGGATGAAGAGCAAGTATGGGAGAATATTTTGTCTGGTGGCGAACAGCAGCGCTTGGCCTTGGCACGGGCCTTTCTATTTCGTCCTTCCATTCTGTTTCTGGATGAAGCCACGTCTGCCATGGATACTGCCAATGAACGCTGCCTTTACGATGCGCTGCTAACCCTCTTGCCGCAGTGTACAATTATCAGCGTAACTCATCACAGAGCACTGCAAGATTATCACCAGAAACAAATTATTTTGCAAAATGGCAGGGCCTTCTTTTAACCTTAGGACATTAAGGCAGATTATTATGCCTATTCGCATCGGTGTTGCGGGCTGGTCGGTTCCAAGCAAACTTGCCGCAGAATTTCCTTCAGCCGGCACGCATCTTGAACGCTACGGTACGCGTTTTTCTGCTGTGGAAATTAACAGCAGTTTCTATCGTCCTCATCAGCAAAAAACTTACGTGCGCTGGGCAGCAAGCGTACCGCCAGATTTCCGCTTTTCCATCAAACTCCCCAAGGCAATTACGCATGAGCAGCGTTTTGTGGGATGTCAGGATCTTGTTACACGTTTTGCTGAGGAAACCAGTGGTTTAGGCAATAAGCGCGGCCCCATTCTAGTTCAGCTACCTCCAAATTTTGCTTATCCTGGAGAGATTGCAGAACAGTTTCTTCATGATTTGAAAGCTATAATCAACGGCCCTGTTGTGCTGGAACCAAGGCATGAGAGCTGGTTTCAGCCAGAAGTTGATAAAATGCTGAAAAGGCAGCATGTCTCACGGGTTGCGGCAGATCCGGCCAGATTTGCTTCTGCCGCACTGCCCGGAGGTTGGAATGGGATCGCCTATTTTCGGCTACACGGTTCTCCGCGCATTTATGAGTCACTGTATAGTGTAGAAACTGTGCAGGCGCATGCAAACAGCGTTGCTACGTTGAACGCAGATGGCGCAGATGTGTGGACAATTTATGATAATACCACATTTGGTGCAGCCACACAGAATGCACTTGAACTGATAGAAGCGTTAAAGCAGCCGCATGGTCATCTTATGGATTAATGCGCCTTTGGAGCAAGCAGATGTGTAATCTCTATTCCATGACATCCAACCCACAGGCCATTCGCAAGGTTGCAAAGGTGGCGGTAGATCTCACGGGCAATCTTCAGCCTTTGCCAGATATTTACCCCAACACAATGGCGCCAATTGTGCGCAATACTGCGCAAGGGCGAGAATTGATGATGGCACGCTGGGGTATGCCTACGCCTCCAAATTATCTTAAGGGACATAAGGTAGACCGGGGTGTGACCAACATTCGTCACCCAGCCTCTCTGTGGTGGAAACGTTGGGAGCATGTAGCGCATCGCTGTCTTGTGCCACTTACAGCTTTTTCTGAACCCACGCGCCTGCCAGATGGTAAATCACAACCCATATGGTTTGCTCGTAATGATGATGAGCCTTTGGCATTTTTTGCAGGTATCTGGTGCCAGTGGACATCCGTGCGCAAATTGGCGGACGGAGAAACAACGGATGACCTCTTTGGGTTTTTGACCACAGAAGCCAACCGAGAAGTTGGGGCAATCCATCCCAAGGCTATGCCAGTTATTCTCACACAGCCGGAAGAATTGGATATATGGATGAATGCGCCAGCAGAAGAAGCCCTTCAACTGCAACGGCCCCTGCCGGATGGTGTGTTGAAGGTGATTGTTCCAACTCATGCCCTGAACTAATATCCCGTTCTCTATCGAGAAAACGCAGATATCTGGCGCAGTAGCGCATCAGAGGCATAGACAGTATGCCAAGTGGGCACTATTTTCCGCCAGCCATGACTATTTCAGCCCGCCCCATCCAGATCGGCATTGATTTCGGTACGACCAATAGCGTCATCGTTATCGCACGTCCTGATCGTACCATCCAGACCATTTCATTCCCCACACCGGATGGTGGTTCCTCTGAAACCTGCCCCACACTCCTTGCTTTGTGGCAAGAAATGGAAGGTGGCAGGCGGCTTCTCCAACGTGCCGTAGGCTCTTATGCTGTTGAGGCGCATCTTGATGATCCGTCCGAAACGCGCCTTATCATGTCCATGAAGTCCTACCTGGCTCAATCCAGCTTCCGTGAGACACAGGTATTTAGCCAGCGCCTTTCGTTGGAAAATCTGATTGCTACTTTCCTGCGGGAATTGATGGCACTTACAGATATTACCCCGGCAGAATGCCATGTTACGGTTGGGCGGCCAGTCCATTTTGTGGGCGAAAACGCAGATAATGCTTTGGGTGAAGCTCGGTTGCGGGCGGCATTTGCGCAAGCAGGCTTTGCCGATGTTAGCGTTATGATGGAGCCAGAAGCGGCTGGCTGGCGCTTTATGCAGCGGTTGGATCGGCCCGCAACAGTGCTTGTGGGAGACTTTGGCGGCGGCACGAGTGACTTTTCGATCATGCGTTTTGACCCCGCCAGCAACCAACGGGCGCAACCTCTTGGCCATACAGGTGTGGGGTTGGCTGGGGATCAGTTTGATTTCCGTATTATTGATAATGTTGTGGCCCCTTACCTTGGACGTGACTGCACGTTCCGCATCATGGGCGGCGAGCCTCTTCCGGTGCCTATTGAGTGGTATCATTCTCTAGCACGCTGGCACCGTCTCTCTCTTATGCGCACACCGCGTATTCTTAACGAGATTGCAGATGTTGCCCGAACAGCTTCTGAACCGGAAAAGTTAAAAAGCCTGATCGAGCTTATTCGTGAACAGCATGGGCAGGAACTTTACAATGCAGTTTCCGCTACCAAACGCGCTTTGTCCTCTGCTGAAAGTGCTGAGCTTTCTTTCTCGCAGCCCGGTCTAGATATTAAAACAACCGTTTCTCGTGCAGATTTTGACCGCTGGATTGCCCCAGATATTGCCAAACTGGGTGAAGGTATTGACCAAGCGCTTCGTCAAGCCTCTCTGGCTCCAGAGCAGATTGACCGGGTGTTTCTAACTGGGGGCACATCTTTTGTGCCAGCAGTTAGGCAACTCTTTACCTCTCGGTTTGGAGAAGATCGGGTTGAATTGGGTGGGGAGTTTGTTTCTGTTGCTGAAGGGTTGGCGTTGGCTTCTGTGTAGCTCTTGATAGAGCTACACTTTACCCGCCTGAAACGACATATAGGCGGATGTAATTTTCCATCAAACGTTGCTGCATGTTCAAAAGCTCGATCTCACAATCTAGGCTTGCGAGCTGGCTGACAAGAAATTCTACTTTGGATTCATCTCCTCGACGGTAAGAAGCCCCTACCCTTTTTTCACTTATTTTTGCATTTTCAGCCATCTGCGCAGCATCGCCGTACTGTGCGCGTGTCATATTGTAATTGGCGAGTGCATCTTCTGTTTCTTTCCATGCGTTCAGCACTGTTCGTTTATATTCCAGCCCAGCGTTTTTGAGTTCGGATTGGCGCAATTCCACTTGCCGCGCAATTTTGCCACCTTCAAAAATAGGTAAAGTCAGCGTTGGGCCAAATTGGGTATTTCGTGCCCCCCACCCGAACTCGGTTAATGTTAACGCATCTATCGACAATTCGCCGGAAAACGTAATGCGAGGGTAAAAGTCTGCCCTAGCGATACCAACCATAGCCGAAGCCGCGTGCAATCTTTGCTCAGCCGCACGAATATCTGGCCGACTTTGCACCAATACGGACGGAATTTTTAAAGGTGCTGGTGTAATCTGAGTATAATCAATAGGTGAGAAACTCTGATCATTCACAGATAAAGCATCAGGGCGATTGTATACCAGCGCGGAAAGCGCCCGACGTACAGCCTGTTGCGCATTATCCAGTTCCTGATACTTCATAAAAACCTTATGAAATTGATTGCTTTGTTCAAGAAGAACTGTTTGTGATATCAAGCCCCTTTGGTACGAGGCGTGATTTATGGTCTCTATTTCTTTTAAAATATTCGATGCTTTTTTTTCAACCTCTACCATTTGGGTAAGGTTGACCCAAAGAAAATAAAGACGGCAGATTTCTGCCTCAAATGAAAGAGACACAGCCTCAATATCATCTTGAAAGGCCTGACGGTTGGCATCAGCCACCTTTCGCATCAATTTATAGCGGCCCCATAAATCTAGTTCCCATGATGCAAACATACCCGTATTAAAATTACTATAAGAAACTCCTTTAGGTTCTAGGTAAGAATCACCTTGATCTAGCCCTAATAAAGGCCGCAATACATCTCCTATGCCTGCTGTAGATGTATAATTTCTGCTATACCCTGCTGTGCCGTTAATTTCGGGCATATTTGCTGCATAGGCTATTTTTGTTTCAATACGAGATGCTTGCAGTTTTTCATACGCAATATTGATATCAATATTTTCCTGCAACCCAATACTTACAAGGTTATTCAATTTTGGCTGATGAAAGTTCTGCCACCAGCCTTTTTGTGCTTTGCCATAAAACTGTTGGGCCGGTGTATTCTCCCAAGCTTGTGGTAATGTTACTTTTGGGAGTGATGTTTTAGGCTGTAAGGAGCATGCCTCCAGAAATGCGACTGGCAATAACAATGCAATTTTATTTTTCTGGGATTTAGAAAACATAAAAATCATTGTGCAGCCTTATCTTTTTGTTTGTCACTAAATATAACCAAGTAAAAAGCTGGCAAGGAAAGAAGAGTAAGAAATGTAGCAACACTCAATCCCCCAATCATGACAATGGCCATAGGCCCCCAAAAAATATTAAATGCTAACGGAATGAAGGCAAAAACAGAGGCCAGAGCTGTAAGTATAACAGGGCGTGCACGCAATATTGTTGCATCAATAACAGATGCGTTTAGCGTTAAACCATTGTGTTTGTTATATTCTATTTGATCTACCAGTAAGATGGTATTGCGCATAATCATTCCGGCCAAAGCAATTAAGCCTAACAAGGCAACAAAACCAAATGGTGCTTTAAAGATAAGTAAAGCCAATACGGCACCTATCAGCCCCAAAAAGCTGGAGCATAAAACCAGCACAACACGGCTGAATTTTTGCAATTGCAGCATTAAAACAAGCAGCATGATACCAATTGTGGGGGGCAATAAAGCAAATATGGCATCATTTGCTGTTTGAGAAAGTTCGGCGTCTCCCCCTACTTCTACCCTATAACCATATGGAAGATGCTTTTTTATGTTATCTATTTTCTGTTTTATCTGCTCTACAATTTCCAAGGGCTCAACACCCGGCATAACATCAGATTGAACTGTTATGCATGGTTCTCCATTTCTTCTCCATATCACAGGGAAAATCTGTTTAATTTCCAAAGACCCTAATTGGCCTAGAAATACATTTCCCATTTGCGTTTGTATTGGAAGCAGCCCCCATAATTGTGGATTATGACGGAATTTTTCTTCTGCACGGATAACTAGGCTGCGATGATTATCCGCATTAAAAATTTTACCTACCTCTTCTCCAGAAAGAAAAGCCTGCATTTGTTGTGCAATAGCAATACGGTTACTTCCAAAATGAGCTACTTTTTCTGCATCCAGTTGAAATGATTCAGAGAGTGTACGATTGCCCCAATCAATCTGTACATCAGATGTGCCGGATGTATTTTTAAGGATATCTCTTATTTCATGCGATATATTTATAATTTTATCTATGTTTGAACCAATAATGCGATATTGCACGGGAAAATCAGCCGTTGGCCCCAAAGAAAGCCTTTGCACATGAAGGCTTGCGGGAATAGCATTCGCGAAATTTTTTATACTTTTGAAGAGCTCTTCCCGAGCATTTAAATCTTTAGCAACTAAAAGCAATGTTGCATGTGAAGCACTTGGGCTGGCTGGTATATAAGGCAGGTAAAATCTGGGGGCGCCATCTCCGATATGTGTTTCAATATGAGCCAAAGATGGCAAGTATAATATCTTGCTTTCAATATCGCTTACAATTTTATTGGTTTTACTAAGTGAACTTCCGGGGGGTAATGCAACATCAACAATCAGTTCTGGGCGATCAGATAGAGGAAAAAACTGCTGATTAACCAAAGATGTGCCCAATATTGCCATAACAAGAAGGGTAAGAGTTACAGCGCAAACGGTTTTTTTTCTAACAACAACCCATTCAAGAATTTTACGTAAAGCAAGAATGCTTTTTGTTTCTAAAGACGGTGTATTTTCTAATGTATTTTGCGGTTGTGGTAAAAACCATACTCCAAGCAAAGGTATAAAAATTACGGCTACAACCCAGCTACAAAGCAATGCAGCAGCACTTACCCAGAAAATCTCACCAGCATATTCACCTGTTGTAGATTTGGCTATTCCAACAGGTAAAAAGCTTATAATTGTTATTAAAGTGCCTGTAAGCATAGGAAAAGCCGTGTGTTCCCACGCGTAGGATGCAGCATCCTCTCTGCTAGCACCGTTGGATAACTGCACAATCATGGCTTCTATACTAATAATAGCATCATCAACCAATAGGCCGAGGGACAGTATTAAAGCACCCAGAGAAATGCGCTCTAAACCAATTCCAGATATTTTCATGTATAGTGCGACAAAAGATAAGGTAAGCGGCACTGAAAATGCCACAACCATTCCGCTTCGAAATCCGAGTGTTCCAAATGCCACTACCAGTACAACCAGAAGCGCAAAAAAGAATTTTAACAGGAATGTATTTACGGCTTCCTTAATAACCTTACTTTGGTCTTCAACTTGAACAAATTTCAAACCTGTTGGCAGTTCACTATTTATTTTATCTAGCTCGGTATTTAGTTTTTTACCTAAGGTAAGGCCATCACCATCTTTTGCCATTGCCACGGCGATAATGAGTGCTGGTTTGCCATGATACCGCACAATACTGGATGGCGGATCAATATAGCCCCGACTAACAGTTGCAATGTCTTTGACGTGCAAGTTGCCAGATTTTGAAGGCAACATGATCTGTTCTATGGATTCCTGATTATAAACGGCACCAGAAACATCAATAGGCATGTCAATGCCAAAATCCAGCATACCGCCTGATGCAATAAGGCTATGTTGCTGTATGGTCTCAGAAAACTGCGCCAGGCCCATACCTACATTTTTTAGCCGAACAGGATCTATATCTATATTAAATGTTGCTGGAATTTCCCCAATAATTTGCACCTTTGCAACATCGGGAATTCTCTGAAAACCAGTTTTTATTTTCTTGGCGATCGGAGAAAGACTGGAGACTTCTGGCCCTGTTAGCGCAAAGGTATAACCATAAACATCTGCAAAATCATCATTTACAGATAATGTTCCTCCTTCTGGTAAAGTAGGAGAAACGTCAGCTACTTTGTTACGAACTTTTTGCCAGATTTGTGGAACCTGCTCTTTGGGCGCATTATCATTTAAAGAAACCTGCGTAACACAAAAAGACTGATTACAGTATGTGGAAAGAGTATCTAAAAAATCTATACCACGTAATTCTTGTTCCAATGGATTTATTATTTGTGCCTGCAATGCATCGGGGCTTGCCCCAGCCCATTGGGCCGAAATTGTCATACTCTTTAATGTAAAATTAGGATCTTCAGCACGCCCCAGATTGATAAACTGCCATCCCCCGGCAATGACGGAGATAATCATCAGAAAAGCAATAAGTTGAGGATGTTCCACAGCCCAACGAGATGGATTGAATTTTTGAGACATCATGAATGCTCATCCATCTGCACAATTTTTACGAGGTCTTCATGCTGAAGAAGGTCTGGGCCACTTGAAACCACAAGCTGTTCGGGTAAAAGGCCTGTTACAATAGCATCTTGCCCTTTCAAGCTTACAATTGTGATGTTTTGCTCCTCAATATGCTGTTTATTTTCACTCACCACCCAAACAAGGGGCGTATTTTTTGTGTAAAAAATTGCAGTAAGAGGCACACGAACAAAATTTTTTACTTGTTCTGATAAGAGTGTAACAAAAACAGAAGTGTTCAATGGTATTGGTAACGGATTTTTTAATGCTAGCCGTGCATGTCTTACTTTTGTATCAGGATCAAAATATGGGCTGATACGCACAACCTCCCCTTTCACAACAATGGGGTGTGTATCTCCTATAATCGTAATTTTGGCTTGCTTACCAATGTTTACGGACTTTGAATCATATAATTCTACGTCAATTTCGGGGTTGCCTGCTGCCATTACAATAATCTCGCTTCCAACCCCGGCTAATGCACCGGGTTGGGCTGAAACTTTTATGATAATTCCATCCTCTGGAGCCCGCACCATGCTTTGTTGTTCTTGGCTTTCAGCCAGTTTTTCGGCTTCTTTTGCAATTTTTTCCTTTGCACGGGCCATAGAAAGAGCTGATTGTCGGTCTTTTATTGTGCTTGTCGATAAAGCGCCAATAGTATCCAAACCGTTACTACGTTTTACAAGATCAGAAAGCTGAAGCGTATTGGCGTGCGCTGCTTCAAACTCACTCTGCGCTTGTGCCAGAAGAAGTTTTGAATTTGTATTGTGCATAATAGCTAAAATATCATTTTTATGTACAAATTCTCCTTCGCTGACAGAAATACTTTTAATTTTTCCTTCTCGTAGCGTAGAGACAGATATTATATGCTGAGCAGTATAAAAACCTACATATTGTGATAAATTATTATCAGCAGGGACAACCTGAACGGCCTCAACTGGTTTTGGTTGTGGTGCCACAGGTTTACTGTATTTCTCTTTACAAGCACTCATAGATATAAGAGTGGTAATTAAGAAAGCCTTATAGAGCACTTTTGTTTTTTTGATCTGATACCACATAATACTTACAACTATGCACTTGCACTATTTTGAGAGTTTCAGAAATTTTACGTATTGTGAACATTGGTGCCGTTTGACAACAAGACACCAAAAAATATAAGAATAATACCTAATATTTGCGAGTAATCCAAACTTTGATTGAAATAGAACCGGCTAATAAGACAAGAAAAAATAATACCCAACCCAGAAGATACACTATAAACAACACTCATAGGCGTAACTTTTAAGGCAAGGGATAGAAAGAGAAACGATAGCACATACCCAACACTCATTACGCAAATTGGGAGAGGTTTTGTAAAATTCTGTGCTTCTTTCAGTGCAGCCGTGCCGATTACTTCGGAAACCACCGTAAAGAAGATGTACAAAAATCCCTTCATTGGTCTATCCGTTTAGAATATGTAATTTTTTCAATAATGCTCTGAATATCTTCGTAATTAATGCTATTCAGTTTGTCAGCACCTAATATTTCCCATAATGACAACCCATCTGCTGCTAAGCAGCATAAAATCATTAACGGCGAACTTTCTTCAAAAAGTCCGGTAGATTTTATTGTTTGCCAATAAATGCGCGTCCATTCTTGAGACAATGTATTGTCTGACAGCATGATAGATAGCAACTGGCGCAGAATAATATAGCTTTTATCCTGCGGGTTAGATGCATTACCCAAGCCAATATAGGCACGCGCTGCCCGCCCTGTTTCAACAGGATCTTTTTCCATAGCAGCCTGTATTTCATCCCGAAAAAGATTGAGTTCTCGATGGAACAACCCATCAAGAAGTTTCTCTTTAGAGGGAAAATGATGGAGCAAGCCGCCTTTGCTAACACCCGCCTTTTGCGCAACCAAATTTAGTGTCAGTTTTTGTGCGCTTTCATGAATCAGTATTTCAGCAGCAGCATCCAAAAGATTGCTTTTTACAGATTCCGGATTGTTTGTACGTGTCTTATGGCTTGTCATGAGCAAAACATACCGTCTGGACGGTTTCTTGTAAAGCCCAAACCTATAGCCCTAAAAAATGGCTAAAAAGCCGAACTTATGATGTGTTGGGTAAAAGGCACTCCTATTTAATGTGCTCTTCTTGGTAAGAGATGCACATAAGTCCTACACCCTCTCACCAGAAAACATTGTGAAATTAAGATTTCTTCTTTGAAGATACGTTTTCTTTGGATGATAAGGCAGAAGGGAGAGTAGAAATGCGCCCTGCTTTAATGGCTGCACAGAAGGTTTTCCAATCAGCTTTTGTCTGATCTGCATAAGCAACAGAAAAACCCGCAATGGCATCTGCAAAAGCACGTCCTCCACCCAGATAGCCCGCCAAAGTGGCAACATCACCAGAACGCGCATGAGCGCGTGCAAGCGTGCGACCACATAAAAGCGCATAATCTGGCAGACCAATCTGTGCAAATTCTGCCCCAATTGCAGCCAAACGCTGATCTTTCAGTCGGCACACATAAAACTGACGCTGCCCAACAGGAAGGCTTCTCGTTTCGCCATCTACTTCATCTGTGCGCTACTATGCGTCCAGCCTAAAAACGCGTCAGATGCTGTTTGCATAATACGTCGCCATAACAGCAGACGCGCCGCGTAAAAAGGCAAAGGGAGAAACGGCCATGCGTGCATAACGCGCTGGTAATAATGCGCTGATTCGATGCTCCCCTTGCGTAACAAGGATAGACACCGGATCTATCCTTGTTTTTGGGGGATGCCATTCTGCCTGTTGGGTACGTGGCGCAACCTTGCGCAGTTTTATGCCATTGGCATGGCGAAGGGCGCGAGGAATAAGGCTGGCGGTCTGTGCTGGAAGAGCTGATGTCATAGAACATTTTTAGGCATAGCTCTTAGAGTAAACCAACAACTCAAACGAAAAGCGTTGCAGGTATGCAGTATTCTCGTATCTCTGGCCATATTTAGAGCCAGTGTCTTTTTTAGGAACATACCTTCTCTTTCTGCCGTTCTCTGACAGGCGCATCGTGCCAGACTGGTAACGGGCAGGAACTTCGCAACCAAACATAACGTTTGCCTTGTTATATAAATGCAATACCGGGATAACCCTTTCTATCCCTGATATATTTTAAGTTTTTATCTGTTTGTGGCCTTATGCCTTCAAGGAGCACGCTTTATGACTGAAACACCCCCTCAGACACCCGCAAAATCGCACCCGGTGCTGATAGGGTTAGGTTGTTTTCTGCTGGCCATTATGCTGTTGATTGTATTCTGGTCATGGGATTGGTTTGTACCTTTGGTCAATTCCCGTGCCACGGCAATACTCCACCGCAAGACCACTATTGAGCATCTGCACGTTGCGCTTGGACGTGTGACAACTATTCGGGTGGAAAACCTTAGGATAGAACAGCCCAAGACCTTTGATCAGGAAAAAGATCTGTTTGCTCAATCTAAGGAGCTAACCGTTTCAGTTGATGTCTGGTCCTACCTATGGCATCGCGCGCTTCATATCCCGCTGATAGCGCTTACTGAGCCCAAAGCAGACATTCTTGCTCGCAAGAATGGTGAAAATAATTACACCTTTACGGAAGACGGAAAACCCGCCCCAGCAAATAAGAACAAGACGGAGCAGGCCAGCAGCCTTCCTGATATTGGAGAACTGCGTATTACCAATGGTGCACTGCATGTCCGGCATGATCCGCTACAGGCTGATATGCAGATGGGAGTGGAAACCACGCCTCCGCAAGGCAACAACCGCGGATCTTTGCGTCTTACAGCTAAAGGACGTTATGCGCAGCAACCTATTACAGCCCGCTTTGTAGGGGGCACTGTTCTCTCCTTTGTTGCTGATAAGGAGCCTTATCCGGTTGATTTGTTCGTGCAAAATGGCCCTACCACAGCCACGCTGAAAGGGGATGTTGTGCATCCGCTCACACTCAGTGGGGCGCATCTCAAACTGCACTTTGCCGGGCCTGATATGTCTTTGCTGTATCCGCTTACCGGTGTACCCATTCCACGCACACCTGCGTACAGCATTACGGGAGCCCTAAACTATACGCGCGAACATGTTGTTTTTAAAGATTTTGAAGGCAAGATGGGCACCAGTGATATTGGTGGCACCATTGAAATCAACCCACATGAAAAGCCCATATTCGTACAGGCAGACCTCCATTCCAAACAAGTAAACCTTGTTGATCTGGGAGGTTTTATTGGTGCAAAACCTGACAAGACAAAGGCAGAAGAAAAAGCGGAAGCTAAAAGCAACACGGTGCTGCCAGATACCCCTATCAACATTCCCAAACTGAATGCTGTAAATGCACATGTTACGTATCATGGTGCGCACATCGAAAATCAGAAAGTACCGCTTGATAATATTGACGCCGAATTTTTTGTGACCGATGGCGCCATTGATCTGAAACGCCTGAATTTTGCAGTGGGGAATGGCACTCTGGCCAGCTCTGCTACCCTCAAGCCAGACGGCAAGTTATTTGATACAACCGCGCGTATCGATTTTGCCCGCATTGACCTTTCACGCATTATGCAGGCTACCGCAAATTCAAAAGCCCAAGGTATTATTGGCGGGCATATGACACTCAAGACGAAAGGTAATTCCATTGCCTCTCTGATGGCCGCAGGTAATGGGGGCCTTACGCTGGTTCTGGATCAAGGGGGGGATATTACAGCCATCTTGCCGAGTGTATTGGGTCTGCAACTGGCTAATGCTGTTCTCAGTGCGATTGGTCTCCCATCCCATACAGATATTCGCTGCTTTATTGCGGATATGCCGCTCAAGAATGGTATTGTCTCAACCAATACCTTGCTGCTTGAAACGGGCGAAGCCCGCACATTGGGTAAAGGCACTATCAATTTCCGCACAAACAAGCTGGATTATGAACTCACCACGCGTTCACAACATCCCACAATTGCTTCGCTACCAGGTGCATTCCATATTACCGGGCCTATCAAATCCCCCATGGTTCTTCCCGGTGCCGAAATTATTGGCCGCGCAGCCGCAGCTACCGGGCTTGGATTTGTTTTTCCGCCGCTTGCCTTGCTTCCAACCATTCAGTTCGGTGTAGGTGACAAATCTCTGTGCAGCCGCGCTGTTCAGGAAGTGAACAGCAATCCTGCCGCCGGGATTGCACCTGGAGCACTCTCTCATGCACGCGCTTCAGTAGGAAAACAAAAGCCTTCCTCCACGCAAGCCCGCACAACAAACGGCAAGAAACCTGCGCCTGCTGAAAGGCCAAAAAAGGGACAACAAAAGCAAATGACACCTGCCGAAGTGCGGGCCGCATGGGAGGCAAAACTTAAGAACAAGTGATAGGAAACCGCTGTTTATGCAGGGCTCTTCTTCCTGTACGAGCAAGACTTATTGATTTTTATTAGTGGCTACGGATCCAAGCAAGCAGCTTGCCCGTAGCCATCGGCAGCACAATCTGTCTTGCGCTCAAAAATTTTGCAAAATTTTACCTTTTGTTTCTGGTAAGCAAAATACAATCAGTAATGCCGAACCATAAGTAAACCCCTGCCCGTTTGCCCGTAATGCCTTAAGCTCTGTCTGCGATGAAGGCTGTACGAATAGAGCTTGTTTTTCATTGTAATGCTCCAAGGTTTTGGTCTTTCTCGTTGCCTTTCAAAAGATGGGTTAGTTCATCAACAAGACAGATGCGGCCTTCTCTGAACTGATAAAAGGCAACAACTTTGATCAGACTTTCCTCACCAGAGAGGTGTGTAATACGTGCTACGTGCACTGTGGCCGCTTTATTACCCTCACACACTATGTGCTGGATATCGATTTCCAGCCGACTAAGGTTGGCACGCAAAGCACGTGTGTGAGTTTGAAAGGCGCTTACGGGAATGCAGTTTTCAGCATGGTGCCAGCGCTTACGTATTCTCAATGCTCAGGAAAAACTGGCACGAGGTGATCATGTTACCCATGTTGCCGCTGCTGTGGGTTACGAAAGCCTGGGGGCATTTGCCGCAGCTTTTAAAAAGAACACAGGATATAGCCCCAGTGCCTATGCACAACGCTGCCGTGCTAAAGCTACTCCCCCAATGTGAATAGAAGCTGCATGAGATGAAGTACGTCTGGATCTCATTATAGCCCCATCATCATGTTTACAAAACAGTTTGCGTGCGTTCATCACAATATCGCGCAAGGAAAACCGGCTCTTGCGTTTACTCTTTAATTCATAAATCTGTTGTACTGAATAATAGCAATGACACGTCTTAGAACGTGCGCCCAAGGCCCTGTCTGCATGGATATTTTTACGAGGTCGATCATGAACTGTTGCGGGGGCATGTAATGAGGAATGAAACGGGCGCAACCACACAGATCCCTCTTCGTAAAATAATAGCTCTTTTTGCTTTAGGTAGTTGTGCGCTTCTGAATATTTATGCCACTCAGCCTATCCTGCCCGATATTGCACGGCAATTTGGCGTGAGCCTGGGGGCCAGCACCTGGACAATCAGTGCCTCCACGCTAGGCGTTGCAGTTGCTGCCCCGCTGGCGGGTGCTATCTCGGATCGCTTTGGGCGCAAACACATTATGGTAATTGCGCTTATCGGGCTGATTGTCACAACCGCTAGCTGCGCTCTGGCATGGAACTTTGCTGCTCTTTTTTCCCTACGGTTTGCACAAGGGTTACTGGTTCCGTTTATCTTTACCGCCGCCCTTGCTTATATTGCCGAGGAATGGTCGGGGCGTGCCGCAACCATCATAAACGGTGTGTATGTTGCGGGTACGGCGTTCGGTGGGTTCTGTGGCCGATTTCTTGCAGGTGCAGCCGCTGCATTAACGGGATGGCTTTCTACATTTCTTGTCTTTGCTGTTTTGCTTTCTTTCGTGCTTGCTCTTGCCGTGTTTTGTTTACCTACAGAGCGCCATTTCAAACCCAGCCCTTCCCTTTCTGAAAGTTTAAAAAGTGTCATAAAAGGTGCGCAGGACTGGCGGCTACTAGCCACCTGTTTTATCGGTGCCAGCTTGCTGTTTCAGCAGGTCACCTCCTTCACCTATCTGAGCCTACGTTTGGGGGCGCCACCGTTCAGCCTGACCTCTCTGGAGGTTGGCGCCCTATTTGTGGTCTTTCTATTGCCAGTCTTGGTTACACCTTTCTTTGGGCGCCTTATTGGCAGGATTGGACGCACACAGGCTTTTCTGCTCTCACAAATAGCCGGAATTGTAGGAATTGTTCTCACACTTCCCCTCTATCTCCCTTCTATCGTGGTTGGGTTGGCTCTTTCCTGCATGGCCGTTTTTGCCGGACAATCCTGTGCTACTGGTTACACGGCGCGTCATGCCAAAACGGGCCGGTCTGCGGCAACTGGCCTCTATCTTACCTGCTATTATCTAGGTGGGAGTGTTGGGGCTGTTGCTCCCGCTCCTTTTTTCGCGCGTTATGGATGGCTTGGTTGCGCAGCCCTGATTTGTCTGGTTGCCCTTGCCAGTGCTGCACTCGCACGCGCAGCATGGCAAGAAATGGTTAATTGATTAATATGTAAAATCCACGATTATTTACTCATATATAAATTTATTTATTCAGAAACTAATTTTCTTCAAACCTGTTGTTATTAGATAAGTGGTGGCTGGCAAAACGACCATTATACGCAGAGCTCTGTTCTTCATGTCTCCCTGCGCCGCTTTCGGAGATATATATGGTTGATATTATTTGCCGAAACAGCATTTTGTTCGATGGCCGTGGAAAATCTCCCGTCATTGCAGACGTTGCCATAACCGATGGCAAAATTACTGCAATCGGCACTCATCTTGAAGCCATACACGGTGCTATCGAGATGGAATGTCAGGGTTTGTGGTTAATGCCAGGATTACTGGATATTCATACACATCTTGATCTGGAAATCGAACTTGCCCCTGAATTGCCAGAAGTAGTATGCCACGGAACCACAACTGTTGTTATAAGCAATTGCTCCATTGGCGTGACGTATGGTCATCAGCGCCGCAATGGTGAAGACCCTATTGTTGATTGCTTCGCAAGGGTTGAGAATATGCCAAAGTCTGTTCTAAGCCGGGTTGCGGATGCCTGCTCATGGTCAGATTCACAAGGTTATCTTCACCATCTGGAAAGCCTGCCACTGGGGCCTAATGTGGTGCCGCTCATACCTCATTCCATGCTCAGGATTGAAGTCATGGGGTTAACCGCATCTATCAGCAGAGAACCAACAAAGCAGGAGCTTGCCCAAATGGCGCAACTTCTGGAAGCCGGTATGTCTCAAGGTTATGCTGGTTTCTCAACCGATGCACTGCCTTTTCATTTCCTTGCCAACACACCAAACACAAAGAAAAAAATCCCGACCCAGTATGCGCGCTTTCCAGAATTATCCCGGCTTACAAATATTGTAAGACGTTATAATCGCGTTTGGCAGGCCACTCCCCCCAAAGACGATATTTTTGCCGCAGTACGCAGTTTTATGCTGACCAGCGGACGCCTTTACAAACAACCGCTTAAAACAACAGTATTGGCAGCGATTGACCTACAAACCAATCGTTCCGCCATGTACCTTTGCCTTCTACTATCTTCCATTCTGAATTCCCCAATGCTGAAAGGAAATTTACGCTTTCAGGCTTTATCATCATCATTTCGTATCTGGAGTGATGGTGCCATCAATCCGATAGCGGATGAAGTGCCAGAGTTTCGGGTTCTCAACGAACTGGAACTTGATGACCGTCAAGGACGTGGCCACATTCTCAATGCCCCCGCATGGGTCAAAGCATTCCGAAAAATGTGGCTTAAGGGAAAAAACGGTTGGTCTCTTGCCAGAATGTTGCGGAGGCTCCGTTTGGAAGATGTTGTGCTAACTCGGCAACTCAATGACATGATTGTAGCAGAATGCCCACTGACCGATTGGGTTGGAGACGCGCTGGAAGCCCCTTATCGCAGGCTTCTCAAGTATCAAGCTTCAAATGGTCATGATGTTTTTCAGCATGATGAAGAAACGGAATTTTTCGCAAGCTTTCCAAACCCAATCAAAGATGATGCAGCATTTTTCCTCCATTTGCTGCGGGCATGGGATACAGATTTACGTTGGGAAACAACTTTTGCAAACCGTAATGCCAAAACACTCAGAAAGCTCCTGTTTCACAATCAAACCCTACCGGGTTTTAATGACAGTGGCGCACATCTTGCCAATATTGGTTTTTATGACGGAAACCTGCGTGCATTAAAAATTGCACAGCAAGAAGGATTGCAGCAGGTTTCTTGCATGGTTCATCGCCTGACAGAACTTCCTGCAAAATTTTTCGGAATCAATGCAGGATTGGTGTGCCTCGGTGCACAAGCTGATCTTTGTATTATTGACCCTGTCGCTCTTGCACAATGGAACCCAGAAAAAACCTACCACTTCATGTACCGCCCTGAATTCGGATGCAGGCAAATTGTTAATCGTCCAGATGCCGTTGTACGGAGCGTTATTATCGGCGGGAAAGTAGCATGGGATAACGGCACGTATTCAGAAGAATTCGGGAAAACTGCATACGGACGGGTAATCAGGGCAAAAGACCATGCGCAGGAAGGAGGATCTAGGTAACTATTTGATTATGTAGTATTTATTCAGGAATTTTCTTTCTAGAACTGATACTGACAGCAGTTCTGAGCATGTGGCTAAGAAAAAATAAATAAAATCAATACGTTAGTGCATATAAAAAAATAGTTCCGGATTAGGAACATTTTTATGTTGCAACCAAAGCAGATACGCTAGAGAATGAGTAATACGATTTTACATATTCGTATTACTGGAGTTCTCACATGCATCTGCTCTCGCCTCTCCGGAAAGCTCTCTTGGCTGGTGTTTGTGCTGCGGCAACTTTTGTCTCGGCCTCCGCATCTGCTGCAACACTGAAAGTTGGTTATAGCGACTGGCCCGGTTGGGTTGCATGGCAAGTTGCCATTGATAAAGGCTGGCTGAAGGAAGCTGGCGTGGATGCCGACTTCCAGTGGTTTGATTACAGTGCCTCTCTGGATGCCTTTTCTGCACACAAGCTTGATGCTGTTATGGCAACAAATGGTGATGCACTGGTAACAGGCGCAAATGGCCACAAGGGGGAGATGATCCTTGTAACAGACTATTCCGATGGCAATGATATGGTGGTGGCCCAGCCGGGAATTACCGATATGCAGGGCCTTAAGGGCAAATCTGTTGCGGTTGAAGAAGGATTGGTAGATCATCTCCTTTTGCTCAAAGGTTTGGAAAAAGCCGGTATGAGCGAGAAAGATGTCAAGCTAGTTAATACCAAAACCAATGAAACCCCTCAGGTTCTGGCTTCTGGCGAAGTTGCAGCCGTGGCTGCTTGGCAGCCTAATGCAGGCCAAGCCTTACATATGGTGCCCGGAGCGCGCCCTGTGTTTACATCGCATGAAGTGCCCGGATTGATTTATGATACTATCGTTGTTGATCCACAGTCCTTGCATGATAACCGTGATCAATGGCAGCGGTTGGTTGGTGTGTGGGATCGTGTTGTTACTTACATTCAGGATCCCAAAACGCAGCCTGATGCCCTACGCATTATGGCAACCCGCACAGGGGTTTCTCCAAACACTTACAAACGCTTCCTAAAAGGCACGCATCTTCTGACACTTTCAGATGATAAAACTGTCTTTACAAAAAAGGATGGTTTGGACTCTCTCTACGGTTCTTCTGCCATCTCTGATGCCTTCAATGTACGTTACGGCGTGTATAAAACGCCGCAAAATGTGGGCAGCTACATTGATCCATCCTTTGTAAACGCCGTGAAATAAGGCTGAGGTAGGAGACCGCGATGCAAGGCCTTGCCGCCTCATGGAGATTGTATGGCCGGACAGACCGAACGGCACGTGGAGTGTTCGGTATTCTGGCGGTTCTCCTACCTTTACTAACATGGAGTGCTGTAAGCTACCTGCCTTTTATATGGCATCCGCAGGTGCTCATCACTGATCCCGGTGGAGAAGATTATCTTGAATCCGGCATGAGGATGAAGCGCGCAGACTTCAACCGCGCTGTGGATGAGATGCGAGCAAAACAACTGCCCGCTCCACAAGGAATTGCAACAAACCCTGTTTATTTCCCATCCCCTGGAGAGGTGCTGTCAGCCTTCATGCATGCGTTTACCTCTGCGGCTCCAACTGGTGCAGAGCATTCCATCACGCAGGCTTTCGGGCACAGTATTCGGATTATTTTCTGGGGTTTTGTTATCTCGTCACTCATCGGGGTGCCGTTGGGTGTGTTGTGTGGCGCTTTGCCAGCCATGGCGCGCCTTATTGAGCCATCGGTAGATTTTTTTCGCTACCTGCCTGCCCCTGCCTTTGGCGCACTCGCTGTTGCTATTCTTGGTATTTATGATGCGCCCAAGATTGCTATTATTGTTATTGGCACGCTGTTCCAGCAAATACTTGTTATTGCCAACACAACCCGCAAACTGGATTTTGCCCTTATTGAGGCGGCACGCACACTTGGTGCACGCGGATTAAGACTGCTTTTTCGTGTGGTGATACCGGGGATTCTGCCTGATCTGTACCGTGATCAACGCATCCTGCTGGGTTGGGCTTGGACGTATTTGATCGTAGCGGAGCTGATTGGCACATCATCTGGTATTACGTGGTTTATTACACAACAAGCCCGCTACCAGCATTTTGATAATGTGTACGCGGCTATGGCTCTTATCGGAATTGTCGGGCTGGGCACAGATATGGTTCTGGGCCTGCTGGCACGTAAGTTCTTTACATGGAAAAGGGAGAATGCCTGATGACCCAAAATTCTCTCCCTGACTATCGCATTTTACCGCCAGATGTGGCTGAACGCATGGCGCACATCAAACAGCGTGAATGTGTATTGAAAATTGACCATGTTGGAAAAGTATTCACCCAAAAGCGTAACCAGACCATAGCGCTGGAAGACATCAAATTAGACATCCATCGGCGTGAATTTGTATGTGTTGTTGGCCCATCCGGTTGCGGTAAATCTACACTTATCCGCATTCTTGCCGGGCTGGAAGACACGACCACAGGGCGTATCCTTGTGGATGGAAAACCAGTAAATGGCCCCGGCCCTGATCGCGGCATGGTGTTTCAGAAATACACGCTCTTTCCATGGATGGATGTATGCCGCAATGTAATGTTTGGCATTGAAATGGGCGGAACTTCCAAGGTGGAAGCGCGCCGAGAAGCCATGCAATGGCTCCAGATTGTGGGGCTGGAACAATTTGCATCTTCTTTCCCGCATCAGCTTTCAGGCGGCATGCAACAACGCGTTGCCATTGTGCGCGCATTAGCTGCACGCCCACGCGTGCTGCTGATGGATGAATCCTTCAGCGCGCTGGATGCCCAGACACGCCTGAAAATGCAGAATTATCTGATGGAGATCTGGCGCAAAATAGACATTACCATTGTTTTTATCACCCATGATCTGGATGAAGCCATTTATCTGGCAGACCGGATACTTGTGCTTAAGCCACGTCCGGGCCGGGTAGAGGAAGTTATCGAAGTACCGCTTTCCCGCCCCCGCCGGGCTACACAGATGACCTCAGACGAATTCCTCGCGACAAAAGCCCATCTGGAGGCACTCATTCGCTCCTTTGGTGATAACACCGAGGAAACGGATGAAGGAGCGGAAGATTTCAACATCCCCCTCCTCACCCTCGTAACAGATAAGGCGGAATAGGACGAACACTCATGAGCAGCCGGGAAACAAAAGAACAGGTCAGCCGTATCAGCGTTTCTCTGCCACCGGGGATCTTGCACGAACTGGATGCCATGGTGGCCGAAAAAGGTTATGCCAGTCGTTCACAAGCCATACAGAACATCCTGCATCAGGAGCTTATGGCATCACGGAAAGACTGTGCTGAAGAGTTGATGGCTGGTGTCATCATTCTCTTTTACAACAACGCCGCAACGGGTCTTTCCCAAAAACTGGCTGAACTGCAATACGAAAATCTGGCTGAAGTTATCAGCTCCCTGCATGTCAACCTCGTACGCCGTCAGACACTTGAGGTGCTTCTGGTGCAAGGGCAGGTCAAAAAGCTTCAGGAAATTGCAGATCAGTTTATGACGCAATCTGGGGTTATTTCGGGAAAACTCCATCTTATTGCGTCTCTTATTCCGCCTGTTCATGAAAAAGGCCGTCCCCCACAGCTCGACACTGTGCCGTGCTGAATATCATTTTTTCAATTCACTCCACAACACAGGAGCGTTCCATGCAGATAGATCAACAGACCCCCGAATGGTATCGCGCCCGCTACAACCAGCTTCGCGATCAAGCATTGCTCAAGGAAAATAGTGCACGCCCTGCTGCTGCGCCTATTGAAATGGCAGAAGGCAGCGTTCTGCACCGTGAAACCATACCGGGAGGTTGGTACTGGAGCACACTTTTACCACGTGGGCAGGCGCTGCGGCTGATCAATACCCATGGCAATAATGGTGTTTCCGTAGGCATTTGGAACGCAGATGATCATAGTGAACGTTACAACGCGGGTGACACCATCAAACTGCAATGGACCACATGCCTGACAACAGGGCGTGTTCTGTTCTCTGATATGGGGCGTGTACTTGCTTCCATTATCAATGATTCCTGCGGCTTTAGTGATACACTCATGGGTGGCAGCACGCCGCAAAGCAATGCGCGCAATTTTGGTAATGCGGGCTTGCGTAATACCCGGAACAATCTGCGCTTGATTGCTGGCAAGCATGATATGGCCCAGCATGATGTTACATCCTGCATCAGTTTTTTCTCTCATATCAGCACGCAAGCAGATGGCAGCTTCCGCTGGGTTGAAGGCGATGTGCAGCCGGGGGACTATGTAGATCTGCGTGCAGAAATGAATCTGCTTGTTGCTGTCTCCAACTGTCCGCACCCATTGGCACCAGATAAAACCTTTGCCCCTGCCCCAATTGATGCCGTGCGCTGGCAAGCTCCTGCTTTTAAGCCAGATGATCTTTGCCGGACATTTTGCGAAGAAGCCCGCCGTGGCTTCGAAAACACAGATCCCCTCTTTGCCTGATCCAGGAACCAGACCCATGCCAGAATATGATATCAGCAAAGTTTTCTCTGCCATCACTCTAGATCAGGTTGTGCCTGCCCGCGTGCCGTGGTCTGGCGTTGTGCGCAAGGGGCAGGTTTTGCGCATTATTGACCTTGAAAGCCAGCAGGCGGTGGATGCCCTGTTCTATAATGCACATGCTTATTACGAACGTTACAGCGCGCAAGACACTCTTCTGAATCAGGGATCTGCCTATATTGGTAAAGGTGGACGCCTGTTTTCTAACGAAGGCAATGTGCTCATGACAGTTGTGGAAGATACTTGCGGGCGCCATGATACGCTGGCCGGTGCCTGTAGCTGTGAATCCAATACTGTACGCTTTGGGCACGAAACAAAATATATGCATGCATGCCGTGAAAACTTCCTTCTGGAAGTAGAAAAATACGGCATGGGCAAGCGTGATATCGTCAATAATGTCAATTTCTTCATGAATGTTCCCATTATGCAAAATGGTGAACTGGTTATTGACGATGGGCTTTCCATCCCCGGTGGTTTTGTTGATTTGCGTGCCGAAATGGATACGCTTGTTGTGCTGTCAAACTGCCCACAGGTCAACAATCCCTGCAACGGTTTCACACCCACGCCTATCCGCGTGGTTATTGGTGACCCCGCTTCTATTTGACACACCGAAAGATTAGCTATGTTCACTAAGGTTCTCATTGCCAATCGTGGAGAAATTGTCCGGCGTGTCAGTCGCACACTCCAGCGCATGAACATCGCTTCTGTAGCGGTATGCTCGGAAGCAGATCGCTTTACGCCCCCTGTTCTGGAAGCAGATGAAGCCGTGCTGCTTGGTCCGGCTGCAGTAACAGATAGTTATCTGAACATGGATGCTATTCTGGATGCTTGTTCCAACACGGGCGCACAGGCTGTTCATCCCGGTTATGGGTTCCTTAGCGAACGTGCGGAATTTGCTGAAAAACTGGCCGAACGCGGTATTCGCTTCATGGGGCCACGCCCTGAACATATGCGTATGTTCGGCCTTAAGCATACAGCGCGTGAGCTGGCCAAACAGAACAACGTGCCGCTCCTGCCCGGTTCTGATATCCTGAACTCAGCCGATGAAGCCGCAATTGAAGCCGCGCGTATTGGTTATCCCGTCATGCTTAAAAGTACGGCAGGTGGTGGTGGCATTGGCATGCAAGTGTGCCATAACGAGACAGAATTGCGAGATTGCTTTGCTGCGGTCTCTCGTATGGGCGGCAATAATTTTGGCGATGCACGCGTTTTTCTTGAAAAATTTATTGCCTGCGCCCGCCACGTTGAAGTGCAAATTTTTGGGGATGGAAAAGGCAATATTCTCACGCTAGGTGAGCGCGATTGTTCCCTGCAGCGCCGCAACCAGAAGGTTATTGAAGAAACCCCGGCCCCCGGCCTTTCAGCTACAACCCGCCAAGGCCTGCGTGAAGCAGCCCGTGCATTAGGTTCTGCCGTTGCATATGAATCCGCTGGCACAGTGGAGTTTATCTACGACACCGAAAGTAGCGAGTTCTATTTTCTTGAAGTAAACACCCGGCTACAGGTTGAGCACTGCGTTACCGAAGAGGTATTTGGCATAGACCTTGTGGAATGGATGGTACGCCAAGCAGATGGCAGTCTGATCTTACCACCGCAGGACAGCCTTATTCCGCAAGGCGTGGCAGTGGAAGCGCGTGTTTATGCTGAAAATCCTGCCGAAAATTTCCGTCCCTCAACTGGTCGCCTTACCGAGGTAAGTTTTGCACCAAACGTGCGGGTAGATGGATGGATAGAAACCGGCACCGAAGTAACCCCTTACTACGATCCAATGCTGGCAAAAGTTATTGCGCACGGGGCTACGCGAGAGGATGCCTTCCATAAACTTCATGAGGCTCTTTCTCGCTCCCGCATAGGGGGGCTGGAAAGCAACCTAGATTACCTACGTGCCATTACATCGGCTCCTGCCGTACTTGAGGGACGTGTATTTACAGGTCTTCTCAATAACTTTGCCTATATGCCAACGACTATTGAAGTCATCTCTCCGGGTTTGCAATCTACCGTGCAGGACTGGCCCGGGCGCATTGGATACTGGGATGTAGGTGTGCCCCCCAGCGGCCCTATGGATGATCGCAACTTTCGGCTGGCTAATCGCATTGTTGGCAATGCGGATGGTGTAGCGGCTTTGGAGTTCACCGTTTCTGGCCCGGTTCTTCGCTTTAACGCTCCTGCCACCATTGGTCTTTCTGGGGCATTTATGCCTGCCACACTGGATGGCAAAGAGGTGCCTTACTGGGAACCTGTTGCGATCAAGGCCGGTCAGATTTTAGCTTTGGGGCAGATTAAGGGGGCTGGCCATCGCACTTACCTTGCCATTCGGGGGGGTATTGATGCACCGCTTTATCTGGGATCTTGCGCCACATTCATGCTTGGGCAGTTTGGTGGCCATGCTACAGGCCAATTGCGTACGGGTGATGTTTTACGCCTTGCAGCCCCACAGGCAGATGCGCGCCCCACAACCACCATTGCGCAGGAAGATCGCCCCGAGCTAACCCGCATGTGGGAACTGGGCGTGCTATACGGCCCACATGGCGCGCCAGATTTCTTCCGAGATGAAGATATTGCAGAGCTATTTTCCAGCGAATATGAAGTGCACTTCAACAGCGCACGCACTGGTGTTCGGCTGATTGGGCCTAAACCACGCTGGGCACGCACAGATGGCGGTGAAGCTGGGCTGCACCCCTCCAACATTCATGACAATGCCTATGCCATTGGCGCAATCGATTTTACAGGGGATATGCCCATCCTGCTGGGGCCGGACGGCCCCAGTTTGGGTGGCTTTGTGTGCCCAGCCGTGCTTGTGCGTGATGAATTGTGGAAAATGGGGCAGTTGCATCCCGGAGACAAAGTGCGTTTCCGCCGCGTGCAGCCTCAACCGCTGAACGTGGATTTTCTGCCAGCTCCTATTATGGGTGACAGCCCTATTCTCTTTCGTTCGGAAGGCGAAATCCCAGTTGTGTACCGCCGTGCGGGTGAAAACTATCTGCTGCTCGAATTCGGCCCGCCAGAACTGGACGTTACATTGCGGCTGCGTGCGCAACTCATGCTGGAACGTCTAAAAGCCGAAGCCATAAAGGGTATTATAGACCTTACGCCCGGTATTCGCTCCCTACAGGTGCATTACAATCCTGATGTCATCTCTCTTTCCACTCTGCTGGAAACCCTGCATGGCATTGAGCAAGCTCTGCCTTCAGGCGATGATGACATTGTGGTGCCAAGCCGTATCGTGCATCTGCCCGTATCATGGGATGATGAGCAGGCACGCTTGGCCATGCAGCGTTATCAGGAGCTTGTACGGCCAAATGCGCCATGGTGCCCTTCTAACATTGAGTTCATACGGCGTATTAACGGCCTTCCTTCCATTGAGTCTGTAAAGAACATCATCTTCAGCGCCTCTTACCTTGTTATGGGGTTAGGCGATGTTTATCTGGGCGCCCCTGTCGCCACCCCTATTGATCCGCGCCATCGGCTTGTAACCACCAAATACAACCCCGCCCGTACATGGACACCAGATAACGTGGTGGGTATTGGCGGAAGCTATATGTGCATCTATGGCATGGAAGGCCCTGGCGGTTATCAGCTATTTGGCCGTACCACGCAGGTTTGGAATACATGGCGCACAACAGATGTGTTTCATGAAGGTACGCCGTGGCTTTTAAGATTTTTTGATCAGATCCGTTTCTATCCTGTTTCGCATGATGAGCTGATGGAAGCGCGTGCTGCTTTTCCGTATGGCCGTTTTTCCGTCAAGATTGAGGAAACACAGTTCAGCCTGAAGGAATATCGCGCTTTTCTTGAAAGCAATAAGAAAGAAATTGCCGCTGCTCAAGCCCGGCAACAAGCCGCCTTTGAAGCTGAACGGCAAGACTGGATTGCGAAGGGCCTTGATACATTCGAGGAAGAAACGAATGATAATCAGGCTGATGAATCTATCCTACCCGAAGGCCATATGGGGGTGGATAGCCCCGTACCCGGCAACGTATGGCAACTGCCTGTAAACGTGGGGGACCACGTTAAGGTAGGCGATACAGTCGCCATTATTGAATCCATGAAAACGGAAATGAAGATTTCCTCCCCAGCCACCGGTATCGTGACTGAAATTCTCTGTCGCAAAGGGCGCGAAGTGCGAGGTGGTGAACGCATTATGGTTGTCCGTACAAGCTGATTTTTTATGCTCCTCCAACGCTGATAGAACAGGAAAAAACATGACCCTGCCCAATATGTTGCAGATCACCCCGCTGCTTTCCGCCTATCGCGCCGGAACGCTTACACCTACCAACATGGTGCATGAAGTTATTGCACGTATTGATGCCTATACCACCCAAGATCCGGCTGTGTGGATCAGCCGGGTTCCAACAGAAAAACTCTTGGCCCGCGCTGCTGAATTGGAAAGACAAACTGCCGTTGATCTTCCGCTTTACGGTATTCCGTTTGCTGTAAAAGATAATATTGACGTTGCAGGTTTGCCCACAACCGCTGCATGCCCGGCCTTTGCCTACACGCCCCAAGAAAGCGCTGAGGTTGTACAACGTTTGGAAGCTGCGGGCGCTCTTGTTATCGGCAAAACCAACCTTGACCAGTTTGCAACTGGCCTTGTTGGAATGCGCTCACCTTATGGCCAACCACATTGTGTGTTTAACCCTGACTATGTTTCTGGCGGTTCAAGTTCTGGGTCTGCTGTTGCTGTTTCCGCTGGGTTGGTATCGTTCGCGCTTGGCACAGATACGGCGGGTTCGGGCCGCGTGCCAGCTGCATTTAACAATATTGTTGGGCTTAAACCATCACGAGGTGTGCTCAGCACATATGGCCTTGTTTCTGCCTGTGAATCTCTAGATTGTATCTCAGTTTTTGCAGGTTCAACTGCTGATGCGTGGGATGTTGAGCAGATTTCCGCTGCACCAGATGCACGCGCACCCTACTCGCGTGCACAAGATACCCGGGCATTGCCCCTTACAACCTTTCGGTTCGGGGTGCTGAAACAAGAAGATCGGTTTTTTGATGGTAACGCTGCAAATGCTGCGCTCTATGCCCATGCCATTCATCTGCTCGAACAGATGGGCGGCACGCCCGTTGAATTGGATTTTGCGCCCCTAAAGGAAACCGCAGCCCTGCTCTATAACGGCCCCTTTGTGGTGGAAAGATTAGCCGCGATAAAGGATTTTTACAGCACGCATCGTCAGGGTATGGACCCAACAGTTGGCGCTATCATTGATGGTGCCCAAAAATATACAGCCACAGATGTGTTTGAGGGCATTTATCGCCAACATAGCCTCCAGCAAACAGCACAACGCATGTGGGCTGACTTTGACATCATGCTGCTGCCAACGGTGCCGCGTATTGTTACAAAGCAGGAGGTTATTGAGCAACCCATTGCAGCCAATAGTTTACTAGGTGCCTATACCAATTTTGTAAATCTGCTTGATATGGCAGCCTGTGCTGTACCTGCCGGGTTTGCGCCAGATGGCCTTCCTTTTGGGGTAACATTTATTGCCCCGGCCTTCACCGATCAAGATTTGGCCAAATTGGCCGGGCGTTTTCATGATGCTTTAAATGAAGCTATTGGGGCAACACGCACGGATAAACCCGTATCAAAAGAAGCCAATGATACTCTAGCCCATGATCGTGTGCTTCTGGCTGTGGTTGGAGCGCATCTCGAAGGCTTTCCCCTGCACTGGCAGCTTGAGCAGGAACATGCTGTTTTACGGAGTACCACACGCACGGCCCCAGATTATCGCCTGTTTGCCCTACCCGATGCCACGCCCCCCAAGCCCGGCCTTGTGCGCGAACGGGGCTTTAAGGGTAATGGGCTGGAAGTGGAGGTTTATGAGCTTGATGCCGCAGGCTTTGGGCGCTTTGTAGCTTCTGTTCCACAACCCATGTCCATCGGTCGGATTACGTTAGAGAATGGGAAAGAGGTTTGCGGCTTTCTCTGTAGCGAAGCCGTAGCCCGTAGTGGTGTCGATATTACGGAAACTGGTGGCTGGCGGTATTACATGCAGACGCGGTAAACGACACTTAAAGTCTCATCTTCAAGGCAATTACATTATGAGGTGCTGCCTGCTTTATTGGAGGGGCTTTCGTTATCCAAACACCTCGATAATTCACATTATTGTAGGGCCATTGTGATCTTGAGTAACTGCCCTTTATGATGATTGTTGTTCTTGAGAGAAATGGAGAGTTCACCCAATGACTACCCTCGGTTTAGTCGATGCCGAACAGCGCAACATGGTGGCTTCATTTCCGGCCTTCGATCCTGAACAGGATGATTTGATGGCATTCCGCCGCGACTTGGTGGAAGGAACAACAGCTCTTTTAAATTCCAGATCGATTCAATATGAGGAGCAGTTGGTTCCCGGCACTGATGACGCTCCTGATGTTCGTATCATCTTGTTTCACCCACCTAAATCCAAAAGAACAACGTCTGCTATTCTCTATGTTCATGGTGGCGGGATGATTGCAGGTACGCCCGACATGCAGGCTGGCACGCTGGGCCGACTGGCATCTGAAACAGGCACCATGATTGTCTCGGTTGATTATCGGCTTGCACCCGAAGCGCCTTTCCCTGGTGGCCTGGAAGACGTTTATGCTGCCCTTATATGGCTGCATGACTGTGCGGAAGAAATGGGGATTGATCCCGATCGTATCATGGTTATGGGCGATAGTGGTGGAGGTTGCCTAGCTTCCGCCACAGCCCTTCTGGCGCGTGATCGTGGCAAGGTGAAATTACACGCCCAAGTTTTAATTTACCCAATGCTTGATTTGCGCACAGGTGGTGCAAATGCACCTTCTGATGATCCTACAACTGGAGAATTTGTCTGGACACGCGCCCAAAACCAACACGCATGGTCTGCCGTGCGTGGAAAGCTGGCGGCTGATGATCCGCGGTTTGGCTATTTATCACCCGCCTTCATGCCCGATCTCTCTGGATTGCCAGCAACATTCATTATCACGGGTGCACTGGATCTGTTTCGTGATGAAGATATAACTTTTGCGCATCGCCTATGGAAAGCGGCCGTGCCAACAGAACTTATCGTTTATGCAAACGCAGTGCATGCCTTTGATCTGCTGCCTTCTGCCCTTGGCGAACGTGTGCGCCATGATGTGTTAGAAGCTGTGCGTCGCCTGCTCTAATGCGCACATATCTGTTATTTTGGTTTTAGAATTAGGGATAATTAGTAGAAGGAACATTCTTCCATCACTTGCAAATCTGTTACCAATTACGGACACTCCTCTTTCTCATGAAACACGCATAACTTTGTCATAATACGATAGAGAGTTGTGTTATTGAGCGCATGAACATGGCAGATAAAGGGGAATTTTCGGTGGATACAGAGCATAAACAGATTTCTGAAGACACCGATCAACCCCAGCCTACCGAAACTCCTGTACTGCAAATCGCGCTACAAGAAGCCGTAAATGCAAGCCTTTGGGAAAACAGTGTTCCCATTCTTGAAGAGCTTGCCTTCGACAACAAAACCGAGATCGAATATCCTACTGTTGAAGTGAGCATCAGCAGTGAACCCCCCTTTCTTACGCCGCGTTCGTGGATGTTGCAGCAGGTTCGGCCCCAAGAACTGCGTGTGCTGAATGACCGTGATATCACGCTTGATGGGGCATTGCTCTCTGCCCAAACTGAAGCATCCAAAGCCGTAGTAACTGTTACCGCACATGCCGGAGAGCAGGAATTAACCAGAATCACCCGTGATGTTCGTGTATTGGCACGGAATGAGTGGGGCGGCCTATGTGGTATTCCCGATATTCTTGCCGCATTTGTTTTACCGAATGACCCTGCGATAGCCCGTATTTTGCGCACTGCTTCCGATATTTTACGGCAGGCAGGGCAATCTCCTTCTCTGGAAGGGTATCAGGGCGATAAAGCCAGAGTATGGGCGCAGGCACAGGCGCTTTGGTGTGCCATTTGTGGGTTAAACATCACCTATATCAACCCTCCTGCATCGTTTGTAGAACATGGGCAACGCATTCGCCTCCCCTCTCAGGTGTATGAAGAACGGCTTGCCACCTGTCTGGATACCACTGTTCTATTTGCCGCCTGCCTTGAGGCCATAGGCCTGCGCCCCTTGATTGTCCTTACCAAAGGGCATGCCTTTGCGGGGTTCTGGCTTTCTCAGCAGGATGCGGGGGCATCTATTGTTCAAGACCTTCCGGGCATACGTAACCGGCTGAAACTTGATGACCTGCGGGTTTTCGAAACAACGCTGGTAACGGCGGCCCGCAAACCTGGTTTTGCAACGGCTTGTGAGCGCGGAGAAGCCAACCTGCGTGATATCGGCGATGATGATGAGGACGCATTCCGCGAAATTATTGATGTGCACCGCGCACGTCTTCGCCGCATTCGCCCACTTTCTACGCCGGGTTCTCATACAGATACAAATCTTGATGAAGCCTCGGAAGATGCTTCCGAACAGCCGCTCTTTGAAGCTGCTCCTACCCTGCGGGAAGAACGGGAGGAAGAACAGCTACCAGATCGCCCGGCTGATCGTGTTCAGCGCTGGTGCAATCGCCTTCTTGATATGTCGGCACGCAACCGCCTGCTTAATCTACCAAAGTCTGACCGTCAGCAGATTGAAATTGATTGCCCAGAGCCAGCAGCGCTGGAAGACATGCTGGCAGACATGCGTGCTGGCGGTAACGCCAAACCTTTGCGCTTTATTTCCGCACCAGACCTGATGGATGAAGCAGACCCCCGCAACAAGGCGCTTCATCAAGGGCGCCATCATGAGGATACCGCACGCGCCTATGCTATAGAGGCTCTTACGCGGCGTGAGATTGTTGTTCCGCGCAAGAAAGAGAACCTCCAGAACGCCCTTATCGAGATTTATCGTCAAGCCAGAGCCGCCGAACAGGAAGGTGGCACAAACGTGCTCTTTCTAACCATAGGAGCTTTGGCTTGGACACCACAGGACAAGAGTAAACCTTATCTGGCGCCGCTTATTCTTGTTCCGGTTATTCTGGAACGGGCCAGTATCAAATCTCCCTTTACGCTGCGCGCCCATAGCGATGAAACCCGCATAAACACAACACTGCTGGAAATGCTGCGAGCGGATTATGATATCCGCATCCCCCTACTGGAGCATGAAAATCTTCCCGAAGATGCTTCGGGGCTGGATGTGCCAAAAATTATCGAAGCGTTCCGGCTTCACCTACGCCATATTCCGGGCTGGGAAATTCGTGAACACGTTAGCCTGACAACATTAAGTTTTTCAAAGTTCTTAATGTGGAAAGACCTTCTTGAACGGCGCGACAAGCTCGCCACCAATGATGTTGCAAGCCGCCTGTTAAATGGTGTCAAAGAAACCAAACAAGATGGTGCAACACCACCCGTCGGATTTGATGCTTCTCAGGATCTTGATACAGCATTGGCTGAAGCCGATCTGGTTTGCCCGATGGAAGCAGATTCATCACAACTCAAGGCTGTTGCGCGTGCGGCTGCGGGCGAAAATTTTGTGCTGATTGGGCCGCCCGGAACAGGTAAAAGCCAGACCATTGGCAACATTATTGCCAACACCCTTGCACAAGGCCGCACCGTGCTGTTTGTGGCCGAAAAACGCACTGCACTGGAAGTTGTGCGTAATCGGCTGGAAAAGCTGGGCATTGCTGAATTCTGTCTGGATCTGTTTTCGCCCAAAGCCAATAAAATGGGTGTGCTCCAGCAATTTCAATCTGCTCAAGCCGCGTTGGAGGATTTTCAGCAAGAAGAATACGCACACACCAAACAAGCGCTTGATGCATTGCGCCTTGAACTGAATGCTTATGTTCATGCGCTCCACACCCCATACCGAAATGGCTGGACGCCTTACCGCGGTATTGGCATGACATTGCGTGCGCAGGAAGAAAAAATCGTACGCGTTCCTCTTGAGTGGCTTAATGCTGATACGCATTCAAAAACAGATTACGACAACCTCGTGCAGGCCGCTGAAGACCTTGCCACACTGTATGCCCGTATTGGTGATATTGTTGTATCGCCCCAATTAGCCGGGCTTGAGCAAACAGAATGGTCTCCGCTATGGGAGGCTCGGTTGCTGGATACAGTCAATGGAACACTGGTAGCCTTGGGAAAGCTCCGCAACGCGGCACATGATGTGGTCAAGGCGCTTGCGTTAGGGGCAGATAATTTATCGTTTGTGCGCCTTGGTCAGATTGATGCGCTATGTGCACATTTATTACAGCCACATGCAGCAGGTTGGGCGTTTGGAGATACCGCTCAGGACATTTGCGATCAGGTGCTTGCTGAAAAAGAACATGTTGCCCAACACAGCGCCTTGACTGAAGACCTGAATACACGTTGGAAAGAAAGCGTTGGCACACTGCCTGTGTCTGACATTCTTGCTGAATGGCAGACAACAAAGGATAAATGGCTCTTAGCCCGTTCCATGGGGCAAAAATCCATCCGCAAGCGGTTGAATGATCATGCCATAGCGATGCCGGAAGATTGCGAAAGCGATCTGGAAAAGCTGGTGAAACGCAAGACTATAGCCAGCAAGCTGGAGGAAGCACCGCACAAGGCACATATTGGTGCTCTATGGCGCGGTCTTGATACAGATTTCGATCAGATAAATCTTGTTTTTGAATGGGGCCAACGCGCCAGAAGCCAGCTTGGCGGATGTATGACAGATACTGCCGCCCTTCTCTCTGCACGTGCTCATCTCAAAACCTTATTGACAGAAGGGCAAGACCTGCTGGCACTGGGCGGCAGTGTTCATACTGTGATAACGCAGTATCGAGCTGCCTTTTCATCACTAGAAGCAACCCTAAAAACACTTGCCGAGTGCAGTGCCAGTAATATCAGCACCTTGGTAAGCCCTAAAGCTGCTGACTGGCTCAGCGAAATCCAGGAAAAACTACAAAACTGGAAAAACTCTGCGCGTGAATTACGAGATTGGTGTGCATGGCAACGTGCCTGCCACCATGCAGCACAACTGGGCTTAACACCGCTGGTGACAGCAATTGAGCACGGTCTGGTTACGCCAGAAGATGTTCTTTCTGTTTTTGAGGCCAATTACGCCCGCTGGTGGACCATGCATGCCGTAAGTGATTCCGCATTGTTAAGCGGTTTTGTGGCGGCAACTCATGAAGGCCGCATTCTGCGTTTTCGTGAACTTGATGAAAAACTGAAAAACCTTGCCATACGGTTGATACGCGCACGCTTGGCAGGAAAAATTCCGGGGGAAGCTGCGCGGCAGCACGATCCCGAATACAAAGTATTAACCCGCGAAATTGCAAAAAAGACACGTCATCTTCCGGTGCGCCAATTGGCAGAGAAAATGCCCAGCGCCCTGCGAACATTAACCCCATGCCTGATGATGAGCCCGCTTTCAGTTGCCCAATATCTACCAGCAGATGCAGAACCTTTCGATCTGGTGATTTTTGATGAAGCATCCCAGATTGCAACATGGGATGCCATTGGCGCTATTGGCCGGGGAAAACAGGTTATTGTTGTTGGGGACCCCAAGCAGCTTCCGCCAACAGACTTTTTTGTGGCAGGCAGAGCTGCTGACGATGTTGCGACATCCGATGAAATGACAGACCTTGATTCCATCTTGGACGAATGTCTTGGGGCTGGTATTCCTGCCATTAGTCTGGAATGGCATTATCGGAGCCGCCATGAAAGCCTGATCGCTTTTTCCAACCAGACATATTATAGCGGCAACCTTGTTACCTTTCCCTCACCTGTTACATCCGATCAGGCTGTGTCGTTCCGTTTTGTGCCCAAAGGTGTTTACGAACCCGGACGCAACGGATCCCACACCAACCCTGTAGAAGCACGTATGGTCGTTGCGGAAGCAGTAAAGATTATGCGTGATGGGCGTGAACGTTCGGTTGGTATTGTAACCTTTAATGGTGAACAGCAAAAACTTATTGTGGATCTTCTGGAAGCAGAAATTCGCAAAGATCCTAGCCTTGAAAGATTTACAGGTGATGCGGCACCAGAGCCTCTGCTTGTAAAAAATCTGGAAAATATTCAAGGTGAAGAGCGCGATGTTATGCTGTTCTCTCTAACGTATGGGCCGGATGTTACGGGCAAGATCTCCATGAATTTTGGGCCGCTTAACCGAGATGGTGGTGAACGGCGCCTGAATGTTGCCATCACCCGCGCCAGAGAGCAGTTGATTGTGTTCGGGTCACTCCGTGGCGATCAGATTGCAATTGAGCGGACGCGTGCCGCAGGTGTGCGTGATCTGCGCCGTTTTCTGCTATTTGCTGAACGCGGTGCAACAGCATTGGCAGGTGCACATGAAGGTTCCGTAGGCGGTTATGACAGCGTATTTGAAGTTGAAGTTGCAACCATGCTGCGCACCAAAGGCTGGAATGTTACAACGCAAGTGGGTGTATCCGGCTTCCGTATTGATCTGGGTGTGATTGATCCTGATCTTCCCACCGCATTTCTGGCAGGTATTGAATGTGATGGTGCCACCTACCACCGAAGCGCCACTGCGCGTGATCGGGATAGATTGCGGCAGGCCGTGCTGGAAAACCTTGGTTGGAATATCCTGCGCATTTGGTCTACAGACTGGTGGACCAACGCGCCGCGTGAAGTAGAACGGATTGACCGTGCCTTGAACAGCTTTTTGGAAGAAACCCGTAAAAAACGCGCTGAACAGGCAGAACACGATGCCGCAATGGCTGCTGCAAGCCTGAATGAAATTGTCCCCGAAATAGAGGAAATTTCGGCTCCTCCGTTGGGTACACAACAAATAGAGCCACCCCCACAAACCTCAGCCCCCGAAGTGTTGGCAATATCTGCACCACCAACGGAACCCCTTTACGCCAAGGCTCCGGCTGAGAGTGTTGCACCAACAACTGAGAAACCAGTTATTGATCCCTCACGCTTTAATCAGGAAGATTATCTTCCAACCTTAACACAACTGATTCATCAGAGTGTGGATGAAGCAGGCGTTATACGTGAAGATGTGCTGATCCAGACACTCTCGCGCGATCATGGCTTTGCACGGGTGAACAGAGATATCCGAGAGCGTATTCAGCGCGCTGTTCCTTCATCACTTGGCCGCACAGAAGAAAATGTTGGCGTATTCCTGTGGTCAGAGCGCCTGCCTGTTTCTGCACGCCTGCCTTTGGCTTCATGCGCTTCAGAAAAAAATGTAGATCCTGCCAAGGTACCCCTGCCCGCTCTTGTGGATCTTGCCTGTCGCGCCATTGCGATTGATTGCCCGGATGATGAAGCCATTACGCGTATGCGCGATGCCTGCGGCATGAGCCGAATGGGGCAAGCAACACGCACGCGCTTTGCTGAAGCTTTGCAAGCAGCACGCCAGATAAATATCAATCAAGACGAGCCATCATTCTGAAACAGCATTACTCATGATAGCCGCCCGGCAATCAGGCTGCACGGGTTGGGCGGTGATCACCCGCAACGGTTTCACCAAAAGGCCCCATGTTGTTCAGGTTCGCCTTGCCATGCACAGAGTGTGCGGTTGGCAGATTGGGCAACACGAGTTCACCAAACCGATAAACTTCCTCCAGATGCGGGTAGCCAGAGAAAATGAATGTATCGATACCGAGCCTACGGTATTCATCAATACGCTCGGCTACGGTATCCGGGTCTCCTACCAAGGCAGTTCCTGCCCCACCACGCACAAGCCCCACACCCGCCCATAAGTTGGGGCTGATTTCCAGTTTGTCACGACGCCCCCCGTGCAGTGCGCTCATACGCGCCTGACCTACGGAATCCATCCGAGCAAAAACTTTCTGAGCTTTTGCAATTGTTGCATCATCCAAATGACTGATCAGGCGGTCAGCCTCGTGCCATGCTTCTTCTGCCGTTTCGCGCACGATAACATGCAAGCGAATACCAAAGGAGACCTCTCGCCCCTGTGCATGCGCTAATTTGCGCACATGGCTGATTTTTTCGGCCACCTGTGCTGGAGGCTCACCCCATGTCAAATATTTGTCGATTGATTTGGCAGCAACATGCGTGGCTGCTTCTGATGACCCGCCAAAATACAAAGATGGACCATTATGCTGATATGCAGGAAACAGCAGACGACCATCTTTTATTGTAAAGTGTTTTCCTCCAAAATTAACATTCTCACCACGCAGCAGCGCACGGAAGATATCAAGAAATTCATCTGTGATTTCATATCGTGTGGCATGATCGGCAAATAGCCCATCCCCCGCATTTTCAGCCGGATTACCACCTGTTACAATATTGATCAGCAACCGCCCGTTAGAAAAACGGTCCAGCGTTGCGGTCATGCGTGCAGCCAAAGTGGGAGATAACAAGCCGGGTCTTACGGCTATCAGGTAACGCAGTTGTTCTGTAATGGGCGCCAAAGCTGAGGCCACAACCCAACTATCTTCGCAACTCTGCCCGGTTGGGATTAAAACACCATAATACCCTAGTGTATCAGCCGCTTTTGCAATTTGCTGTAAGTAGGGCAAATCAACTGGTCTGCCGCCTTTTTGTGTACCCAAATAGCGACTGTCCCCATGAGTGGGCAGGAACCAGAGCACATTGATCTTATCAGGAACTGCGAAGGACATGATTAGGATACCTTGAAAAATGTTTCTTGGGGGAAAAGCGGTTCAGCCGGAGCCTTGAGTGCGTAAGGTGCGCGATAACGGCCACGCTGCTGCACAGTCGTCGTTATCAGGCCAATAAAGTCACGCGCTGTTTCAAACGTGTGGTAGTGGCGCAGGTTGATGTCATCAATCCGTAGAGAAAAACCCTGAGAGGAACGTACTTGATATGTCATTACGACCTCGTTGCTTATTATATAATAACTACTACAAATGCGTATTCCGCACGCCAATACGCTAACAACCACAAAAAATGAGTCAATAAAATTATCACTATTATATATAGTTTATATGCATTTTTAGGTTTGAAACAATGAATTTTCTACCAGAAATTGCTTTCTAATTTTTGTTATTATGTTGTTTTTAAAAAATATATTCTTATATAAACAACAAATTTTTATAGTGCATTATGGAAGGAACACTTTTTGATAACATACGCAAATAAGCGCCTATATAGGTTTTAAAATGCCCTCTTTCTGTGAATCGAAGTTGATCTGATCGGTTTATAACATTTCCGAGCCAAAATTCTCTCATTGACATATATATTCACGTCATAAATGTTGTATCTTATTACCACCTTATAAAAATGGTGAAATATATATTCCATGCCGATTGATCTACAGACCGAGCACGATGCCATTGATGCAGCCACGCATCTCAAACAGCAGTTTGCCGCACGGGCAGCTCATCATGATCGCACTGGAGTTTTTGCTCAGGAAAATATTGATGATCTACGTCAGGCAGGGCTGCTGTCTTTACGTATATCTACACCACAGCGCCCTACTCCATTCACTCTAGGCGTTGTGCAGGATATTGTTGGACAGATTGCTCAGGGTGATGCTTCTACGGCGTTGGTTATGGTCAATCATTACATGGTGCGTGCCGCCATTGCTCATCATGAATTTGGATCTGGCAACACGGCCTGCTGGATAGAAGATGAACAACATGATCAATTACTGAACATCCTGCTAGCGGAACCAGATCTTGGGTCTACATCTCAGGGTGGACTGCCCAGCACAGTTGCCACTCGTACAACAACCGGATGGATTTTAACCGGGCGCAAGGCATATGTAACAGGCATTCCCGGTTTATCTTGGCTTTTGGTACGCGCCCGCACGAGTGATGATCCTGCGCAGGTTGGCACATTTATTGTGCCCGCCAAGGCAGACGGTATCCATGTTCTTGAAAACTGGGATCACATCGGTATGCGTGCCAGCAATAGCCATGAAATCACGTTTACAGATGTTACCCTGCCCCCTGATGCTGCTCTGGAACTTTATGCGCCTGATACACCCCCCGCAGGGCGCAATACCCTCGTTATATGGAATACTGGCCTCTTGGGTGCTTTGTATAATGGCATCGCAACATCTGCTCTGGCATGGTTTTGTGAGTTCCTGAAAAACCGTGTTCCATCCAATCTAGGAGCGCCGCTGGCAACATTACCTTCAATGCGCGATGCAGTAGGTGGATTTACCATTACATTGCACATGAATGCCATGCTGTTACGGCTTTACGCCACAGATGTAGAAACTATGCGCCCACCCCACGAACTGAAGGCCCATGCCGCGGTTATAAAGACGCGTGTTGTTGATGCTGCGGCTGACTTTACATCCGCTTTACTTGGCTTGGCAGGTAATGCTGGGTTATCGGCCCATAACCCGTTAGAGCGTGCTCATCGCGATGCGCTATGTGGGCGTATTCATGCACCACATGCAGAATTACTCAGGCGAATTGCGGGCCAGAAGGCTCTTTCATAAATTCAGAAACATTTCTTGCTACTGGAAAAATCATGACAACAGCGCCCGATCGTGCTCCTAATTCTTCTGTGCTCCCCGCCATTCTTAACCGTTGGTCTCCACGAGCATTCCAGCCAGAGGCTATTAGTCAAGAAGAGTTGCTTTCGCTTATAGATGCTGGACGATGGGCCCCTTCTGCCTATAACATACAGCCTTGGCGCTTTATTTACGCACGACGCGGCACGGCAGAATGGGAGCGCTTTTTATCATGGCTCATACCATTTAATCAGTCATGGGCAGAAAATGCATCGGCCATCATTTATGTGGCATCTCAAACCATAACACTCTCAAACCGCACAGGAGAGCCTTCTCCGCTGCCAACCCATGCATTTGATACAGGTGCCGCCGCTGTTCTGATACAAGTTCAAGCAGCGCATAACGGCTGGGCAACGCACCCCATAAGTGGCTTTGACCACGCTTTGGCCCATGCTGGTTTGGAATTACCAGAAGAATACGAACTGCATGCAGCCATTATTCTTGGTCGACAGGGGAAATTAGAAACTCTACCGCAAGACCTGCAAAAACGTGAGGTTCCCTCTGGCCGGAATTCTCTCAGCACAGTTTCTTTTGAAGGAAGATGGAACCCTTCAAAAGAAACCAATATGGATGAGTAAATGCCATGAGCTGGAAGGTTAGAAAAACCAAGAGGTTTTGAGAACCTTCCATGTTATGGATGAAGGATACCCGTCAATTTTTAACCTCATCTTCCTAAGTAGAATGGTTTTGATTTTTATAATAACAAAATTTTAGAATTCAATTCGAGCCGTTACTTTGAAGGATCGCCCAGGCTGAGTGTAGTAGCGCTCGGAAAGGGAGCTGGATGACTGACCATAAGGAAGTGACGCCGCATTATAATATGCTTTATCAAAAATATTGTACATTCCAGCCTGAATACGCAAAGGTTTGTAAAATGATGGGCTATACCAACCATTCAGATCAAAAATAACATATCCGGGTGTTTTCCACTGGTTGGTTAATGCGCCGGTTGAGGTCAGATACTTGGCATTGTCACGCCCCGAAGCAAACGTGCCCGACAGATCTGCGCCCCAGCGTTGTGTTTTATACCCAAAACCGATAATCCCACGGAAAGGCGAAACCGAGCTTAGGTGGAAGTTCATATTCTGGTCACGGCCATCTGCATAAGCCAGTGACCCCCATACGTGCCAGTGATCATCAAATGCCCAGTTTCCGCTGGCTTCCACCCCATAAATACGTACATGTGCCAAATTGGTATAGCCATAGCAGAGCATATAGCCAGTACAGCCGCTTATACCCATCATATCTATAAAGTTATGGTAGTGGTTATCGTAGAAAGAAAGCTTGGCACCTCGTTCTGAATTTCCATATTTCATGCCAACTTCCCACCCTCGGCTACTTTCAGGCTTAAGATCTGGGTTGCCAACAACCTGATACACTGGTGGAGTGCTGTAGTTTAAATATTCCTCGGTTGCAGAGGGTGCGCGGTATGCCTCGGCATACTGTCCATATAGAATAACATCTTTGGCAATGCGCGCTTCTACTAGAATTTTTGGCGAAAAATGAGACCCATGCGCACCGTGCGGTAGCCCCGCATAACCAGCATTGGCCATATAGGAAGCCGTATTGTGTGTGTCTCGCTGGAAATAATCAAACCGGAAACCCGGCGTAATATGCAGCCACTCACCACGGCCAATGCCAATGCGGTCTTGTACAATCGCCCCCATATCCGTACCGTGTACTTTAGGCATATCCGAAAAATTATCATGAGTATAAGCATTTGACAGAGCACGCTGGCCAGTTTGGGTCTGGTAGGTATCTGTTAGAAAGACCTCTCCTCCGTAAGTGAGGGCATGATGCAACGGACCGGTGAAGATGTTGTTTGTGGCTGAACCCGTTACGCCGTAGGATTCCACAGGCAATGTGAGATGCTGGTGCACATAGGCTGTCGGTCGGGTTGGATCATTGTTTGTAATATCCGTATCAGTCTGAATACTTTGCCAATACGCTAGAAAATGCGCTTCGCTAAACAGGTCTGTTGGGCTGCTCGCCTGATAATCATAATTGGCAGATACGCGCGAGCGTTGGTTCTCGCTGCGTGTGCGATAGACATTTGTTGCCGTTGTTTCTGATGTTCTGGTGCGTTCATTATAATTTCGGTCAAACCATTCGCCAGTTAGGCCTATTCTATGGCCACCAGCAAAATAGTGCCGGACTTTACCAAGAAAACTACCTTGCTCATACGATGCTGGGTCTTTTGCAGTACGTGTTCGCCCATACCCGTAAGTATCGCCTCGGTTTCCAGTTTCGCTTCCGTCCTGATAGCCACCCTGAAGCAAAAATACTGTGTTTTTATAGCGTGCAGCAAACGCCTGATTAAGCAATGCGGCTTCACTTGCTCCATTATAGGTAAGTTTGGTGAGCCCCCCAAAGGTTTTGCCGGGTTTAAGCAAGTCCTCTGGGTCCAGCGTGCGCAATGCAATAACACCACCCAGCGCGCCCGTACCAAAAAAGCTGGAATCTGCGCTTTTAACAACGTCTATTGCACCAAGGGAATTGAAATCGAAATTGTTAACACCCCCTTGCGCAGAATTGAAAGAACCAGCATAGGCCCCATCGTTTGCCCATGGCATACGCACGCCATCTATGGTGGTGAGAATTCGGTTTTGGTCCAGACCACGAATGTTGATACTGGAATTACCATTACTATAGTTAACCGAGGCATCTATTCGGCGTGCATAGTCTTCCAAGCTATCTATCTGACGGTCACGCAATGTTTTGAGGGTTGTTGTTGTTGTTAGCACACCGGCTTTACCTACCGCGCTGTGATCCTTATCTGGATTAAACTTCATGGAATCCAGAATGTCTGTTGTTCCACTTACCTTTACCGGACCCAGAATGACTGTCTGGGGAGAAACTGCACCAGGTTTATTGGTATTTTTACCAGCATGAGCCTGCGCGGCAGTTTCTGCCTTGGGGGAAGCAGATTCTGTTGTGGCGGCAAAAGCCGGTGTTACACAAGCATATGCCAGAGCTGTTGTTGCCAGCATCTGGTAACGCATAACCCGGTAGAAAAAAGGTTGCGTTATCATTGTACATCCACATTGTTAATAATGAGAATCATTATTATTTTATGATGCACAGGGAGCGGTCTCCCATCAAGCTCTTATTGCATATGATTATCATTTGCGTTAAATAAGTCACACATGCGCATCTCTCTGCATGCGTTTATGTCATAAAGGCCAATAACATGACCAACATGTCCGATCCCCTTTCACTTTCTCTCCGCCTTAAAGACGCAACCCACACGCTCCATGAAGATCTGGACAAAAGCATCATGGCGCACGGTCTGTTCTCCAGCGCCGAGAAATACAAAAGTTTTGTGCAACTTCAGTATCTATTCCATCGAGATATCAATGATCTGTACAAGCATGACCAACTGCTAGAGATCATTCCTGATCTGGCTACCAGAAACCGCTTTGCACAAGTTTGTCAGGATATGCGAGATCTTAACCTACCCTTTCCTGAAGCAGGCTCTTCTATATGTATCCAAGATGCTTCAACCGCCGTAGGCTGGCTATACGTGGCAGAAGGTTCGAAACTTGGTGCAAATTTTTTAACAAAACTGGTTGAAAAACTGGGCTTTACCGAAAACTTTGGTGGACGCCACCTTGCCGCAGACCCTGGCGGCCGAGGCCCATCCTGGAATGCATTTAAAAGCGCTATTGACCTTGCAGGGTTTGACCCAGTCCTAGCTACAGCCGGGGCTAAGTCTGGTTTTATGCGCGTGAAAAACTATATGATAACGTCTGACACGCTTATCAGCACATCAAACTGATTTTCTGAAGAAATAAAAATGACCTGAAATCCAAAGGAATTTCAGGTCATAAAGTTACTATAAGATGGCAGATAAAGGATATCAGACTGTCACATCCTGCAATACGCTGAATCCTTCAAACACAGGAGGCCCGGCAGTTAGCGCACGGCCCTGCCCCGCACCTGCATGTGCCTGCCGAAACTGCTCAGACTGTGTCCAGTCTACAAATGCATCGTATGAATCCCATACCGTGTGAGAAGCGTAAAGCCTACCTCCATCCTTTTCTGGGCCTTTTAAAAACTGGAAACTAACAAAGCCTGGAACAGTCTTTAATAAAACCTCACGTTCCAGCCAACGCTTCTGGAAGGCATCTTCATTTTCCGGTGCCACCAAAAAACGGTTCATGGCGATATATTGAGACATATCCTGATCCTTTCCTATAACTATTATTGGTAAATCATATCATGTGGCAAAACGTAGGGCTTGCCGCTACCTACGTGCATGCGCACCCGCCCTTCTTCCAGCCCAAACACATGGCTAGCCAACGCGTTGGTTAAAACCTGCTCCGGTGCCCCCTGCGCAAAAATGCTTCCCTCGTGCATCACCACAATGCGGTCTGCGCAGGCAGCGGCCCAATTCAGATCATGAATAACCAGCACCACACCACCGCCACTTGTGGCATGGGCGCGCGCAAGATTAAGAACCAGATGCTGCCGAGACAAATCCTGAGCCGAGATCGGCTCATCCAGCAGCAAAAAACCTGGGGGGCAGTCCGTGCCATGCACGGCAGCCTCCAGTTGCATCAGAACCCGCGCCAGATGAACACGCTGCCGCTCCCCTCCGGACAGATCCATAACATCGCGCTCAGCAAAAGCAGCCAATCCAACCCGTTCAAGCAACTTTCCGGCAAGCTCAAAACGGACTGGAGCGCTCATGAATGGAGCAGAAATTTGCCCGCCCATTGCCACCAACTCACGCAGCGTGAACGGAGCCCGCAACGGAGAGTCCTGCATTAACATAGCCCGGCTGGCCGCCAGCCGAGCAGACGAAAATGTGGTTATAGGAACATCATCAAGCTGTACATCACCACTGGTTGCGGGCAATAAACCGCTAACAAGGCGCAGCAATGTGCTTTTACCAGCGCCATTTGGCCCGATAATGGCCGTTAGCTGACCAGGCGCGAAGTCTAGAGAGGCTCCATGCACAATATCTTTGCCACGAACACGCCAGCCCGCATTACGCAAGGAAAGCTTCATGCCAGTTTTTCCCTGTCATGAGTGCGTGTTAGCAGCCAGACAAAAACTGGTGTACCTAAAACCGCGGTTACAATTCCCACAGGCACATCTGCGGGCATGGCAATAACGCGCGCCAACGTATCTGCCGCTATCAACAGAATTGCCCCTAACAAGGCACTTCCCGGCAGTACCAGCCGATGATCTGGCCCTGTCATCAACCGCACCAAATGGGGAACCACAACGCCTACAAACCCAATGGCCCCAACAAAAGAAACCGTAGGGCCAACAGCGCAGGCAACCGAGAACATAGCGCACCGTTTGATACGCTCCACAGGATACCCCATCAGCCTTGCATCACTCTCTCCCAGTAACAGGGCGTTCAGAGGCATAGCCAGACGCGCCGTTACCCACGCAGCCACCAACAGGAAAGGACATAACAAGCCTATGCGTGGCCATGTTGCCCCCGCAAAACTGCCCATCGTCCAAAAAGTTAGATCACGTAATGCCGTGTCATTCGCGCGGAAGATAAGGATGCCGGTTAACGCACCAGAAAACGCGCTGAACGCCACTCCTGCTAGCAGGATCATGCTCACAGATGTAGCACCCCCACGCGTTGCAAACATATAAAGCAAACATGCAGCAACAAAACTACCCAACATACCCGCGGCGGGAACGGCCCATGCCGTGCTCATGATTACCGCATGCACGCCTCCCCCCCCTAAATCCAGCCATGCTCCGCCCAATACAATCATGCAGGCCGTAGCCAAAGCCGCCCCTGAGGACACGCCAATCAACCCGGGGTCCGCCAACGGATTTCTAAAAAGCCCTTGCATAACAGCACCGGCCACGGCCAAAGCCGCCCCCGTAAGCCCGGCCATAACAACACGAGGGCCGCGAATCTGAGTCAGAACAATCCGGTCTGCAAAGCTATCTGCCTGTGTACCACCAGGCCACAATGCCGTAAGGTGTACGCCTGTTGCCCCAACGTTGAGGGAAACTGCCATAACCAGCATTAATAATGGCAACAAGGCACACAGCAACAGAACAACATGCCGCCGCATCATCATGCAGGGTGACTCACCGCCGCCATCATTCTGGCAAGGTCTAAAGCAGCCTGAGGCGTACGGGGGCCAAAGCCTAGCAGGCGCTCTCCTTCCATGCTCACAAAAGCATTGTTACGCCCTGCTGGAGTAAGCTTGAAGCCGGGATCTGCCTGTAAAGCTGAACGGAGAGTGGTTGCTGTTTGATCCATGAGCAGAATAATGTCTGGCCGAAGGGCTACCAGATTTTCCTGATCCACAATCTTGTAACCTTGCATATCAGCACCGGCGTTAACTCCTCCGGCAAGACGGATCATGGCATCTGCTGCCGTTCCTTTACCTGCTGCCATAGGGCGGTTATTTGTCATGCGCATGACAAATAATACACGCGGCTTTTCTGTATGCACGGTGCGCCATACATTCAACTGCCGGAACTGCTCGGCAATGGTGCTGCACAACTGCTCACCTGCCGGTTGAGCCCCAACAATATCAGCTAAAAAGCGGGTGCGCTGTTCAATAGCTTCAGAAGATGGGGTGGCATCTACAAACACGACAGGAACACCTGATGCCACAAGCTGATCCATAGCTGCGGGCGGCCCTGCATCGTTCATGGTCAGCACAAGATCCGGCCGTAGGGACAAAACCCCTTCAGACGAGATGGCACGCATGTAACCCAGATCTTTTTTCTCTTTTCGCGCTACTTCTGGCCATGTGGAAGTTTGATCCACCGCCAAAATCGCACTTGAGCGGCCTAATGCGTACAGTGTTTCGGTTATAGTGCCACCAATGCTGGCTATTCTTGTTGCACCGTGGAGTGTAATGCGTCGGCCTCGGCAATCTGTAACAATACGAGGTGTAATCTCATGCGTTACATCTTGTGCCAACCCGGCCTGCGGCATGCAGGTTGAGGCCATTCCAAAAGCCAGCATGGCGCCCAAAGAACGGCGAGACAGCAATGATGTGGCTGCAATCTGATCACGATGCTTATTTGCTAACCAATGGTTTTTCATCCGGCTGCCTGCTCCATATTTTGATGCACGGCGTTCAACACAGCCTTCCGCTCAAGCCTGCGGGCTTTAAAACGGTTCATGACGATAAACATTGCCCCTCCACACTACAAAATGTCTTCAAATCCAACATTTTTCACAAACGCGGCGCGGTCGTGCGCATCAAATCGTACCCACCCTTTCACAATAGAGAATGAGAATCAATATCATTTTCCAGACAAAACCATGAGGCTGCATAGTGATAAAGCCGTCCTTCCCGTGATATGCTCCTACGGGAACTGGCCCGGATCGGTTTCATCCGGCTTGGAGAAACCATAGTGGGTGCCATATCCTGAAACCAATCTTCTGCACGCAAACAATTCGTGGCCGGAGCGCGGGCTTGTATAGAGTTTACACTCTGCAACCCCGCTCTTTACCATCTGATGTTCAGTTCCGGCGATGAGTAGCCAACTTCTTGAAGCAAAGGTTGGGGCAGATCCCGTTCAGGCTACGCTTGGCGTGCTCCTAGATGGCATGTGCTCCAATAATTGATCGGGCTCCGGTATGATATCTACTTTATAGGAAAAACATTTCACCAGATTTTTATTGCCTTATTCTTTTCTGGCATTTTGCATAAAATCACCCAAACCAGCATCCATGGCGAGCTGAAACGCTTTTAGTGTTTCCGCTCCCACATAATGTTCCAACCCTTCTGCATCAATGCGTGCATTGCACGGGCTTACACCAAGAGCCAGAAGAAACGCTTCAACAATACGATGTCGTGCGCGGACTTTTTCTGCCATTTCGCGCCCCTCGGGTGTTAGAAAAATACCGCGATAAGGTTTGCGAGCAACCAGCCCTTCGTCACCAAGGCGTATCAACATTTTGGCGACTGTTGGCTGAGAAACCCCCAGCCGAGTTGCCAGATCAACCTGCCGGACCTCCTGCCCTTCATCCAGAAGATCTGCAATAAGTTCTACATAATCTTCAATAAGCGCATGCTGCCGCGCTACACGGCTGATACGGAACCCTTCTGAATGTGTTTGTGCATCAGGGAGAGTATCTGCTGTATCAAAAGTTTGCTGCATTCCCACTTTCCAACCAATCCGTAGGGCTGTGTTGGCTCCATACCGCTAAGATTATTCTGTTAAGTATAAAGTATTCCAACAGGAATATCTTGCATTAGATATCATGCAAATGCACAGCAACCAAAAGTTTCCTCATGCTTTGTAATATAGCATATTGCATATTTAATCAGGTACAGTTTAGTCTGGATTTATGTCCCAAGACTCGCAAGCCCCTGCCCCACCGTTGTCTGCCCAAAAATCTGCATGGCGTTTTGCTAAAACGACAGAAGCAGGCAGCAAAAGTTTGCCGGAATCTTTTGCCAGCATTAAATTACCTGCGGCTGGTAAATCGTGGTTCAAGCGTTTTCTGGCTTTTGTGGGGCCGGGTTACATGGTTTCCGTAGGGTATATGGACCCCGGAAACTGGGCGACTGATTTACAAGGTGGCGCCCAGTTTGGTTATACGCTGCTAGCCGTCATCATGCTTTCAAACCTGATGGCTATTCTTCTTCAAGCTCTGTCTGCCAGACTAGGCATTGCAACTGGCCGCGATCTGGCTCAGGCGTGTCGAGATCATTTTCCGCCTGCCATCAATATTGCTCTTTGGCTGGCTTGCGAACTTGCCATTATTGCATGTGATCTGGCTGAGGTAATTGGCACAGCCGTAGCGCTTCAGCTTTTATTTGGTATTCCGCTTTTAGGCGGGGCAATTATTTCGGTTCTTGATGCCTTTCTCGTACTCTTTTTAATGAACCGAGGATTCCGGTATCTAGAAGCGTTTGTTATTGCATTGCTCAGCATTATTGCCATCTGTTTTGGTGTGCAGATTATGGCCGCAGCTCCGCCTGTTGCTGACGTGCTTAAAGGCTTTATTCCCTCTCCCAAAATTATAACCAATAGCCAGATGCTTTACATTGCAATCGGCATTATTGGCGCTACGGTTATGCCGCATAACTTGTATCTGCATTCATCTATCGTGCAGACACGCGCATTCGAGCACACATTATCTGGCCGCAGAGAAGCTATTCGGTGGGCCACGTGGGATAGTACAATTGCCCTTGTGTTGGCCCTGTTTATTAACGCTGCCATTCTCATCGTTGCCGCAGCGGCCTTCCACACAACTGGGCACCAGAATGTTGCGGAAATAGAGGATGCCTACCGCCTGCTCTCTCCCGTTCTTGGCTTGGGTATTGCATCAACCCTGTTTGCGGTTGCTCTTTTAGCTGCCGGCACCAATTCGACTGTAACCGGCACATTAGCTGGACAAATTATTATGGAAGGTTTTTTACGGTTAAAAATACCGCATTGGATGCAACGGCTCCTCACTCGCGGCCTTGCCATTATGCCTGTCATAGTAGTGACAGCCCTTTACGGGAATAAGGGTGTGGGGGAACTGCTGATGCTAAGCCAGGTTATCCTGTCCATGCAGCTTCCTTTTGCTGTTATTCCTTTAATTCTATTCGTATCTGACCGCCAGAAAATGGGAGAGCTTGTCATCTCTCGCAAAACAACCATCTTGGCTTGGGTTGTGGCTGCTATTATTCTGGTTCTCAACTTTAAACTTTTGTATGATACTGTTTTGTAATAACGCTACAGAATTTAAATATTACAACGCTAAATATATACTATAAGCCTGCAAATGGAATCAACCAATGAAAAAACTGGCCAACACCTTTACCTCGCGCGGCCAGTATTGACTATTGTAGATATGATAAAATCTCTTAAATACATTACTATCGGGCTTCTATGTCATGCCCGACAGAAGGTATTACGGTGATAGAAGCCCCCTGCACTGCCAACCCGTGTTCAGCCGCTACCCGACGCAGTAAAATAACAACTTCTGGCGCATTACACGGAATTTTCCGCCCTGTTCCGACTTCAATAAAAAGAACAGATGGTAGAACCTTCGGTTCCGGGGCCACGCTGTAGCGCCACAGTCGATCGGGCGTAACATCCCGACGCAGGATATCACGCGCTACCAACAAATTCAGATTACGCTGGATAGAACCCTGAGAAGGCGCGTGACCGTTTGTCATTACGCTAAGCGCTTTCCATATTTCTACCACCGTAGCATGTGGCTCAACCTCTAGCACACCATGTAGAAGCACTCGGCGTAGATCAGTCATCCTAATGCCAACATCTTCGCAACGTTCTTCCAAACGCCGCACCGCGCTGCGGCTGGCCCCCATACCGGGGCGGATCTGCTTCAAGGCGGGCGGAGAACGGCGATATGCGGAAAATGCAAGCATGGTTTTGATCCTGTCACGATCTGAAAAAGGAATGATGGAAAACCTTAGTTTTCGCCACTATGGATATAAAATTCGACGGGCACGGTAAGTGTGATGGGGTCTCCCGCCACGCTATCTGGTGGGATAGGCAATGGCTGAGCCCGCTTGGGCAACGCCACGGCCTCCTGATCAAGCAGCGCATGGCCAGAACTACTGGCCAGCGTAACTGAAAGCACATGCCCCTTACGATCCATGGAAAACGTTACGGTGGGGACACCCTCCTGATGATCGGCCATGGCATCTGACGGATAGCGCTTAAACTTCTCCAATTGCGCCAGTAATGCGCCCTGCCATGTCACCGGATCATGCGATGCCTTGGAAGAAGACGCACCGGGTGCTGGCGCAGCCTGTGCCGACGCTGGAGGCGCTTCTGATGATGGCGGCGCAGTTGTTGTCTCGGCTGGAGGTGTTTTATCCGGGATCGGTTTTTTGAGATGCGGCACCGGCTTGTGTTTTTTAACGATTTTACGCGGCTTTTCCGGTTTGGGCACTGGCACCGGTGGATTAGGCGCGGGCGATGGCGGAGCCGTAACCTTTGGTGGCTCTACCGGAGCCGGATCAGGAATGGACTGGGTCTGCTGTGGGCCGATGGGGGCATCTGTTGGCGGTGTGGGCGTTGAAACCGGTTCAGGCGCCATATCTATCGCAATGGCCGCCGGAGGAGGCTCAGGCACCGCTACAGCCGGTGGTGGCAGGCGCATGATCCACCAGACAGCACCGCCACTTACGGCAAGCACGGCAAGCAACGAAAAACCCCAACGCAGCGCATCATCTCGCTGTGTCCGGCGCAACTGGCTGCGCTGCCAGTCAGCAAAGGAAATAGCTCCTTCTGGTGCCTGCGTTATATCCGCAGTTCCACTCATGGCGCGGCTCCCGCTGCTTTTACACTGCCAGTAGAAACAGCCGCGCTTCCTGCTTCGCTCCCTTCTTCCTGCCCCTGAAGGTTGACGAGCGCTACTTTGAGATAACCAGCAGAACGCAGCTTATCCATCACGCCCATAAGCGTACCGTAATCAACAGTTTTATCTGCACGCAGAAAAATGCGCTGGTCTTTGTTACCCTTGGTTGCTGTTTCCAGCGCTCCGGGCAAGGCATCGGCAGCAATGTCGTCTTCACCCAATGCCAGACCATGATCGGCCTTTACGGTTAGAAACACCGGGTCATCTGGGCGTGGCGTTGGTTTTTCTGTTGAGGATGGTAGATCTACTGGCACATTCACTGTGGTAAGCGGTGCTGTAACCATAAAAATCACCAGTAGTACCAGCATCACGTCAATAAAGGGCGTAACATTGATCTCGCTGGCCTCATGCGGGCTTTCATCGGTGTGGCGGATACGGATCATGCCGCTTACTCCCCGGCCACCGTGCGGGCATCGCGGTTTTGTTGCCCTAAACGCACTATATTGCCCCGTTCCATCTGCATCTGGCTACGCCCCAGATCACGCGAGACCAGACGCATAACAAGAGATGTCAGATCAGCTACCTGTGCGCGGCAGGATGCTGTCTGGTGGGCAAGGTGGTTGTAAATGACCACGGCAGGAATAGCCGCCACCAGACCAAGGGCTGTTGCCAGTAGCGCCTCTGCAATGCCGGGAGCTACGACAGCGAGGCTGGTAGCCTTGCTGGCGGCAATGCCGGTAAACGAGGTCATGATCCCCCACACCGTGCCAAACAGGCCAATAAAGGGAGATGTTGCGCCAATGGTGGCCAGTAAGCCAGTGCCGCGCATGAGCCTACGCCCCTCGGCGGCTTCCAACCGTTCAAGGTGCAACACAATCCGTTCTTTCAGGCCCTCGCTATCATCGGGAATATCCTGCGAACGTGTGCGTTCGGTCTCGGCAGCCATGACAAGCGTATGGGCAATACCGTTTTTACGCGTGCCTTCCTCGCCCAAATCCAGCGTACCTGCTTGTTCCAAAGTGTGTTCGGCTTTGGCCAGTTTGACCCGCACACGTAGCAGTTCAACTGACTTGGCAATAAAGATGGTCCATGTCAGTAGAGCTGCTACAGCCAGCAAAACCATCACGCAGCGCACTACGAGGCCAGCATTAAGGAACATCTCCCACGGAGAGAAGGAAATTGGTGCAAGATCGGTCATGAAAGACCTCCTTTGGAAGACGGTCTATTCCAAGCCCGGATCAGGCAAACGACCGTAACAATAAGGGGAATGGAAAGAGCAGCCCAAGACAGGCCAAGCCAGATACCGTGCTGGCCCAAAAGCGCTGACAGCAACCCAAATGTGGTAAGCAGCCCCAGCGCAATTGGCCACGGCCAAACAAACACAGATGGGCGTGGTGCTGTGCCGTGAGAAGAAATGATGGGTACCTGATGAGAAAAGGCGTTCATCACACATCTCCCACAAGGGCAGGCATTCCGTCGGTTTCGTCCAGTTCGTAACCAAGCTTATGCAGGCGGGCATCGGTAGCTATCTTCCGCTTATTGGCCCACAGCACCAGACCACTGACCAACACGCCAATCACCACCACATCCAGTAGCGCCCATAGGATACGCAACGGCATGCCACCGTAATCACCAAAATGCAGAGGACGAGAGATTTCCAGAAAGCGGAGATACCACGGCATTGGATACGCCCCGGTTAATGCACCCGTGCGTGCATCCACCAAAACTGGCGTAAACAAACGTGCACGTAGTGGTGTGCTCCCACGCGTCCACAGCACGTAATGCACTGGGCTACCAAAGGAAGATCCGGGATAGGACAGGCCCGTAACCTCATTGCCGGGTGCCGCTTTGGCTGCCGTATTAAACGCAGCTTGCACAGAGGATAGATGATCCTGCGAGGGCACCGGTAGATTGGCATAGGGTTTGAGAGTCTGCCTTACATCTGTTACGCGCCACAGGCCAAATAGCGGGGTTTGGAGCTCGTTGACCAAGCCTGTAAAACCAACCACCATTGCCCACATCAGCGTAGCCACGCCCAATAGGTTATGCAGGTCTAGCCATGTTAGGCGCGCGGCACGATCCTTCCGCACAGAACCGAATGGCAGGCGCTTCATAAAACGCCCATACAGCACTGTGCCGGAAACTAAAGAGGCAACAAAGATACCCCCCATTGCCCCGAGAAACAGGCGGCCAGTCAACCCGGCAAACAGGCTGGTATGGAGCTGGTTGCAAATACCCATAATAATGCCGGTCCAGGTGCGTGGCTTTTGGGGCGCATCAGCAGGGCGTGATTGCTTCAGCACTTTTGCTGTGCGCGCATCAAACTTGATCCAGTGGCTGGAATTCCGATCTGGGTAGTTTTTATCTTCTTCCAACGCTTGCCAGCTTGGAGCCATGGAGACGAGTACGGCTGGCTCATCATCATCTGGATTAACATTCGTAATGATTTGTTCTGGGTAAAGCGCCCTCGCCTTTTCTACAATAACATCCAGACTGGCGTTTGGCGTATTCGGCGGCAGCACCTCGTAAGGTGGATCATCGTCCCCTACGAACGTATCCCAGATTTGTTCGGAAAAAAGCAGCGGCAGGCCCGTTACGCAGATAATGAGTAGAAACAGCGTACAGACCAGACTGGTCCATTTATGAACCACAAACCAGCGGCGAAGGGCACGGTTGGTCATGAAAACAGCGCACTCACAAATGCGTGTAAGAGTGATTCGCAACTGTATTCTGCGTAAAATTCTACCGTGTCCATCGTGTTACGCGCCCTCGGATGCGTCGGAAAAAAGAGGAAACTGCCTTTTGCTGCCTGATAATCAGCGGCACAGAACAATCCCCTCATCTACAAAGACGATCGAAAGCCCGTTTTTTTCGGGCATTGCTGAAAATTTTTTATATCAGGCGTTAAAATTTTTGCCGTTAGGGCTGCTTTTATGCTCGCAACCACCTTTTATATGTTCGCTTCAGCAAGATTACGCCCCCAAACAGAACAGTCATTGCGCCGTCCATCCGGGTTTCTGCCTAGGGCACATGTGCTTTACCTGATATTTTGCAAGAGAACTAAGGTGGGTTTGTTCAACAATTACCAACTATACGACAGGTTGCCATATACTCGGCGGCCTTGGCCAATGTAACAGGCATAATTGCCGCCGCAGGACGTTACATAATATTTGTTTGTCAGGTTAGAAACAGCAAGCTGTGCCTGTAGTCCCTTAAGCATCGGAATTTTTTGTCCAAAATCGTAATGCATGCCAATATCGAACAAATAATACGCAGGGACCTTAAAGGTATTTACCGCATCATCATAAGTGAACCCCACATAGCGCATGCCACCATTTACAGCCAAGCCCGGAGCAATATTTTGGGGCAGGCTGTAATTTAGAAAAAATGAGAACATGTTACGGGGCACACCCTGAACGTATTTTCCTTTTTCCGATGCCGCAGGGCCATACCCTCCGTTTGGAAGCTGTGCTGCGGCTGTAAGGTTCGTGCTGGCGTAAGTCATGGAGTTATAGGAATAAGACGCAATCAGCCTAAGATCATGCGTAATATTTGCATTGGCCGAAACCTCGAACCCCTTGGCGTTTACCCGGCCCGCATTGGCTGAATAACCCGGATGCAAATAGTCTGTCACCAGATAATTGGTTTCATCAATATCATAAGCTGCACCTGTAATCAGGATATCTCGGCCCGGAACCTTGTATTTAATTCCCACTTCTTTTTGTTGCCCTTTGAGTGGTGGTTGTGGCCTGCCCTGCCAGTCACTCCCACTTTGTGGGATAAAGGATGTGGAGTAACTGAAATAAGGAGATAAACCGAACGCGAAATTATAAATAAGCCCGGCACGCCATGTGAACGCTGTTTGTGGGCGTGGTTCTTCGCTTAATCTTGTTAGCGTAATACTGTGGTCGTCATTTTGGTTAGAGTAAACAGTGCCATGGTAATGTGTGTTCACCCAATCTTGCCGTCCCCCAAGCAGAACAGATAGCCCTTTCCATTTGAGCTGGTCTTGAAAATAAACACCTTCCTGAAAATAGCTGTAATTATAGGTGCCATTCCACGTTTCGCATTTTGATGAATGAAGATCGACACATCGTGAATAATCATTATGAGGATTGAAAATATCTACCAAATAATACCCATCCTCTCCCGGGTATCCGTTATAGCCGGGCGTTTTGTCTGCAACAACGTTCCATTTATAATCGTACTGCCTAAAATCAGAGCCAACAACCCATGTGTTTTCAACCTTGCTTATATTGAACTTTCCATAAAAACGTGAATCCAACCCTGCCACGGTATTTTTATTGCGCATTTCCCATGGATCAAGGGCTGCAATTCTATCTGTGTACATCCCGTCAAGAATCATCGTCTGATTGTCTCTGGTAGATTGCTCCCAACGAAAAACCTGGCTGAAGTTTAGAAAACGGTTAAAGCGATGTTGGAATTGGTATTCAAACATTTCATCACGGGTTTCCTGTGTATTGAAATTCTTGTTTCCAACAAAACGATTTCTTGGAATTTGCCCGTAAGGGCTACGATACAGCGTGCCTTCTACCGGAAACTGCATGTAATTCGTACCCATGCCAGGCGTGTAAAGATAGCTTCCAAGCAGTGTAAGAGAGGTTTTTTTATCTATATCCCACGTGATGGAAGGCAGAATGCCAATTCTTTTATAGTCGATATTATTGACCTGAGTACCCTGCGTGGTTCCCATAGCGGCAACGCGATAACGCAGGTTTCCAGATTTTGTAATTTTGTCACTATAATCAAATGTCGCCTCATAACGGTTCCAGTTCCCAAAGCCCACGCTTACCTGATGCAAGGGGGTATCCGTTGATTTTTTTAAAGACATGTTGATCATGCCGCCCGGTGTGGTTTGCCCATACATTACCGAAGCAGGGCCATTCACAGCTTCAATCCGCTCCAAAAACGCTGTCTCACCCGCGCTGTAGGATTCTGACATCAATCCATCGATAAACTGTGATGTGCTGAAGCCGCGTTGTACAATTCCACCACAACTTCCACTACTGGCACACCCATTACTGTAGTTACCGAGCTGTTCCGTATAAATACCCGCTGTGTAACGCAAAGCTTCCTGAACATTCTGTGGCTGTAGATCAACCATTTGTTGCTTTGTAATGACATAAATCGAGTTAGGAATTTCCGTAAGTGGGGTATCTGTTTTTGTGCCAGCCATCGTATTTATCGCAACATATCCCACCCCTGGGCCTGTCGGATTTTGATGCACAACAGAGCCCCCAACGCGTACGGGCCCAAGGGTAATATTGGCCGCAGATTTTGTTAAAATTACCGTCCCGTTTGCTGACTGCACATAACTCAGGCCAGTACCAGCAAGAAGCTGAGCAAGCGCCTGTCGGGATGTAAGTTGCCCATGCACCCCGGCTGTTTTGACACCGCGCAGAAGCTCACCCCCTGTTGTAACCTGAAGACCAGATTGCTTTCCAAAACTTATTAATGCAGATGCCAAAGGTTGCGCTTGAATATTGTAACCCCGCATGCCCTGCGCAGCTCCATTTCTTGCAACCCTGACTGTATCGGATTGCGCCCGCGCCAAGCCGGTGAAGATAAAAAAAGAAACTGCTGTTGTTGCCAAAAGCAGGCACGTGTGAGTGGTAATTTTGTTATTGTCTTTCCGGCCCATTATTGGCCGGGCGCCTGTCCCTGACGTCACCCTGTTGTGCTCCATCATATTTATTGCGGGGCATGCGCATCATCTTTCCTTAAAAATGAGAATGAATTGCATTACCCTCCTTCTAATCACACAACGATGACAGGAATGTATTTTCTAATAAAAATCGTAATTCAGCGTTTTTTTTGTGGAAGGCGTACGAAAAAGTTGTGGTTTAGCTTTGCCTCAGCGCAAAATTGTTACCCACGGGCTATAGCAGTGTACAGTACGTTGCCGTGCCTGTGCTATTGCCTCCAGGGCTTGCGCAGGATTGGACAAACTATAAACCCCAGAAACACGTTGCGATGCCAGACGAGACGGCACAATAACCACGCCATGAAGATAAGGCTTAAGCTTGGTAACAACCTTTCCAAGTGGTTCGTCATTAGCAACCAGCAAGCCATCGGCCCATGCGCCTATCTGCTCGGCTGGCAGATTGTCATTATAAATCTCCGTTGCGGATGCGCTCAGCGCCTGCCCTGTTCCGAGTTCCCTACCCTGTGCCGGAATAGCACCACCATTTACCCGCACCCGGCCTGCACGCACCCCCACATCTACCTTACCTTGCGCCCAACGCACATCAAACACAGTGCCGATATCTGTTGTGGTAAAGCCCCCCGCTTTCACGACGAACGGACGTGCAGAATCATGAACAATGGAAAATAGCGCCTCTCCTGCCAAAAGGGTTACGCTACGGTGGTTACCTTGAGTGTTAATGCTTATGGCGCTTCCCGGGGCAAGTGTTATCGAACTGCCGTCAGAAAGATACATAACGCGCGTTTCCGCTGTTCCAGTTATGGCATCTGCCCGCATATGCAGCATAAGATCAGGCCCCACGAAAAACAGCACAAAACACGCCACCAAAGCCAGTGCAGATCCTGCCCATGTTGCCCGCGAGGAAAGCCGTTGGCGCAATCGCATTGGCACTACGTTGCGCTTTCTGTGCTGCCAGTTTCCCGCATTGCTCGGAGATAGATGCCTAACAAGACCCATAGTTGTTTCTGTATGGGCCCAAGCTTCACGGTTCGTAGGCGTAGCGGCCAGCCACGCATTAAACTCAGAACGCACTTTAGGATCATCAGGTTCTTCTTGCAAAAGAATCAACCACTGCGTGGCTTTTTTGGAAGCCTGTTGCCTAACTAGATCGTCTGTTTCCGTCATAAAAGCCTTCCGACGCAAAGCTGTTGGGCCCCGCGTCTGGCGAGGGAGACATTTGGCACCCTTACTATTACCAGACACCACACGCCGCGCCTTTTTAAATTTTCTTTGATCTGCTGCGTATCAGGGCCAGTCTACCTGCTGTTTGCAGGCGTCCACAGCTTCGGAAACCAGCACATGCGCCATAGGGGTAGAAATATTCAGATGTGCTGCAATTTCACGCAACTTGCATCCGCCAAAACGGTGCATTTCAAAAGCAATACGCGTTCGTTCGGGCAAGGCTGCCAATACAGCTTGAATAGCCTCTAGTTGCGCCTTGTCCTGCGCGATCTGCTCCGGCCCAGGTTGTGCGTCTGCCTGCTGCTCTATCACACTATCAACGCCAGAGAGTGTAAAAACAGCCCGTTCACGCGTGCCTTTGCGGCGTAGGTCCAGCGCCAAATTCCGGATAATCCGATAAAGATAACGCAAAGGCTCACTGACTGTTGCTGCTTCAGCACCCCGGTCTAACCGGAGCCATGCCTCCTGCACTATATCCTCGGCCACCGAGTGATCAGCTACCAGCCCGTTGGCGTATTTCAGCAGATCACGTCTATGGGCTGAATACAGAACCAGTAATGAGCCCTTCTGCTCCAAACTTCCATACCCCTCCCACGCCCCAGCACGCATAAGCCGCCCCTTACTTGATAGGGCGCACTCATATGCAACTCATTCTTAATCTCTCATTGCTGATTTTTCGGCAAGCTGCAAGCAATCTTGCAGGCAAGTCTGCCAGTCCATTAGAAATTTAGAATGTGCCATCGTCTTAGTTATCAGGGAGAGATGTCACAAATGCCCTCATGCCATACAAATACTTGCTATGCCCTGCGTATCTTGCTTTGGGTTTCTTTACCAATGGTAGCCAATTGTTCCGTAAGTAATGCGCTGGTCACCGTAATGGCAGAAAGTAGCGGAACCACATTGAACATACGTTTTGTTGCCAGAATTGGTCATGCTTAGCCGGATATTTAGACCTTTAACTGATGGGAACATTTGCCCTGCATCCCAGCTTAGTCCACTGTCAAAAAGAACATAAGCTGGATTGCGGAAGGAGTTTGCTTGGTCTGCCCAGCTTTTACCCTGATAGCGCACACCAAAATTTATGGACAAACCGGGAGCAATTTCCGAAGGAAAACGATAATCAACAAAACCAGATGCTGCGTTAACAGGCTGCTGTGTAAGCTGCTTGCCAACAAGTGATACCGTTTCACCAGCAAGCGTTTTGCCTGTCAGGTTCGTGCGTGAATTGTACACCTTATTCCATGTATAGTTCAGAATAAGATCAAGCCCTGGCGCGAGATTGGCGTGTGCCGAGAGCTCGACACCGCGGGATTTTACCTGCCCGATTTCACTACGATATTGCGGAAGTTCAGGATTGTTAACAAGAACATTATTTTCTGCGAGGTCATAATAAGCAGCGGAGAAAAATGACTGAACATGAGGGATTTGGTATTTCACCCCTACTTCCCACTGATGACCGTTTAAGGGATCAGGCTGCGAGAGGGTTCCTGCATTATAAACTTGCCCAGTCTGGGGCATGAAAGATTTTGCATAACTAAAGTAAGGCGCCAATCCGATACTGGAAACATAATTTATGCCTGCATTCCATGTAAATGGACGGTTGAAAAGATCATTACCTCCATATCCGTTCCAGTCTTGGCGTCCGGCGAGTGTAACATACGCCCGGCGCCAGTTGATTTGATCCTGAAAATAAATACCATCCTGCCAATATGGATATTTCGTCCATGTTAACTGGCCGTTGGTCGCACGTGCATAATCAGTGGATGTGTACTGATTATACGTGGGGTGCAGCATATTTGCATCTGGCACAGTGGCAAAATCAAATCCCCAATATCCATCAGCCCACTGCCCTCTATAATCAACCCCCACAAGAAAAGAATGCGAAATCGGGCCTGTACGCAGTTTATAGCTGAAGTTGGCGGTCATTTGTGATGAACGGCCTTTATATTGGCCACTGCAAAATGCAGACCTGCTGATTGTTTGATTTACGGTATCCACGCCATCCAGTGAGAGACTGCAACTACTGTTGCTCTGTTCATCAAAACGCGCGGTTGCGTTAAACTGAAAATCTTTTGTGAATTCATGGTGGAAAATGGCCTCCACCATATATTGGCGGTCCCAGTTATTATTGAATGCTGGATCACCAAAATATCTGGAAACCGGGATGCGCCCTGATCCTGTTTTAATCAAACTGCCATATGCCGGAACCCCAATCCAAGGATCCCATGTCTCTGGATCATAAGCAAACTGCCCGATAATGGTGATATTGGTGCGATCATCTATTTTCCATTCAATATCACCTTGCGCAGCCACACGCTTATAGTGATTGAAATCTGTTTGTGAACCTTGTGTAATGCCAAGCCCGATAAGCCGGTACAACAAGGTATGGCTTTTGTTCAAAGGCCCGCTTAAATCAATCTGGCCTTCATAACGTCCGTAATTGCCAAAGCCCACATTAACTTGTCGCTGGGCTGTTTCCGTTGGCCGCTTCAATGTCATGTTAATCAGGCCGCCCGGGTTGGATTGCCCATACATGACCGAAGATGGCCCGCTCAGTGCTTCAATGCGATCCAGAAAAAATGGATCACTTACCGAGGTACCGTTAAGCAACCCATCAACAAATGTATAAGACTCAAAACCTCGTTGTCGGACAGGCTGAAATAAGCTTGCCGAAGGTGTGCTATCATTTGCGTTCGCGCTCACAACGCCGGGCGTATAACGTAAAGCTGCACCAATTGTGAGGGGTTGAAGATCATCCATCTGTTTGCGGGTTACAACATACACCGATTTTGGAACCTGAATCAGCGGCGTATCAGTTCGGGTGGCAGATGCACTGCGGGTGGCGACAAACCCGACGCCAGGCCCATAGGCGGATTGCGTATCCTGAGATGCTGTGCCGCCAACACGCACTGGGCCCAGCACAATGCTGGAAGCCTTTGTAGCCGGAGCAATTTGGTACGCGTACTCTCCTACCTGCACGTATGACAGGCCACTCCCTTGTAAAAGCTGCCCCAGCCCTTCGGATGGCGTAAACGAACCAGCCAGACCATGCGTTGTATGGCCAGCCAGATATGACGCCTGAGATGTGACCTGAACATGAGATTGCCTGCTGAAGGTAACGAGTGCATCAGACAGAGAACCCGCAGAAATATGAAACAGAACTTTTTGTTGCGACGGCTCAGCCTGAGCTTCTGCCGGTTTACACGCCAACGGTGTCAGTGCCGTGGTTGTGACGACTAAAAGGAGCGCCGCCACGCCTCGCCCACACAGATTTCCATTCCGTGCCATTGTTAAAGCACTCTCCTACATACTTAGCAAATGAAAATCATTCGCATATCATCCTGTAAAGAGAGAGAAATGGCGGCTTTGTTTTTTCAAAAATTTATGTCAGAAAATTTTCCTGAAACCGTTTTTTATGGAGAAACAACAAGATTGGCCCACGGTGTAACGGGCACAATTTTTCCTTGGATAGGGCTAACAAGCAGGCGCAAGGCAGCATCCGGCTTGCGCAGATCGTAAACTCCGGTCACCCGCTTACCAAGCAACGTATGGTTCATAACCACAATCCGCTTCCCACTCCATGGCCGAAGCGCTGTGATCATATCACCTACTCTATCGTTACGTGCGATCAACACTCCTTCTTGCCATGCTCCTATAGCTTCAGGAGAGAGTGTTCCGGTTCCAATATCAGTGTCTGAAACCCTTACCCATTCTCCGCCGTGAAGATCGTGCTCGTATGTCTGTGGTGTGGTGGGGGCTGAAACATGCACCACACCATCACGCACCTGCACTGTTGTTTCGTGATGAGCAATCTGGATATCAAAGGCGGTACCGATGTCTTGCGCCCTCACCTTTCCGGCTTGCACGACGAAAGGACGGCTATTGTCATGATGAACAGTAAAAAACGCCTCGCCTTGCATGAGGTTTATATGACGTTCCTGTGCAGAGATCCGGATCGAAATTGCCGAACGCGGCGCAAGCACAACATCACTTCCATCTGCAAGATGAAGCGTCCGGATTGTACCGGTTGGCGCATACTGATCTGCCAGTAACCGTGTTATCAAATCAGGAACCATCAGCAACAAGGCTGCGCAGAATGCAGCCGCAGCCACCCCACCGCCAGACAGCAGCCTCCACCGTTTTTGCAGAAAAAACACTAAAGCCTGAATACGTGCCTGAAACACCATAGGCCTGACCGGATCAATCTGCCGATCAGGCGGCGCCGAACGGATAATATCCGAAATGGCAGACACCTGCTTCCATGCCATTGCATGTGCAGGCTTCTCACTCAGCCACTTTTCAAATTCACGCCGCAATGCCTGATCGTCTGGCTCCTCGTTCAAAAGGAGAGACCAGTCGATAGCTTGTGCCTCAGCCTCCTGATTTTCATCCATGACTTAACAGGCATCCTTCCACACTTAGGTGGTCTCCATACAGCAACCAGTCAAACATTTGTGAGACGTATGCGTTATACTGAATAGATGTGTGAAAGCAGGGCTTTTTCATAAAAAACATGAAGAACACAACTCTACAGTTCTTCCTTACGTATTTGCATGCAGATTTTTACGCCATCGGCAATGAGTTTATGCACAAGAGCAACAGAAATATCGAGTTCTTGAGCTATTTCCCTAAGTTTCATGCCGTCAAAATGATACATCCTGATTGCTTTACGTTGCCTTTCCGGCATGGCGTCAATGGTATCCATTACGCGGCTCATGATCTGACGCGCAGCAACATCCTGCTCGGGAGACGCTGAGGTGACCTCGACATTGCCTATTGCCTGTTCAAACGGCGCATCTGTCGTGCTTTCAAACGTGCTACGCCTCCGCCGATCAAACAGCAAATTACGGATAATTGTTTTAAGGTAACTTAGAGGCGCCAATATTTCCGCATTATTCTGCCGGTGGAACAGAAGCCATGCATCATGCACCAGATCTTCGGCTATCCCTTTATCGCCACACAAGCGGCGTGCATATGATACCAGCGTATGTCTGTGTGTTGCATACAGCCTATGCGATAGAGGGTCGGACTCCAACGTCGTTTCCTTCGGCTCGTCCTACCTTGCCTCGTCCATCACGAGTTAAGAACATTTCTCAATCATAGCGCAAAGTGTTTGGGGGGGCAATATGTGCCCCCTCCCCTATAATGTTCACTGCTAGCCTGCTGTTAAAAACATAACCGAAAACGCAAGTAGCTCTTATTTTGCTTATCAGATTTCAGGAGCGGCATCCTGCACATTCGGAGCAGATGGTAACAGGCCTGCTGCTGCAAACGTATCAGCAATATGCTGCTGACTTGCTATAACTGGACGTGTCATTGGGTGATATCCATAATGTATTTTGGAAATGGAACGCGTTACTACATCCAATTCCAGCCCCGTGCTACGCGCCAGAATAGCGGCGACTTCTGCTTTATGAGATTCCATCCATATATCACATTGCGCTATGGCATCTGTAATAGCATGCAAAAGCTCTGGATTTTTTTGATAAAATTCCTTTCCTGCAAGATAGAATTCCGTTCCACCCTGAACATCATCCCCAGTTGCTAACACGCGTACCGGACTGCTGATACCTGAGAGATATGGATCCCATATTGCCCATGCATCCACTTTGCCGCCTTCAAACGCCGGGCGTGCAGCAGCAGGCAATAAGTACGAAACTTTCACATCATTTAAGCTCAAACCATTGTTTTTAAGTGTAGCCAATACAAGCCAATGAGCATCTGAACCACGCGTAACAGCAATGCTTTTACCTTTTAGATCCTTTATAGTGGTAATTGAGCTATCCTGAGGCACAATAATTGCCTCACTTGCTCCTGCTGGTGTTTCATGCCCGACATATACCATAGACCCCGGCGAACTGGCCTGAGCAAAAATAGGAGGGAGATCGCCTGCGCTCCCAAAATCCAAGGCACCTGCAATGAGAGCCTGTAAAAGAGGAGGCCCGGCAGGAAATAAGGCCCACTGTACAGAAATACCTTTTGGTTCTAGTGCTTTTTCTAAAAACTTCTGATCTTTGAGTAAGGCAAGAGTGCCGTATTTCTGATAACCAATACGAACAGTTTGCTGCTGCGCGAAAGCCCTGCGACCAAGTGTAGACGCAAGCGATAGTGCTGCCAACTGAAATAAAGCGTTTTTTCCAAACTTACGTCGTGAAAGCATTGTTTGTTCCTTTTGTAATATTTTTGCAAATTACTACTTATTTTACCTTGCTCAGTCTGGTGTTACGCCCAAAGCGGATAATAAAATGCGCCTAAGATCTTCAAATACAGGGTTTGCATGCCGCCTGGGGCGTTCCAGCGGAACGGATATTTCCGTGTGGATACGACCAGATTCCAACACCACAACGCGATCTGCCAACATTAAGGCTTCATCCACATCATGCGTTACTAATAACACCGCGCTTTTATGCTTTGCCCACAAGCGGGCCACCAGTTGTTGCATACGTATGCGTGTTAAAGCATCCAATGCGGCAAAAGGCTCATCCAGCATAAGAAAACTTGGATGACGCACCAATGCGCGTGCAAGAGCGGCTCGCTGTGCCTCCCCCCCAGAAAGAGTAAGTGGCCATGCCGCTGCACGATGAGAAAGCCCTACTTCTTGCAGCACTTGATGGGCATCTTCCTCACGAACAGCATTTTTGCCCACACCCAACAAAACATTCTGCCAAACACGTTTCCATGGCAGCAAACGACTTTCCTGAAAAACAACAGCAACTTCTTTTGGACGCGTGACTGCACCTTCTGTTACCGCATCCAACCCAGCCAATGTACGCAATAAAGTAGATTTACCCGATCCACTGCGGCCAAGAAGTGCAATAAACTCTCCTGCCCTTATTTCCAAATCAAGATGATCTAGAATAACCGGGCCTTTCCCGTATCTTCGGCTTAAACCACGTACCTGCACCACAGGTGCTGTATTTTTTGTGGAAAGTGTTTGCGCTGGTGCCATAATATTCATGATACTTCTCTATTCTTATCTAGAGACCAGATCAGAAAAAATCTTTCTATATAACGAACAATCTGATCAGACATCAGCCCTAGAAAACCATATACTGCCAGCCCGACAAGAATAACGTCTGTCCTTAAAAAATCCTCTGCGTCCATCATCATATGGCCAATTCCGCTTTCAGCATTTACTTGCTCTGCCACCACCAACATCAACCATGAAATGCCAACAGCAAACCGCAATCCCACTATAAAATCTGGCAATGCACTTGGCAGAATAATGTCACGCACCACTTTTGAATGTGAAAGACCAAGCGTTTTACCCATTTCCAATAGGCGTACATCCACGCCGCGAATACCTTTATGCAAATTAAGGTAAATTGGAAAAGCAGCCCCAAACGCCACGAGAAGAATCTTGGGGGTTTCTCCAATACCAAACCAGAGGATAAACAAAGGTACAAGCGCTAGGGCTGGCAAAGTGCGAAAAATTTGCATAGGCCCATCAACAACCTCTTCCCCCACACGGGATAGGCCAGAAACCAGAGCAAGAACAACGCCTATGATAACAGCCAAGGAAAGGCCACTGGCTGCTCGCACCAAAGAAACCACGAGGTTTTTAGGTAAAGTTCCATCCCTTACAAGCGTTTCCGCTGTAAGCACAACAGCAAGGGGCGAAGCCAGAACATGAGAAGAAATAAGCCCTGCCGAACAGACACCTTGCCATATACCCACCAAGAGTATGAGAGAAAAGTAGCGTGAAAAATACCCTAGACCTTTGCGCAACATTTTACGTGTCCTGATCTTATTTCTTATCTTTTACGAAGGGTTTATTTTTATTTGAGTAGAATGCGAGAAACATGAGGATGTAATTTTTTCATCCTTCAGAAGGTGATTGGCAAAGTGAATGGCATCTGAGCTAGAGGCTAACCACGTTTCAATATGTGCTTTATTTGGGTAAATATGGTTTTCCACCACAGTACCAGCCGCACAGCTATCCTGTACTAAAGCTTGCTGTGCCACCGGATTAACATCTTGATCCTTTAAGCCAGTACCTACAAATAATGGGGCTGATAATTTAAGATGTGAGTAAATATAATACGGCATCATAACCCCAAGAACACGCTGGATTGCGCCGGGCAGCAGAGTATTGGCATCTGTTAAGCTTGCCGCAGAAATCTTGGCTATCAGGTCATCCACGCAACTATTGGTTGCTTGTGCATAAATGGAGAGTGCTTGCGGCGTAAAAAGACTTTCCGCCTTTAGGCTGGGGTCCAATTGTTGCGCTGTACGCGCTACATAGAACATATATGCGATATTAGGATCTACGGTATTAGACTGAGACGTAGAGTTACCCAAAGGCACATGAGGCGAAAAATATGGAAGCCCTGTTGCAATAGTACCTTTTACTTGCAACTCGGGCGCATATATTACCGCTTCTCCCCCGGCAGAAAATGCAGCCCCTCCTCCTTGAGATTGACCATCGATAATAATCTTGTTGTCGATCTGATAGTTTTTTCCAACAACAGCACGCGCTATATCTAACGTATTGTAGGCTTCCGTTGTATGAACAAGATAGTAATGGAACCCCGGAGTGCCCAAACCTGCATAATCACTGGATGCCACGGCAAAACCATTCTGTAACCACGTGGCAATATAACCCGGAAAATTCTTGCCCGTTTTGCCCCATGATGTTGCGCAATGGTCAGCCAGACCAACAGTACCATGGGCCCAAAGCAAAAGCGGCCAACCCTTCTGGGGTGGTTTTCCTTTTGGTAGCCAAACTTGGCCAGAAACAGCAACTTTATGATGTGTTATGCTATCTGTTGAAATATACAGAATACGGTATTGGCTTTTTGCATCAGGGAAACGATTACCTTTTTCCATTGGCTCTGCGCGTAGGATGGTACCTGGCGCGGCATTTAATGGGCCTTGCCACACATAAAAACCGGAAACACCTCCATCACCCACACTTACACCCCGCTGTGGCAACAAAGGTTCTGCAGAAAATGCATATGGTGCTGTTAGAACATTTGCGCAAAATGCCATTATACCCGCAGCATGCAGTGCTAAATATTTCTGCTTATGTGTAGATTTCTTCATATGCCAAGCCACAGCGCTCTAACCTTTTTTATTAGTGTTTTTGCTGTTGCGTAATATCAGGGCCAAATGGACGATCACCCAAAATTGTCGCGCGATGCATGATACGGCGATGTGGACGATAATCATCCACAGCATAATGCTGTGTGGCGCGATTATCCCAAAAAGCAACATCCCCTTCCTGCCATGTCCAACGCACGCTAAACTCCGGCTTACTGAGGTGTTGGAATAAAAAACGCAGTAAAGCGGCGCTTTCTTCTATTTCCAGACCGCACACTTCCGTGGTGAAACCTTCATTTACAAAAATGGCCCGCTTATTGGTTTCTGGATGAATACGGATAACGGGGTGTTCTACCGGGGGTAGTTGCTCACGCGTACGCAACCATTTTTCTTTCTCCGCTTCTGTCCGTCCAAAGCGAGAAAGTGGAAAGGAATGTGTAAAGTCATGCAAGGCTGTCAGATGTTCCAGCCGCTGCTTCATTCCGTCTGAAAGAGCATCATACGCAGCAGTTGCACTTGCCCATAATGTGTCTCCCCCAGAAGGTGGAAGATGACGTGCCGCCAATACAGCACCTAGAGGTGGTGTCTGGCTAAACGTGACATCCGTATGCCACAGCGCATTATCCTTAAGATCATTCTGCTCTGTATCCAAAACAATAATTTCAGGCGCTTCTGCAACGGTCGGATAAATAGGATGGAGATGTAGCGGGCCAAAATGTTGGGCAAAATCACGTTGCTCACGCGGTGTTATGGTCTGGTTCCTGAAGAACAGAACCTGATGCCTTAGCAGCAATTCCCGCAACCTGTTTTCCGCTTCAGACGTAAGCGGCTGAGCAAGGTTTACACCAGATACAATGGCACCAATGGCTGGCGAAAGCGGCGTTACGCTCATCTGCCCAGTGTCGATACCCGGCTTTGCGCCATGAAGAATAGGAGAAGAAATACGGCTGATATCAAGATGATGAGAAGAAAGTGACACGGAAGCCTCCTGCATGACGTAAATTTCACCACTTTAACGCGTTGTTATTTTCGAGGTTATGCGCCTAAATAAACTTAGTCAAACTGTATTATTATTGAATCACGATCATTTTTTACATTTATTGCAATATTAAACTATTTTAATTAGTGGTATTTAGTAGTGCATCGGCACATCAGCTCTAAAATATAAGGAAAATACGGGCTTACATGCTGCAAACCCGTATCTTTAAATATTACATTCTGTAAGTGAATTCGCCGCCAAACATGGCTGGATCACCGAGCTGCCCATAAAAAACAGCTCCGGCGGATAGAGAGGTCATGGTTACAAAATACCGCTTATCCAGCATATTATGCCCCCAGAAACTCAAATCCCATTTGCCGGATTCTGGACGAATACCAACATGAGCATCCAATATGCCGTATGGCTTGATACGTGTGTATCGAGATTCAGAAGGTTCTGCATAATATTGTGACCGATATCTATAATCTGCCCCAACATAAAACAGTAACTTGCTCCAGAATGGGTTCTTTGTGCCACCAATATTCTTGATGGGCACAGTATATTCCAAACCTGTTGACAGATTCCATTTGGAATTCAGCGGAACTTGGTTGCCTGTCAGGCTGTACAATCCACCAATGTTGGATGATTCCAAGGGATGCGTTGCATTATTAAAAGAAGCATAGAAGGCATCTGTGTAGGACGCTGAAATTCTTCCTTCCAAGCCAGGAATAATCACACCGCGCGCATCCAACTCAAAACCACGAGATATAACGTGCTTGGCATTTGTTAGATAAGAAATTGTTGTGCCGCCAGATGTATAGTAAGATGCACTTGTAATATAATTATGCACATTATTCCAAAATGCTGTTGCATTTACAAAAAGGCGCTTGTGCAAAAATGTGTTTTTTAACCCAAACTCAAACATATCATTTATTTCTGGTTTAACGTCTGGGTTTGCACCTTCTGTAATATTCAAGTTTACCAGGTTAATGCCGCCATTACGTACACCACGACTATATGTGGCATAAAGCATGTGGTTTTCATTTAAACGATAAACGACACTCAAGCTCCCGCTCGGCTCATGTTCACGATGCGTAGCATGATAAGACACAGGCGCCCCAAACACATCGGCTGCCATAGCCGGAATGGCAGAATTAACAATGCGGGATGAATATCCGCCTGATTTACTTACAAAGGAGTATCTAAAGCCCCCTTCTACTTCCAGTTTAGAAGTGATTTTGTATTTTCCACGTACATATCCTGCAACCTCGTTTGTAACAGGGTTATCATGTGCAAGTTGGCTTGCCCCGTTTAAGGCTGCGTTATAAATATCCGGGCTATAGCCGTAACCAAGATATTTGGCCCCCTGCGCTGTTATCGTATTATGAATATAATCTGGCACCTCCTCATACATATAAAACACGCCGCCAGTTACTTGATAACGACGATTTTCCGGAGAAGAAATGCGCAGTTCTTCCGTAGCATTCTGCTCATAAACCTGATTATTGTCCGCAGACCAAAGCTGTAAGCCCGGCGTATTTCCCGCACCATCAGAAAGAGCATTATGTGGATACCAAAACCAGTTACGCCATGAAGCTATATTTTCAAGCTTCCACTGATTAGGAAGTTGGTAACCAACATTCAAGGAAACACCATATGTTTCCTGATCTACGGCCTGGCTGCCACTTGCAGGGCCGCTAACCAACATATCCCGCACACCATGTTTGGGTACGGGCTCAGCCCCAGCATATGCTGCACGATCCCAGTAATTTCCAGAAATAGCCTCTCCATTAGAATAGTTGCTTAAAGTAGTTGTCATGGGGGTGATGCAGCAACTTTCCCGTAGATGCGTGTAATCACCAATAAGGCGAATTGTAAGCCCTTCTGTTGGTTTAGCCAATAACTGAGCTTTTGCACCCAAAGTGTGATAGTCTTGGTAATACCTATTGGTTGTAACGTTTTTAACATACCCATCACGGTTCATGGAAAAACCTGACAGGCTGTAAGCAACCTTATCACTATTTCCTACTGCACCAGTGGCACGCACACGAACATTAGCTGTATTGTAGCTGCCATAATCACCCGTTACTGTGTATTGTCTTTTAAAAGATGGCGCCAATGTTGTTATATTTATGGTTCCGCTATCATTATCTATACCACCGCGCGTAGCCTGTGGCCCTTTAAGCACTTCTATTCCTGCTAGATCACTAATATCCCCCAGCACTGCACCGGGGCGTGTTTGATAGACCCCATCAATATACACTGCAGCACCATTTTCCAGCCCATCTTGTGCAGTAGAGCTAAAATTACCTAATCCACGAATATTTATAGCGGTATTGCGTGGATTAGACACTTGCAATGAAACAGATGGCAAAAGGCTTGTAGCCTGCGGCAGATTGGTAATCTGATGTGTTTGCAAGTCTTTTTCTGTAACTGTTGTAACAGATACAGGATCGTTCTGCCGTTTCAAAATTTGTTTTCGACTTGTACTGATAGCACCATGCACACTCACTGCCTCTGAATGCGCAGATTCTACAGCGCTAACTGCTGCGGATTTACGGGCATGCGCCGCGCCTTGCTGCTTAGCTGCATGTGGCGTGCGATGTTTACCGCCTGTTACATTCTGAGTTTCTGCATTTGTGCGTGCAGATGCCGTTTTTTCCAACCAGCATGAAGCCAAAATAAGCACGGCAGAACAAAACAGAAAACGGCGTGTAAGAAGATCAAACGATGATCTATCTGCCGCAGACACCAAGGCCTGATTTCTGAATGCACTCATAAATGGCTCCAAAATAACTATTTTGTTTAGTTGTTATATTAACCAACAATATAACCGACACATTGTATTTTTTTAGTCAATACGATTCGTATGATATTTTATTATAAATTACTAAATAAAATAGTTATTTATAAGCGCATTCCGTCTACTGTTGGGCTAATTGCTGGCAGCAACTCGCCCAAAAGGTAAAAGCCATTCCTATGAGCAACGACATAGAAATTTTTATACGAGATAGAGACTTAACCCGAACCTTTATACATGCACGTCAGAACGGGTATGATTGGCGTAAATATTCCTATGCCTAGGGCGCTTGATGCGAAAAGAGCCTCTGTTGGGAAACCACCATATGCATGAGCCAAAAGGTATTCTGCTCTGATGCAGAGTTTATTATGCCTAGACCTGGATGAAATAAAATAATTATTTTGAAACCTGATTTTCTGTTCTCTCGAAAAAAGAATTTTGGTTCGACAATAATTTCGCCAATGGTCTTAAAATACCAGGCCACCAACCCAAGACAAATGCAACATTACAAGCTGCAAACGATACCAAACCAACCCACAGCAGAAAGCCAAATCCACCGCCTTCGTTTCCAACTGCAATGGCCAATGTAAGAACTAGAAGAACCACCGCCCCGCCTCGAATTTGTGCCTTACGACGATGAGAGCGTAGTTCTGGCACACCAGTTGCACGGCGATGCTGGAATTGCGTGAGCGCCAGCAGAGCAAAAGCCACGAACAGCACTAATTCGAGAGCAAAAGAAAACAGAAACGCCGCCATTACATCGTCTCCACCACAGGAGTGTGTGTTAAGAGCGCTTTTTTTCGTGACCGCCGAGATAGAATGACTACCATCAGCAAAGCCAACGTGGCGCCAGCCAGTAGCACTGCATCCATTCCACCCACAGGCCATAGGTATGAATGAGACAACGTGCGTAACAAGTGATCACCTGTTGTGATCCAATTTAATATAGTGGCTGAGAGTGCCAGAAAACCGATAGCAGCACACTGTATGATCCACACACGCAGCGGCCAGAGCAAGCCATGAATACATGCCCCCAGCCAGACGCTATAGAAAACACAAACTTCAAGCGATGCACGCTCTAACCCAAAAACATGTGTACCCAGTGGCAACAAGCGATTGGCAACAAAAAATGCCAACGTTGCAAGGATAATCCCGGTGATAGACCCCGCCGCTATGCCTTCTACCAAACGGAAACCAACCTGCTCACCTTGCCGCTTTCGCCTTGCCTCCAACCAGAACAGAAAGCCGGTTCCAATCAGCACACAACTCCCCAGCCCAAGCAGGAAGTAAATCCACCGTAACACCCAATGATGAAACTCAATAAGATGCACACCACTCAGAAAACGCTGCACCCGCATAACAGGGTTTAAGCGTGATGCTCGGGAAAGAAATTTACCGGTTGAGCCTTCAAACGCTATGACATCTCTATCAATAACCACCTGATTTTCATTGCCCCGAAAAAAAGCAATCCGGCTCGTCGTCATACCGGGGTTTGTGACAAGAACCAGATGAGGCTGCTCTCCGCCCCATAGCGCGCGGGCATGCTTTGCTGCTTCATCTAGTGAAGCAACTGGTGCACCAGGTTTTCCGTGTTTTACAGATAGAAATGAAAGGCCATTTGAATCAAAAAAGTAAGCACGCGCATTTGGGTAAACGGTATTCACAGCAGTTGGAAAATAAGTTCCGCCTAAAATAACCAGTCCGGAAAACGCCAGAATGATATGAAAGGGCAGCCCGAGCACGCCCGTAACATTGTGAAGATCCAGCAACATACGCCGTGGCTTGGCACGCGGTCGGAACGTAAAAAAATCCACAAATATCTTGCGATGGATAATTACGCCGGTAACGCATAGGGCAAGCATGGCCATAGTGGCCACCCCTACCAACCATTCCCCTACGTTCATGAGGCCAAGATTGAGTGTATAGTGGAATGGAAAAATAAATTCGGTTGCACCTAATGTTCCTGCATCCGGCAGTTCATGGCCTGTTACTGGGTCAATGTCAGCACTGATGGTTTTTTGTCTGGTGCCATAATGTGTGTGAATAACTGCATCTCGGTCATTCGGTAGAGTCACGTTCCAAAACGCAGCTTTTGCGGAAATTGCTTTATTGAGGGATGGACGAAAACTCTCAAGTGGCAAGGTGCTGGTAGCCGGAGGCAGACGTGTAGTCGGCTTCATCCAAAGATCAATCTCACTATCAAAAACCGACAGTGTTCCCATCCAGAAGATTGCGAAAAGAATACTCCCCAGCACGACGCCCGCCCAAGTGTGTAGCCACCCCATGGATCGGCGGAAATCTTGCTTCATCACTTATCCTCCATGCCCGATAAAGGAAGTCAGCCCATAACTGGCCGCAATAAGCACAGAGAATACTGCAACAGGCTGCCACAGTGCCGTTGCTGCAAAAACCCACAGCCCAAGGCAGAGGTACAACACAAAAACCAACATGATCCCCAATGTAACCGCATCCACCCGCGGAACACCTGAACTCACGAGGAGGAGGCAAAAAATTGCCATCGCCGAGGATGAAGCAAAATACCCTCCTCCAACTGCAAGAAGAACTCGTGCCACCACTTCAAGCCGAGACCTGAACATCAGAAATCAGCCATCACGGCAAAGCGGAATGTTCTTGGTGTGCTCAGAGAAAGGTAGTTATACCCGCCAGAATTCCAATAACGCGCATTTGTTACGTTATCCACATTCAGAAGGAAGGAAAGTTTTCCGTCTTTTGATGCGGGGTTTTTCATTGCGTAACGCGCACCCATATCCAGCCTTACCCAGCCCGGTATGCTTCTGCGGTTCGCTCCATTTTCGATATATTCCGAATGCGTGTACATAATATCGGCTGTAGCCGAAAGGCCCTTTACAAACGGAAGATCGTAATCCAGCCCCATATTAAAATTGACAGGTGATGCGTTTGCTGCGCGTTGGCCGTTATTGGTGCCACCTTGGGTATGTGTAAGAATGGGATCTAGAAGCGTCACCCCACCTGTGGCACGCAACCCATGTGTGATTTCTCCAGCAATATTCAGTTCCAACCCACGATTACGCTGGTTACCATTAACCGACATTGTATTGGTGTTGATATCTGTAACCGTGCTTGGTTGAGATATCTGAAAAACATCAAATGTTAGAAGAACTTTTTTTAAATCTGCTTTAACGCCAACTTCGTACTGGGTTGATTTGTAGGGTGCAAAAATTTCCCCCGAATTGGCATAATTTGAGGCAACAGTTGTGCCCTGCTGAAGGCCCTGAATCCAGTTGCCATAAATTGAGACATTTTTAAGAGGTTTGAAAACCGCTAGAACCGAAGGGCTGATGGCCGTTCTGTCATAAACGCCGGTTTTTGTTCCAACGTGATCCGAACCTGTATTGGCACTTTGAACGCGCTGCACACGCAAGCCAGCCGTGACCTGAATACGCTTATTCAACGCAGAAATCGTGTCAACAAACGCAAGGCTAGACAGTGTTGAGTAGCTTGTTTGCCCTGCACTGCTAGGAACAGATATCTGGTTACCTGATGAAAACGCACCTGCTCCATTGTAAATATTAAGATTATACGCGGGAAGCCCCGTATTAACCCCAAACGCACGCCCAAAATCAAGATGAAGCCGGTTTGCAGAAAAAGCCACTTCCTGCGTAATAGGGCCGCTATCAATTTTGCCGCGCACACCAACTTCTGCGGTCAGATAACGTCCATGCTGTGCAACCCCCACCGGGGTCGCGCCACGTGAATTACCGGCAGTATCATTCACAACAATCTGCTGAAAATATGCGCCTCTCAAATCGTAATCATGCACACCAACACTGCCATAAGCCGTGAAGTTTCGGAAAAGATCGACTTCTCCACGAAAAACACCAAAGAGATCCTGACCATGTATGTAAGTGCCGGGCAGATTGAAGTTGCGTTTTGCCCGCCCTGCATCCGGGATAGGAATACCTGATGCAAGCTGGAAAAATGGCAAAACACCTTCAATATCGCGATATTGATATCCAAAATCTGTTGAAAGCCGCACACGGTGCAGGCGTAAATCAACCCCTGCTCCAACCAGAGCCGTTTTCATGTCATTATAAGGAATTGCTGTTGGGCCAGAACGGATCATGCCGTTAACACGCACACCAAGCTGTTTTTCCTTACCAAAGCGCCGACCAACATCAGCATGACCACCAAACTGCGCGTTGGAGGTATAATCTGCTTCAATTTTGGAAAGAGGCGTATCCTTTGCGCGCTTCGGCACAATATTAACAACACCGCCAATAGCGCCACCGGGTGACATACCATTAAGCAGCGCCGCCGGGCCACGAAGAACCTCAACCCGCTCAGCCAATTCGGATGTAATGCCCCCAAAAGGCATCATTCCATACAAACCGCCGTAGGAAATATCGACATTATCTATATTAAAACCACGTATCTGTAGCCGTTCTACCCCTGCTGTTCCCGTTGCAAACCCTGCTCTAACAGATGGATCATCCTTTAATGCATCACGAATACTTCTTATCTGGCGCTTTTCAATAAAGTCTTCGGTGTAGCTTGTCTGATTAAACGGCGTGTCCATCACATCCCGGTTGCCCAACATACCGAGTTGCCCACCTCGCGCGATTTCACCCCCTGGAAGAGTTGGTGGCAGATTGTCGATTATAGCAGTAGAAGGAACCATATTCTGCACCTCCCCCGCAACACGTACTGGCCCCAGTATGATTGCGGTAGAAGCAGGAACAATTTTGTAAGCGCGCACCCCGCTTTGCAAATACGTTAGTCCGGTTCCTCGCAAAAGGCGTGCAAGTGCTTCAGATGGTGCAAAACGCCCTTGCAATCCGCCTGTTGTTTTGCCCGCAAGCATTGGGGCTTGCGAAGTGAGGGGAGCATGCGCCTGCGTGCTGAAAGCAACAAGTGCATCTGAAAGAGAACCAGCCGCAATATTGAATGTTGTTGTGGGCAGAGTGGTAGCTGCGGCAACAGAAGGATTTGTAACCACAGTTTGTGCACAGGCTATCGGGGTTAAAGCTGTAAAGGTTGCGAGAGACAGAAACGCTACGGTTGCTCGTCTGCCATATGAAAAAGCAGTATCTTTGGAAGTAAAAGTAGGTAAGACGCGCTGATAATCTGTTTTCAAAAATAGTTTTTTTGAAAAATGTTTTCCCGGAATACTGGATGCTACAGCTCTTCGTGCAGAGAATAGAGGCTGAATGTTTATGTGGGCTCTCATCGTCGCAGTATTTTCCATCCTGTCCGGCCGTCCTGTTATTATAATGCGATTCATTCGCATTATTGGCTTTCAACTAGATAGATATTCCTGCGGCGTGATTTTTCCCTCTTTCGAAAATTTTTTAAGGTGAGTCTGGAAAAAAGTTATGTAATCTTTTGATAATGTTATGTTTTTTTGAAAATATTTTTTACCCTAACGAGAGCTGATAATATCAACCCACGACATCAGTGATGACACTTTGCCACCATAAGCATCTACGATAAGACGCAATGATGCTTCAGGTTGGTTGAGATCATATGTTCCCGTAACGCGCTTGTTTGATAATTTGTAATCGGCCAAGATAATCCGGGTTGCAGTCCATGGACGCAAAGCATCAATCAAGTCTGCAATAGTCTCATTACGGGCAATCAATATGCCTGCACTCCAAGCCCCAATACTTGCTACAGGTGCTTTACCTGTACTTGCAGTGCCATCAGTTATTTGTTCCCAGTCCCCTGCGTAAAGATCCCGGTCTATCAATTTGGAGTGGCGTGATGTCACATGCACAGCCCCTTCCCTTACGCCAACCGTTGTATTGTTGTTATCCACCCTGATATCAAAAGTTGTACCTATATCCGTTACGGTGATATCTCCAGTTGTAACGTGGAAAGGCCGCGCTAACTCGTGATGGACTTTGAACAGTGCCTCCCCTTGGATCAAATGAACCCGCCGCTCGGAAGCATTCATTGTAATCGAAATGGCTGCACGAGGCGCGAGAATAATCTCGCTTCCATCGGCCAGATAAATGTTGCGTGTCTGACCGATGGGTGCGTAATGATCCGCCCTGAACCGCATGAGCATATCGGGCGTAATAAAGGTTAACGCAGCAAAGGCTGCCGCCAATGCCATCCCACACCCTGCCATAAGCTGCCTTGGGGCGGAAAAGCGCATATGCTTGCACCAAGAAGGTTTACAAGGCACGGAAGAAGATGAAGGCACTGCCGCCATTACGGACGCAGTTATGTTCATATCCGCCCATGCTTGTACATGTGCGGGATTACTTGCGAGCCATTCTTCAAACTGACACTTCAGATTTTCATCATCTGGATCTTCTCGCAAGAAAAGATACCAACTGGCTGCGGCTTGGGCGGGGGTTTTTCGTGCTGTCATGCCGAACAAAGCCTCCCAGAACGCATGATAACAGCTTTTCTAATCTCACGCACGGAAGCAGAGTCAAAACGCCCTCTATATCTTACAGATGCGTAAGAGAACCTTTTTTTCCATCGGCTTGGATATCTCACGCGACACTACTGCCCTTCTTTACGGACACGGTCGCAAATCACCATACCATCTTCAATAAGGCCATGGACACGTGTCAGGGAAAGGCCCAGATGAGCAGCAATTTCACGCAGTTTCATACCTTCGAAATGATACATGTGGATCGCCTGTCGCTGGCGCGGGTCGGGCATGGCAGCAATTGCGTCCACAATGCGTTTCATTGCTTCGCGGGAAGCCACATTTTCTTCCGGCGATACCTGTCCGTCTATAATTGCGGCTGTTGCAGTCTCAAAATCCGTACCAAGGGTGCCTTCCCGACCCAACCTGCGCATTCTGGTAATGACCAGGTTGCGCACCATTGTTCGGAGATAATTCAGTGGCGCAGCAATCATCTCCACTTGCTGGCGGCTGAACAATAGCCAGACATCCTGAACAATATCTTCAGCGACTGTATGGTCTCCCGAAAGACGTGCCGCATAAGACAAAAGACTAGCCCTATGGGTCTGATAGAGTTCCAATGATGTGCGTTTCGAATTCAACGCAAGGCCCCTCCAGAGGCTTCAGTCTTTGCCTATCAGATTTAGAATTGCGATTGTTTCTCAGTTTCATTGCCATAAACCATTCCGCTTCGCAACCATCGGGCGAATAGCAAAACCAGAATTATCCCCAGAACAAAAGGAATGTCAGTTGCAACATCTACGCCAAGAAAGTGCGGTTCCATACTCATCGGGAGTTTGTATGCGATGTCCGCTTTAAGAAACTAACTGTTTGTCATCACAGCATCCTTCAAAAACACTTTTTGTTCAATCAGTTGTACGTGATGCCCCTATCTGGGCAATGCCATCTATCGTGAGGACAAACAACGCGGAGAAATCTTCATGTCTCAAAACTCTGTTGCTCCAGAATTCAGAGAAGCTCTGAAAGTTCTGCCATCCTTTGATGGCCTTTCGGATCAGAACCTCGCTGCCACCCGCAAGGCGTTTATCGCGGCCATTCGCAATGTACCGGTCATCGAACATCCAGACGTGACGATTGAAGAACATCATGTACCTGGGCCTCCTGGCGCCCCGGATGTTCCGGTCGTGGTTTATAGGCCCACGGGTGAACATCCGAATGCGCCAGCGTTGGTCTATATTCATAGTGGTGGCATCGTCAGCGGCACGCCGGAAGTAGATGATGCGCGATGCAAGCAGCTCGTAAGCGAATTGGGGCTGGTTATCTTCTCTGTTGATTACCGTCTGGCACCTGAGGCACCTTACCCAGCAGCAATAGAGGATTGTTATGCCGTTCTAAAGTGGGTTCATGAACAGTCCACTCATCTGGAAATTGATCGTAATCGCCTTGTCATCGGCGGGGACAGCGCTGGTGGTGGTCTGACTGCTTGCCTTGCCCTGCTGGCGCGAGACCGGGCAGAAGTGAAAGTTCTTTTCCAGTTACTTATCTATCCCATGCTGGATGATAGAACCGGAACAACTGTCATGCCCTCTCCGGAAATGGGCCAGTATATATGGACCCGTTCCGCTAATCACTACGCATGGAATGCTTATCTCGGCAAAGCACCCGGAAGTACGGGCGTTTCCGAATATGCATCGGCGTTTCGCGCGGCAGATCTGGCGGGATTGCCGCCTGCTTATATCGGAGTTGGATCTCTGGATCTTTTTCTAGACGAAGATCTTGAATATGCACGCCGTTTGATGGCAGCGGGTGTGGCAACAGAAGTCTGTGTCATTCCGGGCGCTTATCATGTGTTCGACGTGTTTATTCCCGATGCACCATTAAGTATACGGTTCAGACAATCCTATTTTTCCGCTCTAAAACGCGCACTTTCTATCTAGAAACTTATTTTTCTGTTTTACAAAAGAAAAATGCGTGCCCCACTCTTTCTGTTAGTCCAGTTGATGTGCAGGCAATACGGATCCATACCGCTGGCGTTCATCACTGGACTTCTCATGGTTGAATTGTGGCGCTTGAAAACCAAGGCTGGTCATGGCCTGTGCAGCAGGCATGGGTGACGCATAGCCCGAAACTAAACTGTGGCACATCCACATAGCCATCCGCAGATAGCCATGAAAACTCAGAGAAGCAGAGCTTGATGTTGGTGAGCATTGTGTGGGGTGACTGATGAAAGCTAACGGTATTCGTCCCGCACGTACGCGTTGGCACAAAGCCACGTAAAAGAAATCACATACCGGCACAAAACCGTTACAAGTCTGGTTTTGGTTGGCATGATAGAAGGGTGACACCAGCCGTATCTTCAAAATCGTCCGGATGCGCCGTGAGAGGCATGGACACGACATCGTCGCTCCGATGGTCGGCATAGACGAACGTCAAATAGTAAGACCGGTCGTTGTTCGAAGGATCACCATTAAACATTTTGTCCCATTCCAGCAGGTCACGCCGTAGAGACGATCCGCCGCTGCGGGTCCAGACCGCCGACACACAGTTTGAAACACGCTCGACGCGCACAATCAGTCGCCCATTGAGAAACGCCTTTCCATCAAGCTCCTCGTTGAACATCGTATTACCGTTGTAAGACTGTTCCTCCAAAGACTCTGGCTTGGTACCTGCGTATGCGGTGCCCCCTACACAGACAGCGCAAATCAGGCTTAGGATAGCGCGGGTCATCAAAATCGTCTTTCCAGCAGAAGCGTGGCCTCATCGTGCCATCTTTTGACCAGAAACACCATCGACGAGCGTGAAACTCTCACTGCTCTGAAGTGCCAGACGAACATTCAGACCCTTCCACTCGAGGGTGACATTCCTTGGTGCATGAATGACGTGGCCTTTCCGGAAAATATATATATTCTATACCATACCTCTTCGGACTCTATGGAAAGCCAACACGTCAAAGCAGACATCCCTGTATTCCGTGTTAGCAAATACCCCGTCCTTACATGTCGGGGTCAATCTCTCTTCCCGCCCGCACTTCGGGGTCATTTTCAAAAGCGTGTAGAACGGCTGACCAGAACGCCCGCAGGCTTGGAAAATTGCCCCAGTTGGGTG
>NZ_VHON01000017.1:0-68632 GCF_008690365.1 Acetobacter sp. DmW_136
ACATACCCAGCGCCACCGGTTACCAGAAAACGAGCCATACTCTCTTTTCGCTCCGTGCAATGTAAAAAGTCATACCCGGTTATCTTGCTGATAAGTCCAGGAAAGAGTTCGCTTCATTTCCGCTTCAGAACGGCTTAAGCAAACGGTCAAGATAATTTATATGCTTAATTAGTACCGTCGATATTTTCATAATGCAAAAATTGCCACGTAATTTTCTAGAAAAATCCATTTTTCAATAAAAACTCACAGAGCATTTTTTAAGGCTTTTAGACTCTGCGATCACATGCGCAAGATGCGGTCTGTCAGACGTTTAATATCTTAACAGATTGATTTTATGGAAAAGTCTTTCTTTTTATGGCGGATGGGGTGGGATTCGAACCCACGGTACGGTTCCCCGCACGCTGGTTTTCAAGACCAGTTCCTTAAACCACTCGGACACCCATCCTCATGTCATCCATCTGAGGACCTGCCGCCTTATAAACAGGATATGGCCACCCTGTCCAGCGGGAGAAAACACGATATATCAAGTGCAGCAAACTTGCTCTTCGTGCGTCAGGCTTGTACAAGCCCCATCCTTAATAGACATTCCTTTCAGGGACGAATTATGAAACAGCAGGCAAACCTGATCCGCGCCGGTCAGGTGATTGAGCATGATGGCCGCCGCTGGACGGTGCTGAAGCAGCAGATCATCACCCCCGGCAAGGGCGGAGCCTTTATTCAGGTTGAAATGCGCGACCTGAAAACCGGCAATAAAACCAACGAACGCTGGCGGACCGCTGATAGCGTTGAACGCCTGATGACGGAAGACAAGGAATACCTGTATTCCTACACCGATGGCGAACTGCTGGTTCTGATGGACCCAGAAACCTATGACCAACTGACAGTTCCTGTGGATCTTCTGGGTGATCAGGCCCCGTTCATTCAGGATAACATGACCATCAACCTGCATCTGGTTGAAGGTGACCCGGTGGGTATTGATCTGCCACCGCAGGTTACGCTGGAAGTTGTGGAAGCAGATCCGGTTGTAAAAGGCCAGACAGCCTCTTCCTCCTACAAACCTGCAAAACTTTCCAATGGTGTAAAAACCATGGTGCCGCCCTTTATTGAATCGGGTGAACGTATTGTGGTTCGGACGGAAGACGGTTCCTACGTCGAACGCGCCAAAGACTAATCCCTTCCGTTTTTCTCTCCAGAGCAGGACAAAACTACAGTGGCCATGCGTCTCTCCCCCGTCATGATGGTGATGCAAACAGCAGCCCAGAAGGCAGCCAAGCGTCTCCTGCGCGATTTTAATGAAGTCGAGCAGCTTCAAGTCAGCATCAAAGGGCCGGGAGACTTTGTTTCCCAAGCTGATCTGCGCGCAGAACAGACCCTGCGGGAAGAGCTTGAACGCGCCCGCCCCGGCTATGCCTTCTTTATGGAAGAATCCGGTAAATCTGGCGGCGATAACTGGACATGGCGTTGGGTGGTAGATCCGCTGGATGGCACCACCAACTTCCTGCATGGTATTCCGCACTGGGCTATTTCCATTGGCTTGCAGCGCCGCCTGCCAGATGGGCGTATCGAACTGGCAGCAGGGCTGGTTTATAACCCGGCTGCGGGTGAAATGTTCTGGGCAGAAAAAGGCACCGGCGCCTATCTGAACGAACGGCGTATCCGTGTATCCGCACGGCGTGACATGCAGGAATCTCTGTTTGCTACTGGCATTCCATTCGCCAAAGTGCCTGCGCGTATGCGTCTGCCATTTGCACGCGTGCTGGGTTCTCTTATGCCGCGCGTAGCCGGTGTGCGTCGCTTCGGTGCCGCAGCGCTGGATCTGGCATGGGTAGCTGCCGGGCGTTACGAAGGTTACTGGGAATTCGGCATTAAACCGTGGGATTGTGCTGCTGGCGCCCTTATCGTGCGTGAAGCTGGCGGCCAGGCAACAGACCCCGCAGGCGTTGATCTGGATGATCTACCTGATGATGTCATGATTGTTGCTGGTAACGGCAATCTGCACAGCAAACTTCTGGAAGTGGTGGCAGATAGCCTTAAAGACGGCAACTAACTTTTCTGCCCCAGATTACCACCTAAAAAGCCTGCCTCATTCTGATGAGGTGGGCTTTTTTGTTCTTCATATGTTGCTTTTTGATTTCTAGCTCTGGCATTCCGCGCTGGAATGGATCATCTAGTATTTATCATGCAGACATCCTTCCCCTCCGCTTACGATGCCCCAGCACTGGTTGCATATAAGGGAGCCTATTCCCTTCTTACGGAAGATGGAGAGGTTCTCCATTTGTCTGCGCAGGATGTTAAGCAAAACCTGCAAAACATGCCTTGCCCGCTTGTTATCCATGCGCCCGCACTGGCGCGGCGGCTAGATTTACCCCATCCGGGGCAGCCTGCCCCGTGGCTAGATCTGTTAGAACTGTTTGCCTTTGTGCACCCAGCCACATCTGTTGCCCCTACCCCACGCGGGTTAGCACTGGCCTTGGGAATGCAAGATGAGGATATAGGCGCCGCAGAAGCCGATCTACTCCCTCGCCTTCTTTCTCTACTGCTCACCAATCTGGCACGCCAGAACAATGGCACAACAGCAGAACATCTTGCTGCCCTGACTTTACGGCTTGGCCAAGCAGGATGGATCTGGAGCGGTACAGTTGCCGAAACCTTAGGGCTGCATGAAAAACTAACGCCGCAAGGCAAATTGCCCGAAACCATGCTGCAACCAGGGGATGCGCTGCGTATCTGGCGTTTTTTGCCAAAATGGGAGGAAACGCCTCTTCCTCCGCCTCCTGCGTCTCACCCTATTTCCCCTGTAGAGGCGCGCGAGCAGCTTACCAAGATGCTGGGCGAAGATGCCGAAATCCGCACTGGGCAAGCCGACTTTGCATCCGTTGCCACAGGGGCTTTTGAGCCACGCAACGTGCGTGGAGACCCCGCCATTGTGCTGGCAGAAGCTGGTACAGGAACAGGCAAAACCTTAGGTTACATTGCCCCTGCCAGCCTTTGGGCCGAGCGGAATAAAGGGGCTGTTTGGGTCAGCACCTATACGCGCCACCTGCAACGCCAGATTGAACAAGAAACCCGTAGGCTCTACCCAGATCAAACCACGCACCGGCAGCGCGTTGTATTGCGCAAAGGGCGGGAAAACTATCTGTGCCTGCTGAATATGGAAGAAGCTGTTAATACTGCATCCTCTCGCCCTGCGGGTATTACCATTGCCCTTATCATGCTGGCCCGCTGGGGCTTAGCCACCGCAGACGGAGACCTATTTGGCGGAGACTTGCCCGGCTGGTTTGGGGATCTGTTCGGCCAAGGGAATCTGATAGGCGTAGCAGACAGACGCGGCGAATGTATTCACGGTGCATGTGCCCATTACCAGCATTGTTTTGTTGAACATTCCATCCGCCGCGCGCGCGAAGCAGATCTGGTGATTGCCAACCACGCTCTCGTTATGGCGCAGGCCGCCTACGCACAGGCTGGCATGAGCGATGATGCCGATGAAACGGATGATCCCTCGGCTCCATCCCGCTATGTATTTGATGAAGGCCACCATCTAGCCGATGCCGCAGATAGTGCCTTTTCGGCCGAGCTTTCCGGGCTGGAAGCAGCCGAGTTACGGCGTTGGCTCCTAGGTGCAGAAGGTAGGCGCTCCCGCGCGCGCGGCTTAAAACGGCGCTTGGATGATCTGGTTGTGGGCCACCCAAAACTAGAAACACCTTTGGAAGCCGCCCTTATGGCAGCAACAGCACTTCCTGCTCCCGGCTGGTCTTCACGCTTAGGGCAAGAACAGGCGGATGAACCCCCGCCGCCTGAACCTCCAGAAGATATCGGGCTCTTTCCGCTTGAACCAGAAGCGCCTCAACCGGTTTTGGAAAACCCCACAGAAGTTTTTCTGCGGCTCCTGCGCCAACAAGCGCTTGCCAGAACACAGGAAGGTGGAAAACAGCACGTTTATGCAGCCCTTGAATGTGATCTGCACCCTTTGGTGCCAGACTTGGCAGAAGCCGGACATCTTCTGGCCCGCGCCTTAACGCGCCTTGTTGAACCTTTACGCACCTTGGTGGAACGCCTGCACGCCCGCCTGGAAGAAGATGCCGAAACGCTGGATTCCACAACACGCGGGCGCATAGAGGCCATGACACGCGCCTTGCGCCGCAGGGCTATCTCTCGGCTAGATGCGTGGATTGCCATGCTGAGCGCACTAGACACACCACCTGAGCCTGATACCACCCCTTCGCACGTGCACTTCATCCGGGTTGAGCGGCGCGAAAAACAGAGAATGGGGGAGCAGGATGTGGGCCTCTATCGCCACTGGCTAGACCCCACCATTCCATTTGCTGGCATCATGGCCATACCTGCGCAGGGTATGCTGATTACATCTGCCACCTTACGTGATCAGCAAACCAATGAACCGGATAGCGATAACGCAGAACAGGCGTGGGAAGCCGCTGAAGCACGCACTGGGGCCAATCACTTCCCCTCCCCACCTCTGCGTGCCAGCTTGGCCAGCCCGTTTGATTATGCCCGCCAGACACGCGCCTATATTGTAACGGACATAGACAACAGCAGCATTGTGGATCTGGCAGCCGCATTTCGCACGCTTTTCTTGGCATCCGGCGGTGGGGGCTTGGGGCTTTTCACGGCCATTTCCCGCTTGCGCGGTGTGTATGATCGCATTGCCCCAACATTGGAAGAAAACGGTCTCCCGCTCTACGCCCAGCATGTAGATGCGATGGATAACAATACGTTGGTAGATATTTTCCGCACAGAAGAACACGCTTGCCTGTTAGGCACTGATGCCATGCGAGATGGTGTAGATGTGCCCGGCAATGCGCTACGACTGGTAGTTTTTGAACGTGTGCCGTGGCCGCGGCCAGATATTCTGCACCGTGAACGCCGTATTCACCTTTCTGGAGGTGACCCGAAATCTTTTGATGAACGAATTGCACGCCTGAGGTTACGTCAGGCCTTTGGTCGGCTTATTCGCCGCCAGTCTGATCGGGGGGTATTTGTCCTGTTAGACAGGCGCACCCCTACCCGCTTGCTCAGCGCGTTTCCCGAAGGCGTAGAAGTTCGTCGCCTTGGGTTGGCAGACACAGCACGGGAACTTGCTGCCTTTTTAGCAGATACAGAAAGGGCCGATCAAAACTGATCGGCCCTACCTGAAAAATCAGTCTACTTTCAGATTGGTTGCAGCCTGCTTGCCGCGTTCTTCAACCAGATCGAAAGAAACTTTCTGTCCGTCATTCAGGCCACGCAAACCCGCTGCCTGCACTGCGGTAATATGTACGAACACATCTTTACCGCCATCATCTGGGGCAATAAAGCCATAACCCTTGGTAGCGTTAAACCATTTTACTGTACCGGTCGGCATGAGCGGGATAGTCCTTGTTCTTCTCAACGTTTTGTCCTGCTGCACACCGTGTGCGGTTCAGGATATACCCCATCCCCCCATGACCAGCCACAATTGTCAATCATAATTCGATAATAGGCCATGACGAGGACAGGAAAATAACACTACGGATTCATATTGCTTTTCAGGAAATGAATGCTGCGTTCCTGCGCTTCCTGATAAGCTTTGGCATTAAAAGAGCTTCTTTCTGGGCAACCAAAGCCGTGCCCTGCATCGTCGTACACGTAAAGTTCAACTTCCGGGCGCGCCTGTCGAATGGCTGCAATATCAGTATGCGGAATACTTGTATCCTGTTCACCGAAATGCAGCTCTACGGGGCAACGCGGAGTCTCATTCCGGCTGGCGGCAATACCTGCCCCATACCAGCCAACAGCGGCTGCATAGTCATCCGTTCTACATGCAGCTTCCCACGCCAATGTACCACCCCAGCAATAGCCGATAATGCCCACCTTACGCGGCTTGAACACTGAGGCGGCTGCCTGAATATCCAACAGTGTTTTAGCAAGCGGAATTTGCGCCCGCAGCGCCTTGCCTTTTTCCACGCTTGCTGTGGAATAATCCAGCTCCACCCCACGTTGCACGCGGTCAAACAAAGCTGGCGCAATAACGTGGAATCCGGCCTTGGCAAAGTTTTCGCAAACCTGCCGGATATGGTGGTTCACCCCAAAAATTTCCTGAAGCACCACAAGTGTGTAAGGATGATGGCTACCTTCGGTTTCCCACGCGGAAAATTCATGTCCATCCGCAGCCTGAAGTGTAGTGATATGACCCATGCGAGCACCTCCTATCTGCTCTTACGTTACAGCAAAAAGAAACTTTATCCACATTCCTTGACTCTGCCTTTGGCCAGACCTATCTCCTTTTCTGGCACTCCCGGGGTGGGAGTGCTAACGTAACGCGGCGTTATGTTACGCGCGACAAAGTGGATGGGGCTGCTTTCTGTTAAGGGCACCATCCCAAAAATGAATGTGGAGCGATCCATAATGACGAAGTTTCGTCCCTTACACGACCGGGTAGTTGTCCGTCGCCTTGAAGGCGAACAGAAGACCGCTGGCGGAATCATTATTCCTGACACAGCGCAGGAAAAGCCTATGGAAGGCGAAGTGGTTGCAGTTGGTCCGGGTGCCCGGAATGAACAGGGCCAGATTGTGGCGCTTGATGTTAAGGCTGGTGACCGTGTCCTGTTTGGCAAATGGTCCGGCACAGAAGTGAAGATCGATGGCGAAGAGCTGCTGATCATGAAGGAAAGCGACATCATGGGCGTGGTAACCGCCTGATTTTGCGCTGATCCGCATTATTTAATTTCAGAACGATCTTCACAGGAGAAATTCAATGGCTGCCAAAGACGTAAAGTTTGGTGCAGACGCACGCCAGCGTATGCTGCGCGGTGTGGATATTCTGGCTGACGCTGTAAAAGTAACGCTGGGCCCCAAAGGCCGTAACGTGGTGCTGGACAAGAGCTTCGGCGCTCCCCGCATTACCAAGGACGGTGTTTCCGTTGCCAAGGAAATCGAACTGGCTGACAAGTTCGAAAACATGGGCGCTCAGATGCTGCGTGAAGTTGCATCTAAAACCAATGACATTGCGGGCGACGGCACCACAACGGCTACGGTTCTGGCTCAGGCTATCGTGCGTGAAGGCCACAAGGCTGTTGCCGCTGGCATGAACCCAATGGATCTGAAGCGCGGGATCGACAAGGCTGTTGCCGTTGTTATCGAAGAGCTGAAGAAGAACGCTAAGAAAGTTACCACCCCGGCGGAAACCGCTCAGGTTGGTACGATTTCTGCAAACGGTGAATCTGAAATCGGTCAGATGATCTCCGAAGCCATGCAGAAAGTTGGCTCCGAAGGCGTGATCACGGTTGAAGAAGCCAAGCACTTCCAGACAGAACTGGATGTTGTTGAAGGCATGCAGTTTGACCGCGGCTATATCTCTCCGTACTTCGTGACGAACCCGGAAAAGATGACAGCGGATCTGGAAAGCCCCTACATCCTGATCCATGAAAAGAAGCTGTCTTCCCTGCAGCCCATGCTGCCGCTGCTGGAATCCGTTGTTCAGTCCGGCCGTCCGCTGCTGATTATTGCAGAAGACGTTGACGGTGAAGCTCTGGCAACTCTGGTTGTTAACAAGCTGCGCGGTGGCCTGAAAATTGCTGCTGTTAAGGCTCCGGGCTTTGGTGATCGCCGCAAGGCTATGCTGGAAGACATTGCTATCCTTACGGGTGGTCAGGTCATCAGCGAAGATCTGGGCATCAAGCTGGAAACCGTTACCCTGAACATGCTTGGCACCGCCAAGAAAGTGCACATCGACAAAGAAAACACCACCATTGTTGATGGCGCTGGCAAAGCCGATGACATTAAGGGCCGTGTTAAGCAGATTCGTGCGCAGATCGAAGAAACGTCTTCCGACTACGACCGTGAAAAGCTGCAGGAACGTCTGGCCAAACTGGCTGGCGGTGTTGCCGTGATCCGCGTTGGTGGTTCCACCGAAGTGGAAGTGAAAGAACGCAAAGACCGCGTTGACGATGCCCTGCACGCAACCCGCGCTGCTGTGGAAGAAGGCATTGTTCCTGGTGGTGGCACGGCTCTGGCCCGCGCTACGCTGAAGCTGGAAGGCCTGCACTACCACAATGATGACCAGCGCGTTGGTGGTGACATCATCCGCCGCGCACTGCAGGCTCCTCTGCGCCAGATCGCTCACAACGCTGGTGAAGACGGCGCTGTGATCGCAAACAAGGTGCTGGAAAATAACGACTACAACTTCGGGTTCGACGCTCAGGCTGGCGAATACAAGAACCTGGTTGAAGCCGGTATTATTGACCCGGCCAAGGTTGTCCGCACGGCTCTGCAGGATGCAGCATCTGTTGCTGGCCTGCTGATCACCACGGAAGCCATGGTTGCAGAACGCCCGGAAAAGAAAGCCGCTCCGGCTGGCGGCCCTGACATGGGTGGCATGGGCGGTATGGACTTCTAAGTCTTACATTATAACTAAGAAGTCTTTTAAACTGCCTGACGGGTGGAGGGATTATATCCCTTCACCCGTTTTTATTTGCATACGGCTATAATTAAACCCAGTGTTTTGATAAAAAGTATTGGATGCTATAAAACTGCGTAAAGATTTTCACGGGCAACTACTTTTAGTACCCCATTCGTCAGGTGCAGGCAAAAATGCTGGAAACAAAAACTTTTCGTGGGTTACCTTTTTCATTATCTCCAGCGCTCACAGAAAAAGTTTGGAATTTCCAATCTGAATCCACGCAGATCCAGCAACTTTTTCTAAGCCCTTCAGGACGTATAAAAGAACCCGACAGCTCCAACGCATGGTTATGGAGGATTGAAAACCATCAGCTCCTTATCCTTGCAAACGATGGAGATCTTGCATGGCAGTCAACTGGCATGGATTATCGGGATGATGGAAGATTAGTTATTTTTCTCGAAACCCCAAAGCACGACCTTTACGCCATTTTAGAAGAGCAAGCACCTTCATCTAAGCCTCTCCTCCCCGAAAAAACTACGGATTCTGCTCTTCCCACACAAAGCATGGAATCTACAGAATTAGAGGATTCTGAATTTATATTCCCCAGCAATCTAGAAATTGTTCCTACAAAAGTAAAAAAGGTGCTGATTATAGGTTCCAGTATCGGTGCTTTATGCCATGAACAACTCACACAACAATATCTAGATATTCGGTTTGATTTTATACCCTATGAATTTGTAGCTCCGCTGCCTACAGCCTTACCTATTCCGTTAGAAGATTATGATTTTGTATATCTCCAGCCTTCTTTGCGCTCTATTTTAGGTGATGATATTATTTGGGGTGCGCGTTTTAATACGCCAAATTTTGCACAGAATATTCTAACGAATGCTCAAGAGACACTTAAAAACTTTATTCAGCATGTTCTGGATTATGCCGCTTTATCCGACACACCTTTGTTGGTTTCAAACTTCCTAACTCCGCAGATCCCTCCCCGGCCTTTTTCGCGGGATCGCGGCGTTGATATGTCTGTATCCACCATTATTCAAACACTAAATATTCTACTTTCTACAGAATTAGATAATCATCCCTTAATAAAAATTTTGGATATAGAAACAGTCACTTCCATTGTTGGTAAACGTTATATTCAAGATGATACAATATATTTTAACACCCATAATGGGATCATCTTTCAGGATTGGGATGATTTTGGCCCCTTTGAACAAGGCGGCCCTCTCCCAGATCTGCAAACAATTTATCCCAATAAACATAACACTATAGGAACACTCCTTTTCCGCCAGATGATATGGGGGCTGCGCACCCTATGCCAGACTGACTGCGTCAAAACAGTTATCTTCAGTCTAGATAATACGATATGGCGCGGAAAACTCTCAGGGGATGCTTCTGGCGGCCAAACTTTGCCCATGCCAAGGCAAGATGGCTGGCCAATGGGCATATGGGAAGCAATCCAGTATTTGCGGGGGCTCGGCATAAAGGTTTGTCTTTACGCAGACGGGAATGAGGCAGACATACAAGCTCTATGGGATAAAATCATTGAACCCAAATTTTTGGCTTTAGAAGATTTTGATTACGTTGCCATTAATTCTGCCCCCATAAACAATATTATACCCGATATCTGCTCAAAATTTTCTGTACAGTCGGCAGAAATTGTTTTGGTTGATGCTTCCGCCATACGTAGAGCAGCTATTACAGAAACTTTTCCTGACATACGTACCATAGGAAAAAACCCTTATCTTACAAGGCGTATCCTGCTTTGGGCAGCAGAAACACAGGCAAATTTCAAACAAACTTTGCCCCATAAAACAGAAAAACTAGAAACACCACCAGCACCTTCTGCTGTAATGCAGGCTCCAGCCAGCAATTTTACACCACAATCACTAAAAATGTTGCAGTTTATGGAATGCAAGGTTTCTCCGCATAAGATTATTTCATCTGATGATAAGCTTTTAGAAAGCCTGCCTTCTTTAATTAAAAACTCCCTGACATCGAAGGCAGAAGATGTAAATATTACTCAGGAAACTGTAAATTCTTTTACATCCATAGACTCAAAAAAAATGCTCTTAATCTTCTCAGTAAAAGACAGATTTGCTGATTACGGCCCTTCTGCGGCCATGTTTATTGATGATCATGTCATAAATGGTTTCATTTTATCTGCACGCGTACATGGAATGGGCACTGAAAACTTTATGCTTTCTGAGGCCGCACAACTTATTCGCAATCAGTTTGGTGAAGGCGATATTACAATCTCCCTCCCCATCACATCCAATATTTCCTTATTCCGAAATATGTACGCGCAAGCAGGTTTCCTGCCCAAAGACCATAAAGATGGTACTGAGGTATTTTATTTACCTGCAGGCCTATTACCCCCTACAAGCCCGCATGTTTCTTAAAATAAAAACTCAATATTAGATAACGTCTGTTTATCTTATAGAGAAAATTCACGGATCAAGGCTAAAAAGCGTTGCATCTTTTTCTGGTTCGGTAAACAACAAAAGAACCATGTGAAACAGGAGTTTGAGGAGGTATTAGTAAAATGAAAAGACTAATTATGGATTTGGATGACACTCTAACGCTTACAGATGCATCTAAGTCCTACTCTGAAAAAAAACCTAATATTGAAGTTGTTGAAAAACTACGCGAATACAAGCAGGCAGGTTTTGAAATTGTTATTCAAACTGCTCGTAATGTACGTACCTATAACGGTAATGTAGGTAAAATAAATGCAAACACGCTGCCCGTTATCATAGACTGGCTGCGCAAGCATGATATCCCTTTTGATGAAATCTATGTCGGCAAGCCATGGTGCGGCACTGAAGGCTTCTATGTAGATGATAAAGCTATCCGTCCTGATGAATTCTTGAAATATTCCTCCGAAGAAATCAGGAAACTCCTGAACATCGACAATTAACCGATGGAATATCCATGACGTCTTTTTCCCTCATCCTGTCTGGTGCATATGTTGACCAGGAATTGGCCATTGAATTTGGCCGTATTCCCCCTTCCTTTCTACCTATAGGTGTTACACGTCTTTACGAAACCCAGATTAAAGCATTGTCTAAACTGGGTTCTGTCTATTTGACGCTGCCTGAAGATTTTAATGTTCCGCATTATGACATGCAACGATTGGAAGAGTTGGGCGCAATTATTGTGCGTGTTCCCAGCCATCTGTCGTTAGGCAATTCCATCATCTATGCACTGAACTACATTGAAACTTCAGCTGAAACTTTGCATCTACTCCACGGTGATACGCTTGTAGAAGGATTAGACCTTGAACAGGTTGATGCCTTGGCAGTGCACCATGAAAGTGATGATTACGCTTGGGCTTCTGTTAGCATCCAAAAAGACAATACTGTCTCAGACTTGCAGGCAATCCAGTTAGAAGCAACCCCACCACAACCCCAGCATATTATTTGTGGTTACTTCTGTTTTTCCAAATCTCGCCATCTTGTACGGGCGCTTACGCGCGCCGGAGGAAGCTTTATTAAAGGTATCGCCTTATACGCAAAGGAACATACCTTAAAAGCCATTTACCCTGAGAAATGGTACGATTTTGGGCACCTGCAAACCTACTTCCGCTCACGCCGCAGTGTCACAACACAACGCGCCTTCAATTCTCTCTACATTGATGATCGCATTGTGCGCAAATCCAGTGATGACCGTAAAAAAATGCATGATGAAGCCACATGGCTCCAGAATGTACCGGCGGATATTAAACCATTTACAGCACGTCTTTTAGATACGTCTGAAAACTCTTACACAATAGAATACGAATACGCGCCAACCTTGTCGGAATTGTTTGTTTTTTCCAGCATAGGCAAAGCCACATGGGAAAGTATTCTAGAATCATGCTTTGAATTTCTTGCCATTTGTCAAAAGCATTCTACGCCTGAAATCAAAGGCAATGATATTCTCAAGCGCCTTGCAACAGACAAAACCTATGATCGCATTGCCCAGTATTCTAAAGTAACAGGGTTTGATATTAATCATCCACTGACACTAGATGGTAAAAAATTACCCTCTCTTAAACAAATTGCTGATGAAATGATCAGCAATATTGATCTTTCGTCTGATCGTAATGCATCTATTATGCATGGAGATTTCTGCCTTAGTAATATTCTTTACAACTCCCGTGCACGCCGTATTTGTACAATTGATCCGCGCGGTTATATTCCTGTTACTGGCTCAAGCATTTTCGGCGACATTCGATATGACTTTGCCAAACTATGGCACTCATTCGGAGGGCTATATGACCTGATTATTGCAGGCCATTATCTTTTTGAGGCTGAAACTCCTTATAATTTCAGCATCTCCTTCCCATCAGGGCCGCATCATGAATGGGTGCAAGCTGATTTCTTGCGCAGGCTCCCTAACAACATAAGTAAAACTGAAGTCAATTCTTTAACTGTTTTGTTGTTTATCAGCATGCTACCACTACATGCAGACAGACCAGATAGGCAAAAAGCTTTTATTGCCAATGCAGCCCGTCTTTATCAGCTTATATAAGGAGTTTTGTCCATGATTGTTATACCTATGGCAGGTCTATCCCGTCGATTTACAGAATCTGGGTATAAATTACCTAAATATATGCTGCCTGTCGGCGATAATACTGTTTTTTCTCTTGCTGTTGGAAGCTTTAAAAATTACTTTGCACAAGAAAAATTTGTTTTTATTGCACGCGATGTAGAAGATACAAAAAACTTTATTGCCAAAGAATGCCAAAAAATGGGCATTAAGAACTTTGAAACAATCATTCTTGATGCCCCCACAAAAGGACAAGCAGAAACAGTTGAGCTGGGCATTGTAGGGAGCCAGTATCCTTTAGAAACCCCGCTCACTATTTTCAATATTGACACATTCCGCAAAAATTTCTCTTTTCCTTCTGAACCTTGGTTTGCTCATTCAGACGGCTATCTGGAAGTATTTAAAGGAACCGGACAAAATTGGTCTTATGTTGGTCCAGAAAAAAATAGTAGTGAACCGCGAGTTATTCGCACAACAGAAAAAAATCCAATATCTGACCTATGTTGCGATGGTTTATACTACTTTGCACGTGCCTCTGATTTTCTATGGGCGCTAGAGGAAGAAAAAAAATCTCCTTCTATGCCTGAACTTTATATTGCTCCACTTTATAATCATCTTATTGAACGCGGATCTTCTATTCATTATGAAATAGTCGATAAAAATGATATCATATTTTGTGGGGTTCCCAAAGAATATAATGATGTTCTAAAAAATATCTCTTCTTAAAAATATTCTATTTTACTCCAATCAGTAGTAATATTATAAATAAATATTACTACTGATTGATGAATTTTATTAACCATCGAAAATAATTTGCTATGTTGCCGATTATAGTTATGGCATAAACAGGCCCTAGCGGAACGGCATTGATTTTCGTAATATCCCACAGAGAAAATGATAAAGGCAAGTATGATGGATTACGAAGAAGTTCTAAAAAATCGACAAGAGGTTCTAGATCTTGTTAACGCAGGAAACATACAAGAAGCTTTTTCTCGGTTAATTGAATGCTCTTATACTTGCCCTGAAGATAATAGCCAGCACTCTGCAGCCATTAAAGCTATTCAGGAGCAAATCATTGAAGGCCTTATCCGCCTAACGTCAGACCAAAACTATCGTGAAATTTTCATTATTCTCAATCGCCTCATAAGTTTTTTTGGCCTTAGTCATCGTCTTTGCCTCGAAATCGGGCTTCTTAATCTATCACGCAAGATTGACCTGGATTTCCAGATACAGTTTTTAAAAAGTTTACCACCAGAAATACTTAATGATCCCATTATCCAGATAATCCAAGCAGAAACATTGCGCTTGACGAATAATCCTGCCGCAGCCTGCACAATTTATAATTCTCTCCCCCCGCGTGAAAGTTGGTGGCCCTTTGACCCTTTGTGGGAAAGTCTGACACAAGGGCTTACAAAATATTTACTGGAAATCAATACAAAGTTTCTTCACAGGCAGGCAACAAATTCTACAGGATGGCATATGGAACCTCATGCCCTTAACGCTCTCATCGCAGGCCTTATTCGACCCAATTCTGGAAATGCTAACGATTTCCGACACCACATCGAAAGAATTATGTGGCATACCCCCGTCCCGAACACGGATGTTGGTGGTTTAACTGTTGCATTTCTTGCTACGCATATCACGGACTTGGACCCTGACAGAGCTGCCATAGTCTTTCATTTAGCCGTCTCCTTTGAGAAGCGGCATGAAATTGATCTTATCCTACAAAAAGAAGAATTTATTGTTACAAAACTTGCTTATCATCCGCTTTTTATAAAATATTTTGATATTTTTTCTCAGAAAAACCTTTCTTACCGAGATAAATTTAATGATATTCTTGATATATTCCTCAAATCTTCTTTCTGCAAAAATTTTGTAGAAGGAGATATGAAAGCTTTTAACTTTAGCGCCTTGTTCAGCACGAATGTATGGGCAACAGAAGTTCTTTCTCGCTACAGGAAACGCCTGCCCCTACAAAGTATTCGGGGGATGCCATTCCTTGCGCAACCACGCCATGCCATTTTTCCTAAAGTAGGGGGAGAAAACCACCTCTTTATTGGTATCTTTGGCCAAATGCGTGATCCACGTGGCAGCTTTTCCAAAGTTATGGAATATCTCTACAAAGATACACAAGATTGGCGGGCTAAAGGCAAAACGGTTAGCATCGGCATTTCTACGTGGGATCAGACGGGGCAGAAAAAGATTGAAGATGGAAGCCCTACAAGCGAATTTGCTCATCGGGTTCCTGAACCTATCAAGAAAATTCTAACCGAACATCATATCCATACACTGGCAGAGCTCCGTAATCTTCTACCATCCACGGCAGAAGCCATTCAGAAAGCGTCTTATTCTAATGAAACTGTAAGTCTGGAACTTCTTCACGAAATTGCCCAAAGTTGCGGTTTTGATAGTTCTGATATTTTCATTAATATCTCTACAGAAAACCAATATATGGATGATATCGGACGTGAGTTCCGTGCATTTTACAAAAATGCTGGCTCGGGCGTGGAAAATCAGGCGCGTATGTGGCACCGTATTGCGGGTTTATATGATCTGACACACCAAGCTACAGAACGAAAAGGTGCGGCTATAGGCACAATGGCACTTATACGTCCTGATGTGCTATTCGAGAATTCTTCCATTTCCAATCTGGCAACAACCACTGCTGCTGAAACATCAGCGCCTACAGCGGTATGTGACTTTGATCCACAAGCATGCTGGATTGAAGGGGTAGGAGACCGTTACTTCGCGGGGAGCGCTCAGGCCGTAGCAAGAGCTTTTGATGCCAAAGACCTGATCCTACAAATTATTCGGGATCCCGCATTGTCGGAACTCTATCATGATCGGCCTTTCTGGCACCGTTTTGCACAGACCGTTTTTTACGAAAGCGATGTGTTCTTGCAAAGCTCCACCGCCATTCATATGCGCTTTCTAAGACAGAATATTGATCTTAATGTTCTGAAAGCCGCTTTAAAAGCCGATTACGAGCAGACGACAAATGAAAGCATAAAAAAACTTATCCAAGACCACATATAAGTTACTTTATATAGTTGTTCTAGGCAGATCAAAATATCCTACCTAGAACAACTATTTATTGAATTTTTTCTAGATGGATATTCATATGACCCAAAATATATCTTTATCCTTAAATTCATTACTTGAAAAAAATTCACAAACATCATCACAATCTAAAAAAACTCTCCAAATTCCATCGGAATCTTCTATTCTTGAAAGTACGCATGGAAGTGGTTTGGGCTCTGTAAACCGCCTTATTTTGCAAGGAAATGCCAAGGTTCAGAACTGTCGGCGTAAAGGTATTCATCCAACCCATTTAGCGCCACCATCCATGTTTTCAGCTACGGTGAGACCAGAACATCTTACAGCTTTCCATAAAGCTTGTCGGGAAAAACAAGCAACCGTTATGGTTATGGGAGATAGTATATTTGCAACCGCAAGTGATATGGTTTGCCATACAGAGAATGCTACTTACGCATGGCTGGAAACACTCCAACAACACCTTCCACATGTAAGATTTACATTTATCAATGCGGCTGCAGGGGGACGATCTTGGAAGGATATGAACTCACAGGCTACTCCAGCACCAGAATGGATAAATCCACCACCAAACATGAATTGGAAAGAAGCTGTCCGATATTATCAGCCCGATCTGCTTCTTCTGCATAGTGGCGGCAATGACGTTGGAAGCTTTAACCCCCTTGATGTGAAAGAATTAATCGCTTTCTTTTTAAGCGCCCCTAAACCACCATCAATTATTTTAGGCTTAACGCATCATCCTTCCCAAGCATCCACCATTAATGGTTATGCGACACAAGAATATCAGGAAGGTCTGGACGGAATTATCAAGTGGTTGCGCACATATGCGCAACGAGAGGGATTTGGTTATCTGGATTTTCACCGTTGGCATAGCATGCGGCGTGATGGATTTGACCCCTGTGAACTCACTCTTACACGTGTGCACCCCGAAGAAGGGTCCGGCCTCTCATCCTTTGGCTCTTACATTTCGGAAACTCCGCATAATAATTGGGATTTCCCTACCTGCGAAAACGAAAATCATATTGCTGCCAATAATTGCACAGATTTTGCGCTTGCATTCGAATTAGAAAAAAAGCCTGCTTTCCTTTCTCTCAATCTCAGTTCTGGATATTCCAGCGCATTTCATCCACCTTACTCTAATAAACTGCATGTCTTTTTTGACGATGACAGCGGTTGTATTGCTTATTCTTGGAGTGATGGCACACACCCGGATGAAGATAAAAAACGAATAACAAATATTCCTATTCCATCTTTCCCTGCTCTTTTTAATATTATGGTTAAGGGAAGCCGCCTTGTCTTTTCAATATGGGTGCCTCTTTCGCATACAAACTGGCAACCAGAACATCTCAATACCCTAGGCACAGGTTATCAATATGTTTGCGATGAAACTATAATTAGATTTGGAAGTCCCTTCACCCCTCGCCTAGAATGGGCTGGCTACAATAGATTGCGCATTTTTAATCTCTGCGTTGCCAATGCTTCTGTGGTGAGTGAAAATGCAGTCAGAAATATGCCAGATCGCACAGATAATGATTTGTATGAACACACCTACGCAGCCGGTGGCTCTGGGCATTATCATATGAATGCTTATGGCGTGCGAGATATTCTTACCCCAGTATTTAGAGCGCAAAATTGGGGCGAAAATGGCTTTCCAACATAGCAATTTAAATATTCACTTCGAATAGTAAAAAATTCTTATTTTTTATAAAAGGATACCATCATGAATATCAAAAATTCTCTTATCTCTATGAGTGCTTTTTTATTTCCTTCTATTGGATTTGCGCAAACAGCCTCGCATTATGTTTCGGAATATTCAACAACGTCTATTGTGCCCTGTATATGGGTAAAAGATGCCACAGGCAGTGGATGGCAAATTGGTGATATAGCAACCGTTTATAATGATGGCTCTGTTATAGAAATTACAAAAGTTAACAAAAACGGATCTATTGCAGATTTTATTGTAAAGAAATATGCAAAAAATCTCAAAAACTACCAAGGAAAACAGTATTGGAGCCCTAATCCTCATGCTCAAAATGATGCAGATCCGCTCCATAAGGCTGCGTGTTTTCGTGTAAACACAACTTCTCTCAACGTCCTTCCTGCAGAAACGTCTCGAAGTATAATGACTGACGTAAAAAATTCTGCAAAACAAAAAAATATCCAAACACTATTTGATCTCGTCTTTTCCTCACCTTCTCCATATTTTTATTTAGATAAAACATTAAGCTATTCTTTTGAAAACGGTCCTCCCCTTACGCTTCCCAATTATCTAGATAAATCAACAACACCCTACACATCAGCATCTGCCGTCATCAATATGATAGAGGCAGATACTTCCATGTTTCCTCAAGCCACGTTCTCAGGTCTTTCCTTTCCATACGCTGGAGACAGTTTTCCCACTCTAAGTGTTCCTCCGCGGGATTTACCAACTCTGACACTAGGCCGTATCGATCAAGGTCGTGTTGACAATACAGCACCTTCTTTCTCAATTAATTACGTAAATAATGATCCAGTTCATGGTAGAAATTCCATAGACCATATTAATAAACGTAATATTGATATTAATACGGTTGTTACCCCACAGGCAATTTCTTCAACGCGCAGCTTAAGCAACTTTCTTGAAGATGATGGAATGCAAGGATACGGACAGCAAAACTATGCTTTCCAAAATGTTTTACACAAAAAAGGCTTAAGCTGGTCTTGGGCGACAGCTGAGGAACTAGATGAAACCCAAGGGCTCGATTATACTTACGGAGATCGCAATGCTCCATCATTCGGGCAGCTTTCAACTGTAGAGTTTGTAGCAGAACACAACTTAAATGCTGTTGGTTATGATTTGGCTGCCACGAGCTATGATGCACAAACAGCGCACCGCATCAATCAACTCGCATCCAATGGCCTTTGGGAACAATATGTGCCGTTCTGGAAACCAGATACACCCTTCGCCCCTCACCAGATGATTCGTGTTGTAGATCCGCGTTCCGGTATGCAACATCTATTTGTAAGTGACCAAGGCGGCACAAGTGGCGAGATTTTGCCTCGTTTTGAATTTACTGGAACACGCAAGATTAACGACGCATCGGTTAAATGGTTATACCTTGGTCCATTAAAAGCACAAATCGGCCTTGCCTTTTCAGCTTCATCTAATTGTCATATCCCTACATATCCTGAGAACTACAACGGAAATAAAGTACCTGCCTGCTCAGAAATTGGCGCCGCTTTTGCTGCTCCTGCACATATTTATAATACGGTTTTTGATGCTTCCGCTTCTGTATTCGTTCAACCCGGTATTCACTCATGGGCTCGAACTCAAGCAGACACTTATCTAGATTTGACCGCAGATAGTACTTCTTCTGGTCTTAATAAACACATTTTGGGCTATGACAGCAAAGAGCATGCCTTGCAATATCGTGTAAAAACAGAAGAAAATAATAAAATTCAAAATAATAATCCAATATTTTCTGTAAAAGACACTGGTGAATTAACTACTCAGTCTTTAACTACCAAACATGATGCAAATATCAATGGCAAAGTCACCATTGGGGACACCCTTAAACTACCATCCAAGAGCAAAGAGGAAATAAAACAAATTACATCAGCAAAACCTGGAGAAATTATTTACGATACAACAGATGATGCCCCGGTAATTTACACAAAACACGGCTGGAAGATTATTCCATTAATAAGTCTGAAATAATACGATCCATGTTATTAAAATATTAAATAATCTGCGTGACAATATCATGGGAGGTTACTTATGCTCTATCTTGCATACTTGGTATAGTACCTCCTTTATGATCAATACCCATTCTGCTTTTTAGTGTATAAATAGTGTTGTTTACAATTGCTGAAAACATTTTATAATCGAAAAAGGTAGAAATCTTTCCTTATAGAGAATCTTATATGCTTACTCCAATAAATGAAATTCTAACCATTGAACAATTAACCGGTCATTCTTGGGCTTGGGGGCCAGCCAACCATCCTGTGCAATCTACCACATTTGGATTTGCCCCAGATGGCCTTATTACAGGGTGGGAAAATCATCCCCAAGAAATAAGCTGGAAACTTGATAATGATGGCTTAAAAATATTTTCTGCGGAAGGCAAGTGTTCTTGGATATTTAATATAGCCGATAAATTAGGAGACGAAATTCGCCTATTTGGCAGCTGCCAGCAATCAGGCTTTCAATATCTGGTTTATCAGCTCATTGCGCCGTTGGCCCTTCCCAAAGCTAAGGAAGAAGGCATCCGCTTGGTTATCTGGGATCTAGATGACACCTTCTGGACCGGTACTTTGTCTGAAGGTGAAATTACCCAAATTCCAGAAAACATTAATATTGTAAAAGAATTAAACCGCAGGGGGATTGTAAACGCCATCTGCTCTCGGAATGATTTTTCGGATGTAGAAAGCAAGTTAAAAGAACTTGGTGTTTGGGACGAATTTGTCTTCCCGCGCATTGAATGGGGGCCTAAAGGCCCGCTGATTAAGGACATTGTTGAGCAAATTCAGCTACGTCCCGCCAGCGTTTTATTTATTGATGATAATGTCACAAACCTTAATGAAGCCCTGCACTTTGTTCCGAGCATTAACGTAGCTGAACCAACCATCATCCCTACCTTATTGGCAGACCCCAAGTTTAAAGGTAAGCCCGACCCAACTTGCAAACGCCTTCAACAGTATCGTGTGCTGGAAGCAAAGCAGAAAGATAAGTCTGCTATGGGTGGCGATAACATCAGCTTTTTGCGCGATAGTAATATCCGCATTAGTTTCCATACGGATATTGAACAGCAATTCCCGCGTATTCATGACCTTGTAAACCGCACAAATCAGCTGAATTTTACAAAAAAGCGCTGGCCGGAAGATATTGAAGAAGCGCGAAAAGTTTTTGAAGCTGAATTACAGGAAGAGTTCAATAGCAATGTAGGTTACGTAAAAGTATCTGATGCTTATGGTAACTATGGAATTTGCGGTTTCTATTTCATTCAGCGTGATACTTGTAAGCACTTCCTGTTCTCATGCCGCACCATGAATATGGGCGTGGAGCAAGCCGTATGGCAAAAACTTGGACGCAAACATATTGATATCCAAGGTAAAGTAGCTAGCCGCCTAGATATGCCTCTGGTTGATTGGGTAAGCTTTGTACCTGATATTGACAATGCAGATAACAGTATAGCTGGCGCAGCATCGCGGCCTACAGTTTGTTTGCGTGGCGCTTGTGATATGATGATGACAGCGCACTTCCTGCGGACAGATGTAGAAACCAAAGAAGAATTCAATTACCCGTATGAAGGCTGGGAAATTGCGACGACCCTACGTTCTGCGCTTGTCAATGAAGCACTGGAACGTCCGATCAACCGCCAAATTATTGCGGCACTTCCTGGTATTCCTGAAAATAGGTTTGCCACTGCCGCTTGGGATGAAACGGCGGATGTTTATGTATTTACATTTGGCCAAGAAACTTTTCATGGGCTCTACCGTTCTAAAACCACAGGCATGACTATCCCTATGGGAACTTACGCGCTCCCATATTACTTGCCCGGCGGCCCGTTTGAGAAGTTCGATTACACCACCGTTCCTTATGAGGAAATTCAGGACAAACTTCCCAACACGACCAGGGATCAGTGGAACTTTTTTAGATCAGAATTTTCATTTGTTGGTGGCTTTAACAAAGATATCTTTGTTAAAGACTTGAGAACTCTATTCAGCCGCCTAAAACGTGCTGGAAAGACCATTATCATTGTTGGCCTAAACAGCCGAGTGGGACGAGACTTGGGTATTCTTTCTGCTTTTGGTCAAATTAACGAACTGACACTACCTGTGGCCCGCGAATTTGGGGTTGATTTCCTGGATGCGCATCAATTTGTGAAATCTGAAAATGATCTGGCAAAAGACGGAAGTTTTGGCGGTTCTCATTATGAGCGCCGGGTATATAAACAAATATCTGATGCCATTTTGAGTATTGTGCACGACAAAATCAAAAATATGAAAACCATTCCCTCTTACTAAGTGAACACAACACTCCTTGCCTGATGATTATTACTTCAGGCAAGGAGTGCTTTGTATTTATAAATACTATTTAAAATATATTCCTTCGGCTTAGGACTAATAGCCTGAACATGACGCTGAAGCATTTGCCGTAGCGTCTTACGATGCGTCTCCAGCCCTACAATCTGCCGAACATAGTCTCAATACAATTTCGACGTTTGTATTTTTGCTTGTCGTATCTGCGGTTCAGCTATCCATGCTGAAAGCACCGTCCATCATCCGCACAAAAATCCTCATGGCTCCGCAATGCTGCCAGCAGTTGCAGAGTGTTTTGTGTGACCCATATTCTCGTAATGCATCCCGCCAGCGCAGACCATTCCGATTGGCAAAATGATACCACTCAGCACGCGCGACCTGCCGTAGCTCTTTGACACAAAGGAGCGCAGAGATCCGCCTATTTGTCCGTCCGCCCGTAAAGGTCGCTCATCTTCAGCCTCCCTATAAAGCCTGAAACAGCTTTGCCTACTCAAAATATCAATGGGTCTTGAGCCGACGTAATACATGGTTGTCCAACAGGATATTCAAAACTTACGATGATATTGTTGATATCTGCTGTTATGCTAGAACCAACTCATCAAGCGGCCAAGGCGTATTCTATCACTCGGCTTACATAACTAGGCCCATGGGACATAGTTAAAGACAGAATTATTATAATCTGCCTTACCCTAATTTTAATCCGGTAAAAATCTATCCGGTAAAAATGAATCTACCTTGAATATTGTTCCGGATAAGATATGATTAAATTCTTACGTTAACCAAACATAGCGCCAAAACAATATATCTGGAGACTGTCATCAACATGCCGGGGCAATATGTCACTATGACAGCAAAAAAACACATAAACCCATTGGCCAAAATGGTCACTCTTATTGGGGGCGGTATCCTCTTCCACGTTGGTGCTACATCCAGTTACGCGGCAGATACCCTTCCCTCTATCGACACCGGTGATACAGCATGGATGTTGGTCAGCACCGCCCTTGTGCTGATGATGACAATCCCTGGTCTGGCCCTGTTTTATGCGGGCATGGTGCGTAAGAAAAACGTGCTGGCAACGCTTATGCAATCCTTTGCTCTGTGCTGCATTATCTCCATTGTGTGGATGGTAGCTGGATACTCCCTTACCTTCACCACAGGCACCCCGTGGATTGGCGGCTTTGGCCGCATGTTTCTGAATGGCATTGGCGCCAACATTCACAACGGCGCGGATATTGGTTTCACGCTTGGCGCAGATTCTCCCAACGCCACAACCATGACCATTCCTGAGAGCATCTTCATGATGTTCCAGATGACATTCGCCATCATCACCCCGGCTCTGATCTCTGGTGCATATGCTGAACGCATGAAGTTCAGCGCCATGTGCGTGTTCTCCATCATCTGGTCTCTGATTGTATATGCTCCTATCGCGCATTGGGTCTGGAGCCCTATTGGTTGGCTGGGTGGCCTTGGCACGGCAGATTTCGCTGGTGGTACAGTCGTGCATATCAATGCGGGTGTTGCCGGTTTGGTGTGTGCTCTGGTGCTTGGCCGTCGTAAAGGTTACGGGCAGGATGATCTCTCCCCCTTCAACCTGACATATGCCGTTATTGGCGCTTCCCTACTGTGGGTTGGTTGGTTTGGCTTCAACGCTGGTTCTGCTGTGGGCGCTAATGGGCGCGCAGGTATGGCCATGGCTGCCACCCAGATTGCTGCTGCTGGTGCTGGTGTCTCCTGGATGTTGGTTGAATGGCTGCGCTCCGGCAAACCCACTGTACTGGGTGTCATTTCTGGCGCTGTAGGTGGTCTGGTGGCTATTACGCCGGCTGCTGGCTTTGTTCTGCCGGGTAGCGCCCTGATTATCGGTCTGATTACTGGCGTTGTCTGCTACTGGGGCGCCACATCCCTGAAGCACATGATGGGATATGACGATAGCTTGGATGCTTTTGGCGTGCATGGTGTAGGCGGTATTGTTGGCGCCCTGCTAACTGGCCTGTTTGCTTATGGCCCGCTTTCTGCAACGGATTCAAATCCCTCCGGCATTACGGGCTCTGTGCATCAGCTTATTGTTCAGTCAGAAGCTGTGCTCGTCACCATTGTATGGTGTGCGGTTGTGTCCTTCATCATCCTAAAAGTGGTTGATCTGGTTATCGGCCTACGCGTTACACCGGATGAAGAACTGGAAGGTCTGGATATGTCCCTGCATGGGGAACGCATTAACGACTGATCCTTCTGCAAGCACACTTTAATTCCAGCTTTTATACAAAGCCCTCTCCCAGCTATTCGGGAGGGGGTTTTTGTTTTTCTCATAAAAATATCATCACCCATTCATTTCAACGCCACAGTTTGCGATAATATTTTTTGGGAATAAAAAACGGCATCGGGTCGTTTTTTGATTCGTCCCTTTGCATGAGGTTTTATTTTATGAACTTTTCTGCACGTACTGGCTTGGCTGCGTTACTACTTGGTTGCGCAACTGCTCTTTCCGCTCCTAGCGCCCATGCACTGACGGCTAAGGAATGCCACGCAAAATTCAAAGAAGCCAAAGCGGAAAACACGCTTAACGGCCAGACATTTAAAGCATTTAAGGCTGCCAACTGTGATGCCACCACGGCAGAGGCTGCTCCAGCCGCAGCCAACAAACCGGCAGAAACCACACCAGAAGCTACCAAACCGGCTGCGCCTACTGCTGTAAGTGCTTCTGGTGCAACCTTCCCTTCTGCGGTCGATCCTCAGTATTCCAAGCTCAGCGCAGGTAAGGCCCGCATGAAAACCTGCCTGGATCAGTACCACACCAACAAATCCAGCAATGCCAATGGCAACATGAAATGGATTCAAAAAGGTGGCGGCTATTACAGCGAATGCAACAAGCGCCTGAAAGGCGAATAATCTAAAAGTTTGAGGCAGGAGAAATCATCTTCTGCCTCTCTTTTTTATATTAACGGCGTACCTGCTGTGCTGGCATCACATACAGAGTATGTGTGCGATAAGATATCCAGACACGATGCGCGGCAAACCAATCTGATCCTAAAAGCATATCTACAGTATCATGCACGGGGGCAACTGTAAGAACCGGAGATTTTTCCTGTTCCTGCCCAATCTGAAACAAATGAAACTTATGCCAGTGATAAATCTGCTGGTGCCCATCTACTCCGGTTGTCATCCCACCCGGATCAGCCGCCAAGGCTTGGCGGGAAACACCAATACGCTCAGCCGCACCAATTGAGACAATGCGAGATCGCGCCCCACTATCCACCAGTGCCTTAAGCTTTGTGCCGTCTAGTGTAACTTCCGCCACCACCCGCTGGCCTGCTGCCTGTAACGGCACTGCCCGATAAATGTAACGCCATCCTTCTGGGCCATTGCAATCTGCGGAAGTGGCGGACCAGAAAGACAGCGTCCCGCCCGCCACATTAAATTCCACATCATAGCGAGAGAGCAGATCCCCCCCCATAAGGCCCTCTACTTCAGGCTCAGTTTGTGGAACTGCGGGTAATGTATCTACCGGAATGGAAACAGGCCCAAACTCGACATTCTGCGCACGAAAGGATTTTACAATCGCATTGGGTACAATCCGCCCTATTCCCCCAGTGCCCCGCACAACCGTGTGCACGCTTTTATCCCGCTGGGCGGCGAAAAGTGAGGCAGCCTCTGGTGAAATAAGGCTTCCCTCCGAACCTGTATCTACAATCATGCTGACAGCATGCCCATTAACGCTTACAGGAATGTTCAGAAAACCCTGATCATTCCGTAACGCCACACGCGCTACCAGTTTATGGCACCCATCTGCCGCATAAGCTGAAGAAATACCACCAAACGGCACACTGGCCCCGCCACCTATTATTAAGGCGCAAGCAACTATTTGGCGTTTCATGCCAGCTCCCGCGCAAAACGGTCTGTCGCATTCAGCAACGCCGTTAAAATACCGGGCTCGAACAACGCATGGCCTGCGGCGTCAATCAATTGAAAATCGGCTTCCGGCCATGCTTTATGCAAATCCCACGCTGTGCGTACTGGCGTTGCCATATCGTAGCGCCCTTGCACAATCACTGTAGGAATATGGCGAATACGCCCTACATTCTGAATAAGCTGGCCCTCTTCCAACCAGCCCCCATGCACAAAGTAATGGTTTTCAATACGAGAGAAAGCCAGCGCGTAATCAGCCTCATCATGCTGCGTTTCCATTTCCGGGCACGGCAACAAGGTTAATGTGCGCCCTTCCCACAAGCTCCAAGCCCGAGCAGCTTCCAAACGAACGGCAGGATTATCTGATGTCAGACGCTTGCGGTATGCAGCCATCATGTCCCCCCGCTCTGCAGGCGGAATAGGTGCTAGAAAATCTTCCCACTTATCGGGGAAAAGCCAAGAGGCGCCTTCCTGATAATACCACAGCAATTCGGCCCGCCGCAGGGTAAAGATACCGCGCAGCATCAGCGCAGTTACGCGGTTCGGATGTGTTTCGGCATAAGCCAGTGCAAGCGTAGAACCCCATGAGCCACCAAATACAGCCCATTTTTCTATCCCGCACATTTCTCTCAGACGCTCAATATCCGCAACCAGATGCCACGTTGTGTTTGCTTCCAACGAAGCATGAGGAAGCGAACGGCCACATCCACGCTGATCAAACAGCACAATACGGTAGCGCGCCGGGTCAAACAGCCGCCGTTGAGAAGGCGAGCACCCCCCACCTGGGCCACCATGCAAAAATACAACCGGCACACCATCGGGGTTGCCACACTGCTCCCAATAAATCTGATGCCCTTCCCCCGTATCCAGATAACCATGAGCATAGGGTTCGATTTCGGGCCACGGTGCACGCAACGCCTGTATCATGCCGGTGTGTTCCTTATTTTGCATTCTGGGCTCATTGTGCACGCGGATGCGCCCGCGTCCAGACATCCAGCAAGCGGGCCTCATCTGCCAGTGTGTAACGCTGTGTGGTGGAAAGGCTGGCATGCCCGAGCAATTCCTGAATAACACGCAAATCTGCCCCACCTTCCATCAGATGGGTTGCAAAAGAATGGCGCAAAGCATGCGGCGTTACGTAATCTGGCAAGCCAGAAAGATGCCGCCATTCTCGCATGGCTTTTTGGGCTATGGCGGGCTGGAGCCGCTTGCCTCTTATCCCCACAAAAAGCGGTGCATCTGGGGTTGGGGCTGGGTGCCGCCCGCGCCATGCTTCCAGCGCTTGCTGCACAACAGGCAGCACCGGCACAAGCCGCTCCTTGCCGCCTTTACCCAAAATACGCAGCACGTTACTGCTGCGCATTACGTCCAGATCTGCAATATTCAGGTTCAAGGCCTCGGAAATACGCAAACCGCATCCATATAAAAGTAGAAACAACGCCGCATCTCGCTGCTGTTCCATGGGCGTATGTGCCAGATCAGAAATATCTTCTGGAGCCGCCAAGGCCTGATCTTTAGCCAAAGGCCGCGGCAGAGGCTTTTTGGTGCGCGGTGTGCTGAGCAACTGGATAGCCGGGTTTTCCACCCCTTGCCTGCGGGCCAGATACTTAAAGAAAGACCGCACGGCAGAAACACGGCGTGCACGTGTGCGGGTAGCCTGATCTGATGATGTTTTGCGGGCTGTTGGTTTACTGGCCTCGGCTTGCTCATAAGCCAGCCATGCACGAAAATCCCGCAAGCTGATTAAGCCCAAGCCGACCATATCTGGCAAACCATCCAGATGGGTGGTCATAAACCCTAAAAAACGAGCCAGATCGCCTTGGTAAGCTTCAATTGTCAGGGGAGATGCCTGCTTTTCTACAGCCATCCACTCCAGAAATTTCTGAACAGCTTCTTCAGCAGTCATGATCTTCCTCTATCGGGCAGAAAGCTTTGTACGCTTTTTCTCCCCTGTTCTTTCCCTGTAGGCAGCATTACAACCAAATCCTGATGGCGCAGAAACCTTTTCCCCATATACTTTTGCACGATTCTGGCAACTTAACGGCCAGCACTTCTGGCACCACACGCATTTCCGTGCTGCTCCCCATGCCTTTTGCTGGGCCTTTTGATTACCGCGCACCAGTAGATATGGATCTGCAACCCGGTGATATCGTTGTCGCCCCCCTGGGTAAGCGGCAGGAAACCGGCGTGGTGTGGGATACAACATCTTCGCTCCCTGCCGATCTGGCCCCACCGGCCACAGAAAAAAAGGTAGATGCGGCCCGCCTGCGTCCGGTTGTCTGTCGGCTGGATCTGCCTCCACTATCCGCTGAATTGCGCCAATTCATAGATTGGGTTGCTGCTTACACCCTCACCCCTCCGGGTATGGTGCTGGCCATGACCTTACGGCTGCATATGCGGGCAGCCCCTACCCCTACTATGGGATGGGCTTTGGCAGAAAATCCTGATTTGGAGGCTTTACGCCTTACGCCTGCACGCCAAAAAGTGTTGGACCTTCTTGCTGATGGGAACCATCGCACCACCACAGATATTACCAATGCCACAGGTGTAAGTGCTGGCGTAGTGAAGGGACTTGCCAATACAGGCGTGCTGCGCCCTGTTTCCTTGGGGCCAGAACGCCCGTTTGGCCACCCCGATGCGCATTATAACCCGCCTATCCTAGAAGGGGAGCAACAGAGCGCAGCTATGGCTCTGCGCCAAACTGTTACGGAAAACCGTTTTTCCGTAACCCTGCTGGAAGGGGTGACTGGCTCTGGTAAAACAGAAATCTATCTGGAAGCCATTGCAGCCTGTCTGGAACAGGGCAAACAAGCCCTTATTCTTCTGCCCGAAATTGCGCTTTCCGCCCAATGGATGGAACGTTTTTCCCGCCGCTTTGGTGTGCAACCTGCTGTGTGGCACTCCGAAATTGGGCAACGCGCACGTAGGCTCACCTGGCTTGGCGCAGCAGATGGCTCTGCCTCTGTGATAGTCGGCGCCCGTTCTGCTTTATTTCTGCCCTTCCATAACCTCGGCCTGATTATTGTAGATGAAGAGCACGAAGCCCTGTTCAAGCAGGAAGAAGGCGTTATCTACAATGCCCGCGATATGGCCGTAGTGCGAGGGAGACTGGCACGTTTTCCGGTTGTTGTGGTTTCCGCCACGCCTAGCTTGGAAACACTGGCAAATGTAGAAGCTGGCCGGTATCGGCATCTGGTTCTACCCACCCGGCACGGAGGAGCAGAACTGCCAGAAACCCGCGTGCTGGATTTGCGCGACCATCCCCCACCCAGAGGGCTTTTTCTCTCACCCGAGCTGGTGGAAGATATTGGCGCCACGCTGGAACGGCAGGAGCAGGTTATGCTGTTTCTCAACCGGCGCGGCTATGCCCCCCTTACCCTTTGCCGATCCTGCGGGCACCGTATGGAGTGCCCGCATTGCACGGCATGGCTGGTGGAACACCGCAACCGCAAGGTGCTCTCCTGCCATTATTGCGATCATACAGAACCCATGCCCCCCGCATGCCCGCAATGTGGATCAGACCACAGCCTGACCGCCATAGGCCCCGGTATTGAGCGGATTACGGAAGAAGCCCGACAGTTGTTCCCCGATGCGCGCTTGCTGGTGATGTCTAGCGATACGCTTGGAGGCCCAGCCGCCACAGCGGAAGCCGTGGCCAAAATCTCGCGCCGGGAAGTGGATCTGATTATCGGAACGCAGATTGTTGCCAAAGGATGGCACTTTCCGCACCTCACCCTTGTTGGGGTGGTGGATGCAGACCTTGGGCTTGGTGGGGCAGACCTACGGGCTGGGGAACGCACCATTCAGCTTTTGCATCAGGTGGCGGGGCGTGCAGGCCGTGCATCCTCACCCGGTCGGGTTATTCTGCAAAGCTATACCCCGGAACACCCGGTTATGCAGGCGCTGCTTTCGGGTGATTTTGATGCCTTTATGCAGCAAGAAGCCGCACAGCGTAAGCCGGGTTTTTGGCCCCCTTACGGGCGGTTGGCTGCCTTAATTGTAAGTGCGGATACACCTGTTGCCGCAGATGAAGCCGCAGCCCAACTGGGCCGCACCGCCCCTTATGGAGAGGGCATACAGGTGCTTGGCCCTGCCCCAGCCCCGCTGGCTGTATTACGCGGGCGGCACCGTAGGCGGCTGCTATTGCGCACGCACCGCAATATTGCGGTACAGCCTATCCTGCGCCGCTGGCTAGGTATGGTAAATCTGGCCAGAAACGCCAAAGTGGACGTGGATATAGACCCCGTTTCTTTTCTCTAACGTTTCTGAGCGCTTCGCCTAAAAAAGCTTACTTTTTTGCTGTTGCGGTATCGTTTGCAGGCTTAGCGGTGCTTGTCAGCACTGTGGAAATTGTGCTGCGCAGCACCATAACACGCACGTTTGGCGCGATTTCCACTTCCACTTCTTCCGAATCATCCTTGGAACGCTGCACAATGCCCACAACGCCACCTGCCGTTACAATCCGGTCTCCACGGCGGAGGGCCCTCAGTTCTGCTTTAAGCTGCTTTTGCTGCTTTTGCTGAGGGCGGATGAGCAAAAAATACATAATCACAAAAACGGCCACAAACGGCAGGAAGGACATCAGGCTAGAGCCCCCACCGACACCTCCGGCACTCTGGGCATAGGCGGCGGGAATAAGGAAATTGGACATCAAGCAGACTTTCCTGAAAGGCGTGTTGCGAAAACAGAGAAAGTGACCATAATTTTCAATCCTCGTGCGTCAAGCACCTGCGCGGATGAAAACGCCTTCCGCCCATATTTTATAACCAATATCGGCGACAAACAGGATAGATACCCAGATGGACACACCAACACTCCCTGTTCTGGAACGCATTGCCTCTGCTCTGGAGCGGCTTTCTCCTCCCCCCGCTACGCTGGAAGGCGTGGATAAAGCCGATGCCTTTGTCTGGCTGCCAGAACGTGGGCGCCTTCTGCCTGTTCCGCATGTTGCACACGTACCGGTTGATCTGCTGCGCGGGGTGGATCTGCAACGCAAGATCCTGATTGAAAATACAGAGCACTTTGCCCGTGGCCTGCCTGCCAACAACGCCATGCTCTGGGGTGCGCGCGGCATGGGCAAATCCTCACTGGTGAAAGGCGCGCATGCCTTGGCCAATCAGGTTGATGACAAACCGTGTGCCCCCGGTAAAGGCGCTATTGCTCTGATTGAAATCCAGCGTGAAGATCTGGCAACCCTGCCACTGCTGCTCAGCCTGCTGCGGGAAAACCCGCGCCGCTTTATTCTGTTCTGCGATGATCTGTCCTTTGAAAAGGAAGACCGGGATTACAAGGCTCTTAAATCTGTTCTGGATGGTGGTATTGCCGGGCGGCCAGAAAATGTTCTGTTCTATGCAACCTCCAACCGCCGCCATCTGATGCCACGCGATATGATTGAAAATGAACGCGCAACCGCTATTAATCCCTCCGAAGCAACAGAAGAAAAAGTCTCGCTTTCAGACCGGTTTGGCCTGTGGCTTGGTTTTTATGCTTGTGAACAGGATACGTTTGCAGACATGGTGCGGAGCTATGCGCGTGAACGTAATCTGACCATTGATGATGAGAACCTGATGGCCCGTGCCAATGAGTGGGCGATTACACGCGGAAGCCGCTCTGGACGGGTAGCTTTCCAGTTTATTGAGGACCTGACGGCAGAGCTTGCAGAACATTAATTTCTGTCAGCTATGCGCTCCTGTCTTGCTTCTTGCGTCACGATGAGTTGAGATAGCATTCGCAACAGCGGCATCAAAACGGCGCCGCACAGGTATTCTTTGTGATTTGAGGCGAAATGGATCAGACCGCTCAGACCGATTCCTCCACCCCTGCACTGGCTGTTGAAGCCAGAAAGGGTAAAATAGATCTGCGGCGCGTCAGATCCAATCCGGACTACTGGTACCCTGTTGCATGGTCGCGGGAGTTAAAACCCGGCAAAACCATTGGCACGCGTTATGCTGGCATGCCTATTGCCTTGGTGCGCCCGGATGAAGGCCCTGTATTTGCGCTGGAAGACCGCTGCGCCCACCGGCAGGTGCCGCTTAGCAAAGGCACGGTGGAAGGTGCCTCTGTGAAATGCTGCTATCATGGCTGGGCCTATGGCCGCTCTGGCCGGTGCATTGATGTGCCTTATCTGGGCAAAGGCAAGCTTCCTAACGGGGTGCGTACATTCCCCTGCCGGGAACAGGACGGCATGATCTTTGTTTTCCCCGGTGATCCGGAAAAAGCAGACACCGTGCCCCTGTCTACACATTTGGCACGCGCCAGCAACCCAGCTTACAAAACCCGCTACTTTGGCACCACCATTGGTTGCCACTACAGCTTCATGCATGAAAATCTGATGGATATGAATCATCAGTTCATGCACTCCAAACAAATGGGGCAGATGAAACCCCGTTTTCTGGGCCAAAAGCGTGAGCCAAAGCTAGTGGAAGCCCGTTACAGCTTTGCCCGCACCGGCGGTAAACAGCCTTTTGGTGAAGCGCTGATTTTTGGTGAACGCCGCGATTCTTCGGAAAAATTCCAGCATCGCGATGTCATGACCATTCGTACGGAATATCCGTATCAAACCTTGCGTATCCAAACCGGAGATGAAGACCCGGTAATGGATTTGTGGATTGTTTATGTACCGCAAAGCGCAGATGAGCTGACCAACCGCACCTTTGGCCTGCTGTCCGTTAAACGGCCCAAAATAGGTGGGTTGCTGGATATTGCATGGCCTTTCCTTGTTGCCTTTACCAACCGCATTTTTGCCGAAGACCGTGAGATTGTGGAACTGGAGCAAAATGCATGGCGCGAACTGGGCGGTGACCACAACGTAGAGGTTTTTCCCGTTATTAACGCCCTGCGTGAACTTCTGACCGAATGCGGTATTCCCCCAGAACCAGCGCAAACACCTCAACCCAATGCCTGATACTGCCCCGACCGAACTGGAAGCCCCACCCTATCACCTGCGCCCACTTTGCGCGCAGGATGCTCCTGCCCTCCATCATCTGGTGAATGATTGGGAAGTGGTGCGGATGCTCAGCCGCCTGCCTTTTCCCTACCCGCGTGAACTGGCCGATAGCTGGATAGCTTCCACACAGCAGATGCAGCAAAAGGGTGAAGGGTATCATTTTGCCATTCTGGATAAGGATGGCACTTTTATCGGCTGTATTGGCTTGGGTATTCAAACCCCAGCCAATTCAGCACGCATTGGGGTGCTGGGCTATTGGATTGGCCGCCCCTATTGGGGGCAAGGCATTGCAACATGTGCAGCGGCACGCATCACCAGTTGGGCGCTGGCGCATCTGGAAATTTCCTGTATCCGCGCAAATGTAGCGGTTGATAATATTGCCTCTGCCCGCGTGCTGGAGCACATCGGTTTTCAGCAAATCGGAACAGACAAACAAGTTTTTGCCTCCCGCGGCAGCGAACAACCTATGCTGGTTTTTGAAACCACGCGCCATATGCAGGATGCACGCCGCAGCTCTGCATCCGCCACCACATCATCAGCCCCCAAAAAGCTGGTTCTGGTTTCCGCCGCAGCACTTATTGATACACAAGGCCATATTTTGCTTGCCCGCCGCCCGGAAGGAAAAAGCATGGCGGGCCTGTGGGAATTTCCGGGTGGCAAAATAGAAGCAGGCGAAACACCAGAAGCCGCTTTGGTGCGCGAACTGCATGAAGAGCTGGGGCTTGATATGTCCCGCGCCTGTTTGGCGCCGTTTACCTTCGCATCCCATTCTTACCCGACATTTAATTTGCTCATGCCGCTTTATGTGTGTCGGCGCTGGCAAGGTACACCTATCCCTAAGGAAGGGCAGAAACTGGCATGGGTTGCGCCGCAAGACCTGCGCAAATACCCTATGCCCGAAGCAGATCTACCGTTTATTCCGCTGCTTCAGGCTTTGCTTTAAACATTCAGGAATAGATTGGGCCTTCTCTACAGGCCCTCTGTAATACCTACCTACTCCCGGCTATACAAATCCTGCACACGCACAATATCGTCCTCCCCCAGATAGGGGCCAGACTGCACTTCTATCAGCGTAAGGGGGATACGGCCGGGGTTTTCAAGGCGGTGCAGCATACCCAGCGGCAAGTAAACGCTTTCATTTTCCCGTACGAGAATTTCCTCATCTCCTCGGGTTACAAGAGCTGTGCCTTCCACCACCACCCAATGCTCCGAGCGATGGAAATGCTTTTGCAAGGAAAGTTTCTGCGCCGGGTTCACCACAATACGCTTAACCTGAAAACGATCCCCTTGGGTAAGACCCTCGTAAAACCCCCACGGCCTATATGTGCGCGCATGGTGCGTTGCCTCTGTGCGGCCTTCTGATTTCAGACGCTCAACAATGTTTTTAACATCCTGCGCCCGATCCTTCCGGGCAACCATAACGGCATCCTGCGTTACCACAATGGTCAGATTTTCAACTCCAAGCGCAACGGTTAGGGTGCCATCTGTACGGATGTAGGAATCATGCACATCCTCCAGCATCACATTGCCATAAACTGCGTTGGCGTTTTTGTCCTTCGTGCTGAGTTCCCACAGGGAATCCCAGCTTCCGATATCGGACCACCCAAAATCGGCGGGCACCACAGCCGCTTTATCCGTGCGTTCCGCAACTGCATAATCTACTGAAATATCAGGAGATTTTTTAAAACTTTCCACGTCCAGGCGTTCAAAATCCATATCTGTCTGGCGTTTTTCTACAGCTTGGCGCACGCATTCGTATAATTCGGGTTCGTATGTTTGAAGCTCATGCAAAAACGTGCACGCACGGGCAACAAACATGCCCGAATTCCACAAATACTTGCCACTCTCTAAAAAATGGTGCGCTGTTTGCGCATCCGGCTTTTCAACAAACCGAGCGACACGGCACACGCCAGAAAGGCCGGAAAGAGGCGTTCCTTCCTCTATATATCCATACCCTGTTTCCGGGCGGGAGGGCTTCATGCCAAACGTGACGACATATCCAGCTTGGGCTGCCTGAACAGCACTTTCCAGCGCCTTATACAAACACTGCGTATCCGTTATAGCGGCATCTGCCGCCATAACCCACAACACGGCATTCGGGTCTTTTTCCGCTGCCAAAAAAGCAGCCGCCGCAATGGCTGGGGCAGAATTACGGCCAACAGGTTCTAGCACAATACGGGCATCCTGCACGCCCACATCCCGCAGTTGTTCTGCTATAATAAAACGGTGCTCGGCATTGCAGATCACAACCGGCCCGCACAATTTGGCGGCTACGCCACGCAGAGCTGTTTCCTGTAACAAGGTTTTTTCTGTCAGCAATGGCCAAAACTGTTTGGGATAACTTCCACGAGAAACTGGCCACAGACGGCTGCCTGAACCACCAGAAAGAATAACAGGCACAACCTCCTGCCCATTGGCTACATGCACAGAAGTGGCTGTTTCTTTCTTAGCGGACATGCATAAATCCATCAGATTTTTGAAATATTCGTCCAAGTTAAATCACCGCAAGCCTGTTTTGTGAAGGCTGCATGCACAGAACTTGACGATAGCGGATATCCGGGCTTACCCTGCTTGCCAGCAAGGTGTTGAGCCCTGCCCTCGTGATTTGTAAGGCCGGCTTGCGGCGAGGTAAAAGAAACGCGCTAAAGAGGCTCTGACACGGCATTTAGCCGGCTGTCATGGTTTCCACGGTCAATTTAAGAGATTGAGCTGCTTTGGCAGGCACATATGGGCCTGTCTGCTGCTTGGTCTGACACGCCAGAACCGGATACAAAGACCCATGAGTGACAACAAGATTGCATTTTCTGAAGCGTGGCGCCCCGCAACCCGTCAGCTCCATGCTGGTGTGGAACGCACGGAATATGGTGAAACCAGTGAAGCCGTGTTTCTGACCTCCGGCTTTGTTTACGATAATGCCGAACAAGCTGCCCGCACCTTCCGTGGTGAGGAAGACCACTATCAGTATAGCCGCTTTGGCAACCCTACGGTTGCAGCTTTGGAACGCCGACTGGCAGATCTGGAAGGCGCAGAAGCCTGCGTAGCAACGGCTACTGGCATGGGTGCTGTATCCTCCGCCCTGCTAAGCCACGTTAAAGCCGGAGACCGAGTGGTAGCTTCTCGCGCACTGTTTGGCTCCTGCCACTGGATTGTTGCCAACCTTCTGCCCCGTTATGGCGTAGAAACCGTTTTTGTAGATGGCTGTAATCTGGACGAATGGGCAAAAGCACTTTCCAAGCCCACCGCCGCCGTACTGCTGGAAAGCCCATCCAACCCCATGCTTGATATTCTGGATATCCAAGCTATTTCAGATCTCGCCCACAAGGCAGGCGCGATTGTGGTGGTGGATAACGTGTTTGCTTCCCCTGTTTTCCAAAAGCCTCTCCAGTTGGGCGCGGATGTTGTTGTCTATTCCTGCACCAAGCATATTGATGGCCAAGGCCGCGTGCTCGGCGGTGCCGTGCTTGGCCGGAAAGACTGGATTACAGAAACACTTCAGCCTTTTACCCGTAATACGGGCAACGCGCTTTCTCCTTTCAACGCATGGGTCATGCTCAAGGGGCTGGAAACACTTTCCCTGCGCGTCAACGCCATGGCAGCCAATGCCGCAGCCGTTGCTGATTATCTGGCATCTGCCCCCGGTATTGTAAGCGTGCGCTATCCGGGCCGGGCCGATCATCCGCAGTATGAACTGGCTAAACGCCAGATGAGCGGCAGCGGAAGCCTGATTGCCTTTGAAGTAAAGGGCGGCCAGAAAGGCGCATTTGCGTTCATGGATGCCTTGAAGCTGATTGCCATTTCCAACAATCTTGGAGATGCACGGTCTCTGGTCACACACCCTGCCACAACCACACATTCCAAAGTGAGCGCAGAAGACCGCGCAGTGTTGGGCATTACGGATGGCGCCATTCGCTTTTCCGTTGGGCTGGAAGACAGCGCAGATCTGATAGATGATCTCGCCCGCGGTGTTGCCGCCCTTCAGGCTCTTTAAACAATACCAGCATTTTCCCTCCCCTCCGCCGTAACAGGATCGGGAGGGAGAATGCTTGGCATAACAGATGGGTTCGTGATAGGTGCAACCACCATCCCGTACCATAAACAGGATATTCCATGCCCGACTGGGCCACTTCTCCCCTTTTGCAAGATCCAGAAGAAGCCATGAACGAGCTATTCTCCTCACTGCCCGTCTATGAGGCCGTTACGGAGCATGTGCGCGTACAGGTACAGGTGTTCTGGCTGCCAGATCAATCCGAACCAGATGAGCATTCCTACTGCTGGGCCTATCGTATCCGTATTGGCAATGATGGTACCCAGCCTGTGCAACTTCTGGAACGCACATGGCACATTACGGATACAGCCGGGCACACAGAATATGTGCACGGTTCTGGCGTGGTGGGAGAACTGCCGGTTATTCAGCCCGGTGCGCTTTATGAATATACCTCCGGGGCATCCCTTACCACGCCGGGCGGATTTATGAGCGGACACTACCTGATGCAGGATAAAAGCAGCGGCAGACGGTTTGATGTCAGCATTCCTGCTTTTAGCTTGGACAGCCCTTTTCTGCTCCGCCAGATTCACTAATCCGCCCCATTCATATCCCTATTTTTTCTGGAGTGTGGCATGAGCGTGCCTCCATCTGATACATCTAAGCGCCCAACACAAGCAGAAGCAGAACAGGCTGTACGCACCCTGTTGCGCTGGGCTGGCGATAATCCGGATCGTGAAGGCCTGCACGATACCCCCGCCCGTGTTGCCCGCGCTTACACCGAATTTTTCTGCGGGTATGAAATTGACCCCGCAGCCCTGTTACGCCGCACCTTTTCCGAAGTGGAAGGGTATGATGAAATTGTGCTGCTGCGTGATATTCGCTTTGAAAGCCACTGCGAGCACCATTTAGCCCCCATTATTGGGCGGGCACATGTTGCCTATCTGCCGCGCCAGCGTGTTGTAGGTATTTCCAAACTGGCACGCGTGGTGGATGCCTATGCCAAGCGTCTGCAAATTCAGGAACGGCTCACGGCACAGATCGCCAATACCATCAATGATGAATTGGAACCGCACGGGGTTGCCGTTATTATTGAATCTGCCCACGAATGCATGACAACACGCGGTGTGCATAAACCCGGTGTTTCCATGGTAACCAGTACTATGCTGGGCGTTTTTCGGGAAAATTCAGACACACGGCGTGAACTCATGGCAATGCTGAACCGCCCAGCCGTCTGCGAATACTAAAAAAGACTTCTCTCCCACTATAAAATAGATGGGAGAGAAAAGACTTTGGGCCTTAAATACTTACGTTTGCACCCAGCACCTTAAGAAACTGAGCCAGCCACGCTGGGTGCGCGGGCCATGCGGGCGCTGTTACAAGCTCCCCATCCGTTACGGCTTCCGTTACCGGAATATCAGCGTAAGTGCCGCCAGCCAGTTCCACATCTGGGCGGCAGGCTGGGTAAGCTGAAACTTCACGCCCCTTGATAATACCCGCAGCGGCTAAAAGCTGTGCCCCATGGCAAATTGCGGCAATAGGCCTATCGGAAAACGCTTTTACAATTTCCAATACCCGCGCATTCAGACGCAGATATTCAGGCGCACGCCCACCAGGAATAATCAGCCCCAGATATTCATCCGTATCAATGGCATCAAAGTCTGCATTGAGCACAAAAGCATGGCCGGGCTTTTCGCTATATGTCTGCGCACCTTCAAAATCATGAATGGCCGTCAGCACCTTATCGCCCGCTTTTTTGCCGGGGCAGATCACGTCCACCTTATACCCCACCATCAGCAGGGCCTGATAAGGCACCATAATTTCATAGTCTTCTACGTAATCACCTGCCAGCATCAGCAGTTTGACATCATCAGTCATGATGACCGTTCCCTTTCAAGCCTTCGCGCAAACGCGGCATCAACTCCACAAAGTTACAAGGGCGGTGGCGGCTATCAAGCTGGAAAACCAGAATGTCATCCCAACCATCCTTCACAGCCCCCGTAGAACCTGGCAGCGCAAACAGATACGTGCCACCAGCCACACCAGCCAACGCACGAGACTGAATGGTGGATGTACCGATCTTGCGATAAGACAACATACGGAACAGCTCGCCAAAGCCTTCAATGCGTTTTTCCAACACGCTTTCAAAAGCCTCTGGTGTCACATCACGGCCAGTTACACCTGTGCCGCCATTTGTAATAACAACATCCACCTGCGGATCAGCAATCCACTTGCGCAGTTGTGTGGCTATCTTGTCTGCATCGTCCGAGATAATGGCCCGATCAGCCAGCACATGGCCCGCACCTTCAAGCCGCGCAACAAGCGCTGCCCCAGAGGTATCTGTTTCTAGCGTGCGCGAATCCGAAACGGTAAGCACTGCAATACGAACAGGAAGAAATGGCAGGTTGGTATCGATTTTAGACATTGAGAGAATCTTATCTCCATAATTCTGATGCAGAACTGCACCATATGGCCGTAATAATGGCCTATTTTTATATAAAAAATCCATTAAACTGCACAACAGCGTCTACAATCGCATAAAAATTGCTTTAGAAAACGGGAACCGCAGTATCCCGAAACCCAAGGCCACACTTTTTTCTGCTGAAATATGAGGTGGCCGAAAGAAATAAAAATCAAGGGAACATGATTAAACACCTTCACCTCCATTTTCCTTTTCGCGCTTTATGGCTGACCTGCCTGCTTATTCTGTCTTTTTTTGTTGTTTTACCTGCGCATGCACAGTTGCTGACAGGTGGAAACAGCGCCGTGGGCCTTTGGCCCAGCTTGCGGGTAGATAACGAAGCCGATCAGGTAGAAGATCCCGGCCCGCTTTTTTCTGCACCCTATGGCAAGGATCATTTTTTTGGAAACTGGTGGGGCGCGCAGCCTTGGCTGCTCAACCACGGCATTCATATTCTGGCAGATGTGCATGAAGAACTTGCAGGCAACTTTAGGGGCGGCCGCAGAAAAGGTGTGGATAATGCCGGACAGGTGGGTGTGGAGCTTGATGTAGACTGGGGCAAACTCACCAATGCCGACATCATGAAAGGGTTCTGGACCCACATGATGGTGGTAAACGGGCATGGCCGTAACCTGAGCACAGATTACATTGGGGATTCACTCGGCGGCGTGCAGCAGATTTACGGTGCACGTGGTAACGTGGTGGCCCATCTTGTTTACCTGTATGGTGAACATGCTTTTCTGCACAACCATATCGATATCAGCGCTGGCTGGATTCCGGTTGGCAGCTTTTTTGCCGCCTCCCCGCTGTTTTGTATGTACATGAACGTTGCCATGTGCGGGAACCCAGCCCCCACCAAATACACAGAAGGCGCGCGAGACTGGCCATCTGGTAACCTCGGCTTTGTTGCGCGCGTTATGCCCACAAAACAAACCTATATTATGGCGGGCCTGTTTGCTGTTTCCCCCCATGCTTATAACGGCGGCATTTCTGGCTGGGCTTGGGCGCAGGATGGCTTGGGCAAGTTTTCCTCCCCAGTTGAAATTGGCTGGCTGCCTTCTTTCGGGCGCAACCATCTGGTGGGCCACTATAAGGCTGGGTTTGGCTACGATAACTCCAAATACAAAAATCTGCTGAATGACGTAAACGGCAATGCATGGGTGCAAACCGGCGCACAACCGCAATACGAGGCAGGCCGCGCAAGTGCATGGTTTATGGCTGACCAGATGCTGATGCGGAATGGTGATGGCCCAACCAATGGCCTAATCGCACTGGCCGGTTGGATGTGGTCTGATGGTAAAACCACAGCCATGTCTCACCACGTATGGGCCGGTATGACAGAAACTGGCGCAGCATGGGGCCGCCCCAATGATAGCGTTGGCGCCATGTTCCAGTGGATGACTATGAGCCGCGCCTCTGTTCTGCAACAGGAAGCTGCATTAGCTGCTGGCGTGCCCTTCCCCGATAACCAGTGGGGCAAGGTGTGGGGTATTCAAACCCACGAAAACATCTACGAAGTGTTTTATAACGCACACGTTGCCAATGGCATGTCTTTGCAGCCGGACTTCCAGTATATCAACCGCCCCGGTGGTTCCACCGTGTTCCATGATGCTGCCGTTATGGCCCTTCAGTTCAACGTGGTGATGTAAAACTTTCTTGCGGGCGCAGGCTTAACATCCTGCCCCGCAATGGCGCGAACAGTTCCGCATGGCATGTGAGAATAAGGATCTGAAAGCGCTTTGCGGCTTCTGCCAGCACATCAAACAAACGTTCCAGCCGCATTGAATCTGCAAAACTCAGCGCATCATCCAGCACCAAAATAGCTGGAACACCGCGTGCATGCAGCATTTCAGCAAACCCCAAACGCACCAGAACAGCTATCTGCTCGCGCGTGCCATCAGAAAGATCTGCCACATCTTCCCGCTGAGTGCGCGAAAGGGCAGCTACTCCAAAATCTGCATTCATTTCCAGTGCAGCGCCAGGAAACAGAGCTGAAAATGCAGGCTGCATGGTTTTCACCAGCGGCCCCATATAGCGTGCTGTTTGCTCCTGCTCCGCCTTGCTTAAAACCTGATCCAGCAAAACAAGGGCAGATCTATCTCGCGTGCAGGCGGCCTCTTCCATATTCAAGCGCTGCTGGTGCCGGTCTGCCTCTGCTATGCGCTCATCCAGCCCTTCACCTTCTGCTCCACGCACACGGGTTTCGCGTTCACGTATATCTTCACGCAGCCGGGCTATGGTTTCGCCATCCGTTTTCTGGGCCTGTTCACGCCGTTGAATACCACTTTCCACTAGGCTAAGAGGCTGTTCTTGCTCGCGTGCCTGCTCACAATGCTCCAAGGCGGCTTGTGCTGTTTGCTGCTCCTGCTGGCAGGCCTGCTTGCGTTGGACTAATGCTGCATCCGGCTCACGCTCCTGCCAGAGCGCCAGTTCGCGCTGCACACGGGCTAGCCCGGATACCTGCTGCTGTTGCGCAGCACTGGCTTTATCCAACTCCGTTTTGGCCGTTATCAGCACCTGTTGCGCATCACGCTCTTTTTCTCGCGCTTGATCTACCGCTACGGCTGCATCCTGCTCCTGCTGCACGGCTTCATCTGGCTGGCAATTAAGATCACATTCCTCAGCACTTCCGATCTGGCTGGCCAGATTTTGCGCCAAGGCCTGTTTTTTCTGTGTGCATGCTGCTTCTTCTCTGGCCAGAACCTGCCGCAATTCCAACAGAACCTGATCAGGGGGTGCGCTCTTTTTATTGGGCACTGTAGCGGCAAAAACGGCCTTAGCTTCCTTAAGCTGACGTTCCGCCAAGCAGCGCTTTTCGTAATGTTGCTCGGCTTCTTCTGCATTTTGGCAGCCAGCCTGTTGCAAAATATCTGCTAATGCTGCTTGGGCTGTTTGAAGAGCCTGCTGCAATTCAACCGTATTTCCCCCAATCGAAGGGGTAATAATAAACCGGCCAATGCCTTCAATCTGAAGTTCAGCAGGAGCATGCAGCAGGCTTTTACCAGATGCGCAGACTTGACCATTTAACAGAACATGTTGCGAAGCTTGCGGCAGCAAATCCATTTCCAACACAGTGGCTTGCGCTTGCAACTGTTGTTCCAGCGTTGCCACTTTCTGGGCTGCTTTACGCACGCGCTGGATTTTGGCTTCATCCATCGGCAACGCATCAAAAACGGCTTGCGCCTGTTCTATTTGAGCAAAAGTTTCCTGCACATGCTTTAGGTTTTCACGCTGGCGCAAAAGTGCTGCTTCCATGTGCTGCACTTCGCGCTGCTGCATGCCATGATGCAAAACAGCACGCCGCACCTGATGGCGCTGTACTGCCTTAAGGCATTCAGCCTGAGCAGCCTGATACCGCAAATTGGCAACTTTTTCGTATTCTGCCAGTTCTGCAAGATCTTGTTTACTGGCCGCAATGAGTTGCTCTAACCGCGCGCATTCGGCCCGGTGCTCTTGCCGCCGTTCCTCTTCATCTCGAATATTCTGCAACTGCTGCACTGCTGCGGCTTTTCTGGCCTGCGCGGCTTTTTCCTCTGCATCCAAGTTTCGCAGGCGGTCTCTTACGGCCCGCAGTTTATGTAGTTCTTGTTCTTCCTGTTTTTGCCGTTCTGGGTTTTCCTGCTCACGCAACATACGGCGAGTTTGTTCTAGTAAAACCAGATCTTCTTCCAGCGTAGCACGCTTGGCATGCAGGCTTTTCAACGTTTCTGCTGCTTTGGCCTGATCTTCCAGAAGCTGCTTATAACGCCCTGTGGGTTTGCCTGTAGTGGCGGTTTGTAACTGCCCCAACCGGGCCTTTACACGCTCCAGCATAGCCCCCGCTGTAGCAATACCGGTAACTTCCTGAATACCTTGTTCCAAACAGTTCTGAATACTGGAACGGCCTGCATTGTTCAGAACGGGTGCAGCAAAACTTTCCCCTTGGCGTACTAAAAGAGCATTCCACAAACCTGTTGCTTCGCTTTTGCCGTTCTTCTCCAACTCCAGCAGAGCATTCAGGCGTTCTTCTGCTGTATCCCCATCAAAACGCTCCTGCCCCAGATCAAGACGCGCAAACGCGCCCTTCATGAAGCGTTTTTCCAACCAGCAGGATTTACCACTCCATTCAAACCCGACGCCAATATGGGGCGCACCGCCGCCATAGGGCTGCATGTCTTTTACAGATTGGGCTTTGGAACCATGACGTAAGGTTAGTGCTGCCCGTAGAGCCATCAACAATGTGGATTTACCGGCCTCATTCGGGGCGGCCAGCACATTCAGCCCATCGCCCAACCCTTCCAGACGCACTGGTGATGTAAACCGACGCACACATTCAAGCTGGATATCTGTTAGAATCATGCTGCGGCACCTTCTACTTCGTGCCAGAACAGGAACAGCCTTTGCAGGGCCTCCCTTGCCACGGCACCTTCCTCACCCCCCTGCTCAACCATTTGTAGCAGTTCTTGGGCAGCCACCTTTACCGTTGCTGAGGCTTCAAGCCGCTCCAGATCCTGTGCGCCTGCAACCAGTTGGGGAGCGCCGGTTATACGTAAACACGCCACCGCACTTTGTAAGCGCGAGAGAATAACACTCTCGTATTTACGCAAATCATCCACACCCAGCAGGCCAGAAACTTCCAGCCATGCCATAACAACACTAGGATTATCCGGGTTTATACTTCTTACACGGGCTTCCAATGCTTCAATATCTTCACCATTGGTCAGCACAATATCTTCCAGTTTGCGCCAGAGATACTTACCCGTTCGATGCCGAGAAATAACAGGTTGAGCACATGGACCATCTACTGACACAACCAGCGTTTCTCCGCCGCCTGCGCCACCTGTTACAAAACGGTCTGTTTCCGGGGTGCCAGAATAACAGGTGTGCGCATCAATCTGGCAAAAGCCATGCCAATCTCCCAACCCCAGATAGGCAAGCCCAGCCTGCTTTGCCCGATCCAGCGCAATAGGGTTATGCTCGGCTTCCTGTCCATTACTAAACCCGACAACAGATCCATGCGCCAATCCAATACGCAAGGCTTCTGGCGGGGTGGCCGCATCATTCATATAATCGGTAAGATCAGAAAGCGTATGCCGCCGCTTGAGCACAGCAGGCAGCAACCACGCACTATATGTTTTATCTATTTCCACCGCTTGTGGGCATGTATGCAGATGCACATTGTCTGGCACCGCATCTTCACGCCTTAAACGTGCCCACACACCCTCTGCCGTATCCGCATCATGGTTACCGGGAATAAGATGCCACTGCACATCGGGAAACTGCCGCATCCGCTCCATGGGTTGATGCAATGTGCGTCTTTCTGGTGTTTCGTGCTCATAAATATCGCCCGCCACCAATACGCAGGTCACCCCTTCCTGCCGCGCCAAAGCGCCAATCGTGCGCACAACATCTACACGCGCGGCCTGTAACGCACCCAGTGTATCATCATCTGCAAAACTAAATGTCTTGCCGATCTGCCAATCTGATGTGTGGATAAATTTCATGAATTCTGGCGCACTCCATCACGCAACTGGCAGAAAAATTTCACTTTTCCATGACATACCCAGATCGTGAGCAGCCATCCCTTAACCTCACTTCATCTTATCTTATCATTAGGTTAGATATAATTCACACCCTCGCCATCTGGCCTGACCCGCGTTAAGCGCAACCCCCCTCATCACTCATGGCATCACGCCAAAGATTATATTTTATTTTAAGAAGCATGCTGATACTGCGAGATTCGCTCTCACCCGCCTTGTCTGGCCGGAAATGGCATGCCCCCTAATATGAAGCAAAGAGGTTAAAGACAGAGCAGACATGACAACAGAAACACCGGCAGCATTCCGTATGGGATCTTGGAAGACACTGTTTCTTCCCCTGCCACGCAGCATCTTCGCACATGGCTGGTTTCTGTTTTGTCTGCGCACGTGGCTGTCTGCTGTTCTGGCGCTTGCCACAGCTTTCTGGCTCCAGCTTTCCTCCCCCGGTTCTGCTGCTGTTACTGTTATGATCTTGGCGCAGCCCACACGCGGGCAGGTGCTCTCCAAAGCCCTTTACCGGCTGGCTGGCACAATTATTGGGGCATTTGTCGCGCTGTTTTTAACCGCTTGCTTTAATCAAGAGCGTGGGGTTTTTCTGGGCGGCGTGGCGCTATGGTTAACGTTATGCACCATTATGGGGACATTGGAGCGAGACTTCCGTGCCTATGCAGCCATGCTTTCTGGCTACACCGTAGCCATTGTGGGCATTAGCTGTATTGATAACCCGGCTTCTATTTTTGATGTTACCGTTAACCGTGTGTCGACCATTGTCGTTGGCATTGCAGCCACCGCTGCCATTAACGATGTGTTTGGGTCTCCCACCGCGTTTGAAAAACTGGCAGCCAATCTGCGCCGCACGGGTGAAATGGTGCAACGTATTGCGCGTGATGCCATAGCAGGCCACGGCGTACCAGATGACATGACATGCGCGGGGCTGGCTGGCGAAATTATTGCCCTGACATCTCAGGTTTCCTTTGCCAAAACCGAGCTTGCTGATGCCAAGCTGCGCCTTGCAGGTGCGCGCTCCGCCATGGTGGCCTTGCTGGAAATGCTAACCTGTAGCCGTGCCATTGCCAATGTGCTGCGCCGGGGCAACATCTCTGGCCCCATACTCAAACATATTCGCACATCATTTGGAGACGGTACTCCGGTAGAATCTCCCCTTCAAGCTGTGCATGATCTGGAAGATCTGGCCAAGGAAGCCCACGCAGAGGAAGCATCTCTTGGCCCAACGCTAGATGAAGCGTGGCTGATTGAACGTTCCATGGCGCTTCTGTCCGATGCGCGTTGGGCAGCAGATGGCATAGATGCGCTCCAACATGGGCAACGTGCTCGCACACAGGCGCCAGAACTCAAGATTGATCAGCATCATGATGTTATTGCGGCCCTACTCAATGGCTTGCGCACCCTGATTGGATTTTCCGTCGCGGCCGGGCTGTGCATTATCTCTGATATTCCCGCCACTTACAGCGCGCTGTCTCAGGTTGCCATTATCCTCACCTTGGCCGCCACCACGTACAATGCACGCGGTTTTGGTATGGGTGCCCTTATAGGTACGCCTTTGGCTATTGCCGTGGCCGCAGTGCTGAACTTTGGAGTGCTGCCCCACGGTGCAGACATGCCTTTTCTGGCAATGGCTATTCTCCCCATTATCTTTGGCGGTTGCTTACTGCTGATGAACCCCAAAACAGCCACTATTGGGTTTAACGCGGGTGTCTTTTTCTTTGTGATTTTGGGAGTGGCGAACCAACAGAACTATGAGCCCTCTGCGTTTATAGATCGCAACGTGTTGTACCTGTTTGCAGCCATTATTATCTTTATCTCACTGGTGCTGTTGTTGCCCCCTTCTGCCACAGGCAGGCGCTTCCGAGTTGGCATTACCATCGGGCACGATTTGCTGCTTCAGTTTGAAGGGCATGGCGAACAAGCCGGTTCCGCCCTTATCAGCCGCCATTATGATCGGCTCTGCCGCATTCTGGAATGGAACCGCTACCTGCCTAACAACAAGGCAAAACAGCGCGTTTTCTCCCGCCTTGCCAGTTTAGATGAACTGAACTTGGAACTGGCCCGCGCACGCCGCCATTTGCAACGCGCCGCCACTATTCCCGCCATTCGGCTGGATGCGGAATCTGCCTACCGCGCCACCATTATCTACAACGTGGATTCAGCACTTTACCGCATGAAGCGCAAAGCCCGCGTTCTGCTTGATCACTCCATCAACCTGCCACATGGCCAGATGGCTACGGCCCTTGCTGCCGTATCCGCCATGGTTGGCGCCATACATTTGCTGGAACACAACCGTTCCGCTTTGCATCTGTATGATCTTGTTCCTGTGCCAGATCAGCAATGGAAGGCCCGCTAACATGGAATTACGCCCTGTTCTGGATATAGGCGGGCTGCTTGTTTCGTCCTTTGTTGTCCATGCCGGATTGGCTATTGCCACCCTGCTGGCTCTTAACCCGGTTCTATCCAAAGTACGTGCCCGCCGCGTGGTATGGAACCTGCCTCTGGCTGAATTTGGCATTCTTATATGCCTTATCGGCCTTTACACTATTTTGTTGTGAAAGGGCTTTCCGACCGTGTTTGAGCGCGCCCGCCGCGTCCTGCAGTTTATCACAACGGTGACCATTCTTGCCATTGCGGCCGTTGTTTGCTTTGTACTGTGGGATTATTACACAGCCGCCCCCTGGACCCGAAACGGACAAGTGCGTGTACAGGTTGCAGATATTGCCCCTCGTGTTTCAGGCCAGATTATTGCTGTGCGCGTAAGAGATAACCAGTTCGTTCATGCCGGAGATATTCTGTACGAAATTGATCCGTTTGACTTCAAGGTAGCGCTGGCCACAGCAACGGCTGTTGTCAACCAGCGCAAGGCGGATATGGCGCTGAAAGATACGCAGGAGTTTCGGCGTGATAGGCTGACAGATGCTGCGGCCTCCCGCGAAGAAAAGCAGGTTTATCAAGCCACGGCAGACATTGCCAAAGCTGCTTATGCGCAGGCATTGGCCAATCTTTCCCAAGCCAAAATCAACCTTGATCGTACGTATGTGCGCAGCACGGTAACAGGTTACGTCAATAACCTCATCATGCGTGTGGGTGATTACGCAACAGCAGGCAAATCCAATATTGAGGTTATTGATGCCTCATCCTACTGGGTGGATGGATATTTTGAGGAAACAAAAATTCGCTCCATTCACGTTGGGGATCGGGTACGCTTGGATCTGATGGGGTATCGGGAGCCTATGTGGGGCCATGTTGTCAGCCTTACGCGCGGCATTGCAACCGCCAACGCAGCCACAGCAACGCAGGGCCTGCCATCAGTTGATCCGGTTTATACATGGGTGCGTCTGGCGCAGCGTATTCCTGTGCGTGTGCAGATAGACAGTATTCCCCCCGGCACCCAGTTAGCTGCTGGCATGACCAGCACGGTGACTGTTGTGGGCAGCAAAGGCAAACGCGCGCATGATACACTCACCGAAGCACTGGATCGTATGCACGATGCCTTAATGGGTGGCACTGGCGGCAGTGGGCTGCGCCATTAAAACAGATAGACGCACCCCTCTGGCACTGGCAAAAAGAAGACATGCTGTATTCTTTTTTTCGTTCAGAACTTTGCGCTGCAATGGCTCTTTGCTTGGCGGTTTTTCTGCCCTCTACTGCCTGTGGGGCAGAAAAAACCAGAACCCCGACACTCAATATTGTAGCACCCTGTCTGAACAGCCTGCATATCCGCGCCCAAAAAGGCGTAACGCAGCCTGAACCAGCAAATGGCCAATGGCCAGCAGGCCTACAGCTTGCCACCAACTCTGATGGCAGCCTGTCTCTTGCAGGGCAAAACTGTCAGACAGATACCAAGCTTACGCTCACCACGCCTCCCAATATGCCGTTGGTTATTACCAGCACAGGCAGAACAGCCATTCAGGTGGATGACCGTAAAGGCCCTGTTTTTCTTCAGGCTGGCAGCGGAGCCGTAACACTAGGGCGCACTGCGGAACTGAATGTTACTTCTGATTCCACTGGCGCTATCACCATTCCTGTATTGGCTGACTCTGCACGTTTGCGTTCCACACTTTCTGCCCCGTTCATGATCGGAAAGGTGCAAGCTCCTGCCCTGGCTATTTATCTTGGTGGTTCTGCCTCCTTTACAACCCAACAAGGTAAGCTGGAGGCGTTGGAAATCACCTCTAACAGCACGGCAGATGCTGTATTTCACGGTGAAACATCCGTGGCGGCCCTGCATGTTGAAAATGCAGGCAATATTTTAGTGGATAAAGCCACCGGCACCTTAGCCACAGAGCGTGATGGCAAAGGGAAAATTGTTGTAACCTCAACCCAAGGCAACCACTAGCCCGCATTCTGCGCTGTAAATGCGGATCGAGCATGGTCTTTCAATATGAAAGCCCTTAAAACGTCGGTGCACTTTTAACCGATATATCAAGGACTCTCTAAATGTCTGATACCCTGCCCGACCGCCTTTCCGTAAACCCGGAAAGCCCTTTTTATAATGAAGACCTGCTGGCCCGGGGCATTGGCGTGCGCTTTAAAGGCGTAGAAAAAACAAACGTTGAAGAATATTGCATCAGCGAAGGTTGGGTACGTGTGGCCGTGGGCAAAACGGTAGATCGGCGTGGCAACCCCCTTACCATGAAGCTGAGTGGCCCGGTTGAAGTGTGGGTCAAGGACTGACCTGCCCTCCACACATATCCCAAATACAATTAAATACTTTATTAAATTGTAGATGTTTGGGATAGTACACCCACGTCAACGTGAGATTCAGGGAGACTTCCATGACTCAAACAGAAAACTCCACAACACCAGATCTACGCTACACTGTTGTTGTCGTGGGTGGTGGATCTGCTGGCATTGCCGTAGCAGCCCGCCTACTGCGTGAACGGGCCACACTGGATATTGCCATTATAGACCCCGCAACCACCCACGCCTATCAGCCCGGCTGGACACTGGTTGGCGCAGGCGTCATGAAGCTGCGGAGCACGCTGGATCAGGAAGGTGGCGTTATCCCCAAAGGCTGCACCTGGTTGCGTGCGGCGGCGGCATCCTTCCAGCCAGATAATAACATGCTTACGCTGGAAGATGGCCGCACCGTTGCTTACAACCGCCTGATTGTTTGCCCCGGCCTCCAGTTGGATTGGGATAAGATTGAAGGGCTAACAGATACGCTGGGCCGCAATGGCGTGTGCAGTAACTATTCCAAAGATACTGTGGAATATACATGGACATGCATCCAATCCCTTTCCGGTGGCACGGCACTGTTCACCCAGCCGCCCATGCCTATCAAATGCGCTGGCGCGCCACAGAAAATTGCCTATCTGGCATCTGATTACTGGCGCAAGCAAGGCACACTTAACCGCACCAATGTAGATTTCTGCATGACAGGTGATGCGCTGTTTGGCGTGGCTTACTACCGCCCCGGTTTGCAGGAAGCCGTAGATTATTATGGCATTAACGTGCTGTACAAGCATACACTGGTTGCCGTAAACGGGCCAGAACACAAGGCAACCTTTGCTGTTACCGAGCCAGATGGAAAAGTTACAAATGTGGTGAAAGAGTTTGACATGCTGCATGTCACCCCACCACAGAGCGCTCCAGACTTCATCAAAAAAAGTCCGTTGGCGAATGAAGGCGGCTGGTTGGATGTAGACCCCAGCACGCTCCAGCATGCCAAGTATCCTTCCATCTTTGGTATGGGCGATGTTATCGGCACATCCAACGCCAAAACCATGGCCGCTGCGCGTGCGCAAACCCCAGTGGTAACAGCAAACGTTCTGGCATCTCTGGATGGCAAACCGCTAACAGGCAGCTACGATGGATACGGCGCCTGCCCGCTAACCGTTGCTTACGGCAAGATTATTCTGGCGGAATTCCTGTATGGCGGCAAACCTGCCCCCAGCTTCCCTTACGATCAGCGCAAGCCTAGCCGCTTTGCATGGTTCCTTAAGACAACCGTATTCCCGCGTGTTTACTGGGATATGATGTTGAAAGGGCGGGATATTGAAATGCCGCACCATCCGGAATGGGTGAAGAAATAAGTTCCGGCCTTTCTGATCCCCCTTTTCAGAAAGCAGACATAAAAAAAGCCTCCCGATATTTTCGGGAGGCTTTTTTTACTTCACTCTTATGCCTGTTATCAGGCATCGTCTATCGGTCGCTTGGGCAGCAGGGCTGGCACAAACACAAGTGTTGCCAACAATGTGCACCCTAAAGAAAGCAACAGCAACCGCCCCATACTTGCTGTGCCCGGATGGTGAGAAAGCGCCAGAGAACCAAAGGCTGTGCCCGTTGTCAGGGCAGAAAACAGCACGGCACGTGCAGTGGGCGAAGCCAGCGGATATTTCACACCATCCCGCCAGTTCATGACAAAATAGATATTGAAGGAAACCCCAACCCCTAGCAGCAGGGGCAATGCAATAATGTTTGCAAAGTTTAGGGTTTCAGGCAGCAGCACAATCAAAATAACTGTCATCAAAGCAGAAAGCAGCAACGGTGCCAGCACCAGCGCCATATCCTTAACACGGCGCAGGGCCAGCATCAAAATAACAGCAATCATAACAATAGCTGCGCCTGCGGCCTGTTCAAACGCCTTCACAATAGAACGTGCGCTTTCCACAATATCAACCGCTGTACCAGCCATTTGTGGCTCTACTTTCTGGAGAGAACCCACAAATTTACGCAGCGCGCCAGAATTGGACATCACTCCCTTAGGATGCACTTCCACCAAGGCACGGCCATCTGGCAGCAAGTAATCATCTGCAATTTCAGCAGGCACATCCTTGATGCTTACAGGCGTTGCCTGAAGCATGGTGCGCAACTGATCCAGCTCTGTCGGCAAAAAGCGCACCAATGCGGTGTTAGCAGCCTGCACTGTGGCATCTGGAGCTTCTGCCAGCTTGGCCAGAGCAGCCTGAATACGGCGTAGCGGGTCTTGAGCAGGCAGTTTATCCAGCACACCAGCCAAAGCAACAGACGTATCATGTGCTGATTTACGCAGATCATCCGCTGTGGGAGCAGCTTTAGGCTGTGGCACAATAAGCGTTGGTAACAGAATAGAAGCCGCATCCTGAATAAGAGCCAGTTTCTGCTGCTGTTGGGTTGGCACAAAGGAGCCCAGCCACATCACATCATTCACATCTGGCAGATTAGACAAGCGTGTTGTTTCTTTTTCTGCATCGGCAAGGGAATGCACCAGCAATTCTGCACTATAAGGAGATGTCTGCGGGTTGTTGATCAGCAGTTTAAGGGCGCGCATCCCTTCCGAGTTCGGATTTTTGGTATGCAGCGGGTCACCATCAAACTGTAGGCTGGGTACTAGCGCCAAACCCACCAAAGCCACCAGTGCAAAAAAGCCTAAAAGCAGCTTGCGCATATGGCGGATTTTAATGTCCACCGGCTTCATGAACGCATAGCCCATGCTTGGGCAGTTGAGCGGCGGATGGCAGATTTTTAGCAGTGAAGGCAAAAGCGTGGTGGTGCAGATAAACGCAACCAACATGCCAATACCAGCAATAAGACCAAGCTGCGCAACACCCAGAAAAGCTGTGGGCGTAAAGGCCAGAAACCCTGCGGATGTTGCCAAGGCAGCTACAAGAATCTGATGCCCGGTTTCTTCACCCGTAAGGCGCAGCGCTTCAAACATGCCTTCTTCGCCCGTGTGTGTGGGTGTTTGAGCCCGAAAGCGCACAGAAAACTGGATGGCAAAGTCCACCGCAATGCCAACAAACAGAATAGCAAATGCCACGGAAATCAGGTTAAGCGTACCAACAGCTACAGCGGCAAATCCGGTGGTAAGCAACAAGCCCACCACAAGTGTGACCACAATAGGCAGCACCACGCGCCATGTTCTAACAGCAAGCGTAAGCCACAAGGTAACAAGCGCCAAAGACCCCAGAAGCCCTGCCACCATGCCTTCTGCCACGGTTGCAAACTCTTCATCATCCAGCTGCACCTGCCCGGTTAAATAAACCTTGGCGTGCCCATTTTTAACAAATTCCAGAGAACTGATAGCCTGCCGCATGGCATCTGCAGAGGCACCACCCGGCTGAAAAGACCCATAATCCAATATCGGTTTGGTGATAACGAACTGATAATTTCCAGCCAGATCAGAAAGTTTGCCGCCCAAAAGCTGCTGCCATGACATAGCCTCGGCATGCCCTGCCACGGCTTGTTCCAGCGTATTGGCAAAACCGGACAAAGGCGCCTGAAAGCCAGACAGATTGGCCTGATCCTGCTTTACGCCCTCTGCCATAAGGGAAAGAGCGCCAAACAGCCCTCGTGCTGAAGGATCTTGCGATAACGCCGCCAGAAATGGCTGCGCCGCGATTGTATCATTCAGCACCTGGGAAAGCGGCTGCGGCTCCAGAAACATCAAGCCGTTGCGTAGCAGATACGGGTTGGCATCTGGCCTATGCGCAAAGGAAAAGTGTTTATGATCGGCACTTATCTTGGCGGCCAGCTCTCGCGCGGTTTCCTGTCCTTCTTCCGGCATTTTAGCCTGAATGACAGCTACCAGAAGGTTTTCCTTCTGGGGGAATAAGCGCCCCATTTCATCGGAACGCTGCTTCCACTCTAAACGAGGAGAAAGCATTTTGCTGGTATCTGTCGTTACTCCCAGACGGGTCATGCCAGCGTAAACGCCTGCCCCCGAAAGCACGAGAAACAACGCCACAACAGCCCAGGCATGGCGGGCGCAAAACGCAATAAAACGACCTATGGGTGCAAACAGCATGATGAACGACAGGATCCCAAAATAATCACAGCCCCAGCAGAAGGGGCTGTCATGGTTTGCCCAACCCCCCAGCCAGAAGCAAGTGATGATGTAAGCAGGGCTCTGTTTTCCTTTTTACAGACCCGTGCGGGAAAAGGGCATTTTACGCAGACGCTCGGCATAAGGGCGCCATGTATGCTCAAGCCATTGCCACAATATAAGAGAGGGCAAACCCCAAGCAATTTCACGCAAACGTTTGATAAGAGAAAGCGCGATGGCAACTGCAGGCGGCATACCAAAAAGGCTACCAACCATAATGTAGCCCCCTTCTGACACACCAAGGGCCCCGGGTACGGCAAACCCGGCTGATTTAGCTGCTTCTCCCACACCTTCGATCACAAATCCGGTAGCAAGAGAGCACCCATGCCCCATGAAGTGCAGAATCAACCACACCTCAACAGCCCCCAAAGCCCACGCACAAAACTGCAATATCAGGCCACTAACCGCATTGCGGCCTGATTTATACAGCGCAAGCACTTCCTTATTAAGGCCGCGAATACCATCAACACCGCTCCACCCCAGATGAGCAGCTATGCGGATAAGCAATTTCTCTATGAAAGCAACGGCCCCAAGCCACTGGCTGATAAATACGCCGCCGCCGATAGCCAAAAGCACCAATGCACTTTCCAGCAATCGGTCTGTAACGGCAGAGCGCTTGACCAAGAACAGCAACATAACCAAGCCGCTGAGGGTAAATACCACTTGGCTGAGCAACTCTATTGTCAGATCACAAATTGTCGCGGCAGCCGCATGTTTTAGGCCCAAGCCACGCCGGGCGAGCAAGCGGGAGGACATTACCTCCCCACCAACCTGTGCAACGGGGAGAAGGTTATTTATGCCCTCTCGCACACAGCGGAGCATGAAATAGGCTCTTAACGGCAGAACCGGGCCAAAAGTCTGGCCCGCAATGGTGCGCCAAGCGGAAGCAGAAAGAAAAACCTGTACGCTATGAAAAGCAATAACAGCTAAAATGCCCCAACCGCCTGTCATAACAAGAGAAAAAATGGAGGACACCCCAAACTGGGCCAGCATCCATACGGTCAACCCCAAACCGAAAATCCCGGCAATGAGAGTGACCCGCTTCATGCTCCCTCCATCCTTTTTCTGGCTTGGCTTTTACACTTTCGGTTGGTGCAGCCTAACACACCTCATTTATTCAGCCTTTGATCTGGCGCAGCAAGGCCAGAGATTCCACACACGCCGCAGCGGCTTCGCGCCCTTTGTTATGGATATCATCCGCAGAACGTACCTGTGCCTGCTCTTCTGTATAAGTTGTCAGCACACCAAAGGCGATAGGCGTTTCTGTGGCCAAAGATGCCTGAAGAATACCCATTGTGGCGCCCAGGCTAATAAATTCAAAATGCGCTGTATCCCCTTTTACCACGCACCCAAGGCAGATAACGCCTTCATAGTTACCTGTTTTGGCGAGTGTCTGTGCCAGAAGTGGCATTTCAAAGGCACCGGGCGCAGCAAATACATCACCATCTTTCACGGCAATGTTATGTTCTGCCAGCCAAGCCATTGCGCCATCACGCAGGCCACCTGTCACAGTTTCATTAAATCGGCTGACAATAATGGCCAAACGCGGCGCAGGAGAAAGCGCCTTGAGATCCGGCAAGGAAACGGGGGAACGTGTACCCATTAGTTAAACACCTTTAATCATTCACTTATGTAAAAATCAGACAACCGCATCCGGTTCGGCATCAACGGCAATAAACTGCCCAAGATGATGCCCCATGCGCCGGCGTTTGGCTTCCAGATAGGCACGATTATGCGCGGTAGGTGGAATTTCCAGCCCAATCCGGCGGCGCACCATAAACCCGCGTGCTTCCAGTGCGCGCACTTTATCTGGGTTGTTCGTCAGCAAATCCAATTCGCCCACGCCAAGGCTGCGCAATACGCCAGAGGCTGCACGCCAATCTCTGGCATCTGTTGCAAAACCAAGCCGATGGTTGGCATCCACCGTATCTAGCCCGGCATCCTGTAGCTCATAGGCCCGGATTTTGTTGACCAACCCGATACCACGCCCTTCGTGCCCGCGCACATAGACCAGCACGCCACATTCCGCCTGCCCTATGGCCCGCAACGCTGCATGCAACTGTGACCCACAATCGCACCGCAGGGAGCCAAGGGCATCACCTGTCACGCACTCAGAATGCAAACGCACCAGCGGCACAGCACCGCTGCGGCGCACATCACCTTTTACCAAGGCAACATGCTCCACGCCGTTTTCATCCTGAAAAGCATGGATGATCAAATCGTCCCCACCGTAAGCACTGGGTAAGGATGCCTGCGCCAGATCTGGCACCGCAGGCTCTGGCGCAGTTTGCGGATTTGCTTCGGCGGCCTGCGCAGCCAAGGATGACAAACCGTGTGCTTTAATCCACGTTACCAGCTCTGCAATAGAGACAATCGGCAGATCATGCTGGCGGGCAAACACTTCTAACTGAGGACGGCGCGCCATGGTGCCATCTTCATTCAGAATTTCACAGATAACGGCAGCTGGCTTTAACCCGGCCAAACGCAGCAGATCTATTGACCCCTCGGTATGCCCAATACGTTCCAGCACCCCACCGGGGGCGGCCCGCAGTGGAAAGATATGGCCCGGTGTGGCGATATCTGCTGGCGTTGCGTTTTCTGATGCCGCGACACGCACAGTATGCGCCCTGTCTGGCGCAGAAATGCCGGTGCTAACGCCTTCCTTCGCCTCAATAGAGACCGTAAACGCCGTGCCGTACTGAGCGGTATTGTCGCTTTGCCGCACCATCATGGCCAGACCGAGGCGATCCACCTGTTTTGGCGTAAGTGGCAAGCACACAAGGCCACGCGCATGGGTGATCATGAAGTTCATGGCTTCTGGCGTCATAAACTCAGCGGCCATGACCAGATCGCCTTCGTTTTCACGATCTTCATCATCCACCATAATGACCATCCGGCCAGCACGCACGGCTTCAACCGCCTGCAAAAGCCTTGCCGATGCCTTAGCTGCCACAGGGGCTGCTGTTTTTACTTGGTCCGGCATTGTGCCTCCACGTATTTGGCAATGATATCCACTTCCACATTCACGGCATCACCCACCCTCAATGTGCCGAGCGTGGTGTGCTCCCATGTGTGCGGAATAATCATCAGTTCGATGGGAAAGGTCTCGCCATTTGGCTCACCCACTTCGTTCAACGTCAGGCTAATGCCCGCAAGTGCTACAGACCCTTTGGCCACCATGTAGCGCCGTAGCTGGGCTGGCACTTCAAACACCACGCGCCGCGCATCGCCAAACTGCGTACATTCTGTAAACCGCGCCACGGCATCCACATGGCCTTGCACAATATGGCCAGAAAGACGTGTAGCGGGGGTAACGGCACGTTCCAGATTGATCTGGTGCCCGGCTTTAAGCGCGCCCAACGTGGTGCAATCCAGTGTCTCGCTGCTTACAAAAAAGCGAACAAGGCCAGTTGTCGAAGGCGCGACTGCCGTTAAACACACACCATTTACGGCTATACTTTCACCCTCCGCCACATCATGCAGCCCGGTTTCCACTTCCAGCATAAGAGACTGGGGGCTGTGCTCCACCTTAACCACATGACCGAGAGATTCTATGATACCGGAAAACATACCTGCTCCTGCGCACACCGCATCCATTCAGGAAACAAAGAAAGAGGTGTGACATCATGTTGGGTTGAAACAGCAAGATGATCCTGCCCTGAAGCATCCTGACGGATGGTCAGCCAATCATCCCACAAATTATGGGTTTTAAGGGCCTCCAGCAGAGTTGGCCCGGCTTCTACCAGCACCCACAGCGCATCACTTTGCGCCAGAATATATGGCAGTTGTGCAATATCAGGGCAGAAGCTTACATCGAACGCGGCTGAAACACTGGCCAGCCACTCAGCCGGAGCATGTTTTTCCTGGCCACACACCACCAACAGGCGGCGGCGTTCAGGGTGATCTTCAACATGCCGAACAGTTAGCGTGGGCCTATCAGCCAGCACGGTGCCTGTGCCTGTTACAATACCATCTGTTACGCGCCGCAAAGCATGTGCCAGACGGAGGGATGCAGGGGTTGTAAAGGTTTTTTGCCCTTGGGGTGGCACCATGGACCCTTTGCTATCCAGCGCCTGTTTAACGGTTATCCAAGGCCGCCCGTGTGTCATGCGCCAAGCAAATGGTGCCAGCAACGCACGGCAACGTGCATATGTGCCCGCAGCATTCATGCACTGCCATAAGCGGTTAACCGTAATACCTTCATGCTCCAAACGTGCGGCACCCCCGCCCTGCACGTGTGGATTAGGATCTGCACAGCCAACCCAGACAGTTTTTACTGGGGTAGAAAGCAGTGCTTCCGTACATGGGGGGGTGCGACCGGTATGATTACAAGGCTCCAGCGTGACAACAGCGGTATCAATCCGCTCCACCAACCCAAGAGCACGCGCCTGCTCTACCGCCAGTCTTTCTGCATGTGCGGTGCCTGCCTGATGATGTGCGGCCACAACCAACACATCTCCTTGCGCATCCAATAACACACACCCTACTGGCGGGTTGGGGGCTGTGCGCCCTACAAAGCTCCACGCCTCAGCCACGGCGAGATGAAACGCCGCACCAATGCGTTCTGGCATGATCTGTCGGGAAATCTGTGAAAAGCTGTTCACCCTGTTTCTGCCCGCGTTCTCATAAACCAGACGGACTCAGGGCGTAAGATAGCCTTGCACGCACGTCATTCTGAACGAATCACGATCACGCACCAGTCTTTCTGTTCTCTTCCATCCGGACTATCACCGTCGGCCCCGGAATTGCACCGGATCTGCTGACCCCGCCAGAAGCGAGCGCTCGCGGGCTTACAACGCTTTACGCTGCTTACCGCCGGTAGGGATTTGCACCCTGCCCTGAGAACATCACACCCACAACATGCGAGTGATAACAAGTATGATGGCCCTGCATTTTCTCTTATGCAAGAGCAAATGCCTTCACAGTTTGTTAAAAACCGCCTCTACCTTGCCCAAATGTTTCGGGAAAGTTATGATGCCGCCGTATCTATCTAAACTAGGTAAAAGGAACTTATTGCTCCTTAAACCCGGTCATTCTGATAGCAATCTATGGCAGGTTTTTATGGCATATCCACAGGCACGTGCGTTTTGCATCATACGCAGGCAGACGAAACAACTTTAACCTGTATGCCATTCATATCAGATCTGCACCACAGATTCCGCATGCCGTTTTTGGCTATGCGTTGCCTTTCCTTACAGCCACAGCGGAATACGGAGCACTATCTGCCCCTGTTTCTGCCAGCCAACATGGATTTACCATGAGCATACCCGACCAGAAGCAAACATCTGCTTCTTCTACACCACCCTATTCTGGCCTGGCTGGCTGGATTAACAGACGCCTTCCGGTCATTTCTGCCTTTCGGGCTGAATATGTTGATTTCCGTGTGCCGCGCAATCTGAATGGCTGGTGGAATTTTGGGGCCATTCTTACGCTTGTTCTGGGGCTGATGCTGGCCAGTGGCATTTTTCTTGCCATGAACTATACCCCCACAGATGCAGGGGCTTTTCTTTCTGTTGAAGCTATAGAACGCCAGCTTTCTGGCGGATGGCTTTTACGTGCCATGCATATGACAGGCGCAAACCTGTTTCTGGCTGCTTTGTATTTGCATCTGTTCCGTGGGCTTTATTATGGATCTTACAAAGCCCCGCGTGAACTGCTGTGGTTAACCGGCCTTGTACTGATGCTGATGGTTATGGCCACCGCTTTTGCAGGCTATCTGCTGCCGTGGGGCCAAATGTCCTACTGGGGCGCAGATGTGATTACCAAGGCCGTTGGCGCCATACCGGGTATTGGCCCAACGCTAGAACACATCATGACAGGCAGCGACCATCTGGGAGACATCTTCCTCCATCGCTTTTTTGTGCTGCATTTTGTTTTGGCATTTCTGATTGTTGGGGTTGTAGGCATACACGTAGCGGCTGTGCACGTTTCTGGCTCCAACAACCCAACTGGGGTTGAGCCACGCACCCCCAAAGATACGGTGCCGTTTTACCCATACTATATCAGCAAAGATCTGGTTGGCCTTATTCTGTTTGCCATGGTGTTTGCGGCCCTGATGTTCTTCTGGCCCAATATGCTGATTGAACCAGACAACTACACCCCGGCCGACCCTATGCACACGCCTGCGGACATTGAGCCTGAATGGTATTTCCTGCCGTTTTACGGGCTGCTGCAATCTGTGCCATCCAAATTTGGCGGGCTGGTTGCGGCCGCTGGTTCTCTGCTGGTTTTGTTTGCTTTACCGTGGCTTGACCGCTCCCCCGTGCGCTCCATGCGTTTCCGCCCCCTGTGCCGTATTGGGCTGTTGGGCGTTGTATGTGCATTTATTGTGCTGGCAGATGCGGGCAAACACCACGCACAAGGTGGCTGGCTGATTGCCGCCCGTTTGGCCGGACTTTACTATTTTGGGTATTTTCTTGTGTTCCTTCCCCTTGTGTCCCGCACGGAAAAAACGCGGCCTCTCCCTTCCTCTATTGCTGCATCACAGGGAGACGCCTAATGCGTAAGCATGTTTTTGCAGGCTCCTTGCTGGCAGCATTTACGCTTGCAACGCCCACACTGGCCAACACATCGGATAATAAAGCCCCGCCTCATCAGAAATGGAGCTTTGAGGGGGCCACCGGCACCTATGATAAAGCCAGCCTGCAACGCGGCTTTCTGGTGTATGATCATGTGTGCGCCAGTTGCCACGGCATGCGCAGCCTGACATATCGAGATCTGGAAGGCATTGGGCTAAGTGATCAGGCAATTACAGACCTTGCCCATAGCAAGCAGATTCCCGGCCCGGTTGGCATCTCCGGCATGCCCACAATGCGCCCCGGCTTGCCGGATGATCACTTCCGGTCACCCTTCCCCAATGATGCAGCGGCAGCCGCTGTTATGGGTGGGGTTGCGCCGCCAGATCAATCTCGCTTGGCTGCTGTGCACCCTGGTGGCGCAGACTGGCTTTACGCCTTTCTGACAGGCTACCGCATGCCCCCGCCCGCTGATGCCCCTATTGTGCCGGGCAAATTCTATAATGATTGGGCAGAAGGCCATATGATTGGCATGCCACCGCCGTTGATGAACGGTGCCATTCAATACCCTGATGGCACACCGGCAACTGTGGAGCAGCAAGCCAAAGATATCACCACTTTCTTGGTCTGGGCCGCAGATCCGCACCGTAATGAGCGCCACCATATTGGCAAAGGGGTTCTGGCTTATCTGGCTGTTCTGCTTGTTCTGGCTATCGCATGGAAGCGGAAAATCTGGAAAAACCTGAAATCGCATGGATAAACGGAAAGCACGAACACCATGACACGCGAAACCGAAGAAACCGCAGCAACAGAACAAGCCCCCGGACGCCGTGACTTTTTGGGAATTGTAACCACGGCTGGCACAGTTACAGGCTTGGCAGCCTGTGCTGTTCCGTTTGTGCAAAGCCTGAAGCCGCAAGACAGCGCATCCGCCCATCTGCCTGTGGATGTTGATATTTCCAAACTTACCCCCGGCCAACAGATGACAGTTGTATGGCAGGGCAAGCCTGTGTTCATCATGCGCCGCACACCAGAAGAAATTGCTGCACTGCAAGACCACGCGCTGGCCGAAAAACTACGGGATGCAGAGTCTGCTGCAAACCAGCAGCCCGCTTATGCCCGCAACTGGCATCGCTCTCTTGTGCCAGAATATGGTGTTTACGTGGGTATTTGCACGCATTTGGGCTGCGTGCCGGGCCTTAACCAACCTACAGGCAACACGGCTGATACATGTGGCGGCTATGGCTGCCCCTGCCACGGGTCAAAATTTGATCTGGCAGGCCGCGTTTATAAAGGCGCACCGGCTCCGTATAATTTGCCTGTGCCGCCTTATTCCATGCCCTCACCAACCAGTATCCGACTGGGAGAAAACCCCAAGGGGCAAAACTTCGATTTCTCAACAATCGAACAGATCTAAACACCTACTACAAACGCCGCACTCACCCTGCGGCGTTTTTTATATCTGCGTAGTAGGCTCACCTCACTCTTGGAGTGTGAGATGAATTGCCAGAATGCACTCTTATCGAGAGAATGGAAAACCGCCAATCTAAACTGTGTTTTTCAACCATCTTGATTGCAAGGGTATAAATAAATGTCTGATATTGTGGTGGTTTATCATTCTGGGTTTGGCCACACGCGCAGAGTAGCAGAATACGTTGCCAAAGGTGCTAACGCTGCAATTCTGGAAATTGATCAAAATGGTGATCTGCCAGAAAACGGCTGGGAAGCTTTAAACAAAGCCAAAACCATTGTGTTTGGTTCCCCCACCTATATGGGCAATGCCAGTTGGCAGTTTAAGAAATTTGCAGATGCTACATCCCGCATCTGGTTCAATCGTGGGTGGCAGAACAAACTGTTTGCCGGATTTACAAACAGCGCCAGCCCGGTGGGGGATAAAGGGTGCACTATGGCATGGTTTCAGGTTCTGGCGGCGCAGCACGGTGGCATCTGGATCAGCCTAGACCTGCTGCCTTGCAACACAAAAGCCGCTACAAAAGCCGATATCAACGTGCTGGGTGGTGCCGCCGGCCTGCTGGTGCAAAGCCCTTCTGATGCTAGTGTAGATGAAATTCCGAGCGGTGATCTGGATACAGCCACCACTTACGGCACACGAATTGCCGAGGTAACTGCGCGCTTTAGGTAACAAGCATTTAGCCAGCATGTTTCCTGCCCCCGAATAGCAGACATGCTGGCTATACCTTTTTCAGCCAGCCCCTCAAACGCTAAAATACCCCCAGTATCTACCGCAAACGGGGACGTAATGGCTGTTTCTTGGGGGGATTTTCAGGCTATCATCCAGCTTTCCGCGGGGCTGAATGTTGCTATTCTCAGCTTTGTGGATATCAGCATCCCTGCCATTAAGGAACGCCGCCGTGTGTTTTCCAAAGCACGGCAGGAGTTGGAAATCTACCGCAAGAACCCACACAAAGTGACAACAGAAGATAAAGCAGCCCATGCAGGCGCGGTGGGTGAAATAGACCGCCAGCTTTTTGACCTATGGCGTGAGACATCAGAGTTTGAAACCGTGGAAGATTCCATGATTAAAACAACGGGTGTTTTTGGCTTTATTGGTGCAATCGTGAGCATAAGCTTGTTGTGGTATTCCGGCCTGCATTACGATGATCCAATCCGAACATCTGGAGAGTTGCTGACGTTACTTTCCTTCCTCTCCTTGGCTGCGGCGTTTTTCATTAACTTTCTTACTGCGTTCAAGGCCGCGCATTATACAAAACGCTGCAATGACCTGCGCCAACAAATGCGGCAAAAATTATAACTGCCAATCCTACGCCACGGGTAAATAACATTCATTATTTCTTTTTTATTTCTTTATCGGAATGTTTCTGCCTAAACTACCAAACACTTTGGCCATGTAACAGCCGCACTGAAGGGACATCCCCCTCCATGACGACGCTTCCTAAAAAACAGAAAGTTCTGCTGCTTCTCTCTGCTTCTTCACTGTTGTTTCCGGTTTTGCATAAAACGGCACATGCGCAGGTTCTGCCCTTTACAAGCCTGAAAACCAGCAGTTCCAGCTTGGGCCGCTGGTTGTCTGATATTACCCTTACGGGGCAGATTGAAGGCGGTATCATGGCCAATCCGGCACGCCCCAATCCCGGCTATAACTACGGAGACTTTCTGGCCGACCACGCCAACCAGGTACAACTGAACCAAGCTGAATTCACTATTTCCAAAGCCATCGATTCCAGCCTGAACGAGTATCAGATCGGCTTCACCCTAGAAGGACTGTATGGTTCCGATGCCAGATACTACCATGTGCTTGGCATTTCAGATCAGGAATGGAAGGCGCGTTACCAGCTTATTCCCGCCCAAGCGCATGTGGATGTGCATCTACCGTGGCTAACAAAAGGTGGGTTGGATATGCAGGTTGGTATTCTACAGGCCCCCATGGGTGTTGAAGGGTTAGACCCCACATCCCGCGCCTTTTATACACTTGCCTATACATCTGAATATTCTGTGCCGTTTGAACATATTGGCGCTATGTTTAACTGGCACGTAACGCCAATAGTGGATGTCACTTTCGGAATTGATACCGGGAACCAGACATCCTTTGGCAGCTCCGATAACAACCACATGCCTGCGGCTTATTTTGGCTTCAACCTCAACAATCTCGCACATGGGAAACTACGCATTGTAGAACTCAGCCGCGTTGGGCCGGAAAACTCTTGGCGCTCGGTCGGGCATTACGAAGCAGACCACGCACAACGCTTCTGGAACGATATCAACGCCACCTATAATATAAATGACAAGCTCTCTGTTACTGCAGAATTCAACTACCTGCATGATGAAGGGGTGCGTGGCATAGGTGCACGTGGGCAATTTGCTGGCGCAGATGCAGAAAGTTTTGTCAGCTTCCTGAGCTACAAGATCAACAAGGAATTCACCTTCAATTACCGCGGCGAAATTTACCGCGATAATAACAACATGATGGTAGCCACCTTCCGCGGCAACAACTCCTATATGGAAGCCTTGGCTGGCACGGGCGGAGAAACTGTTGCTGGCCCCTCTGGGCATGGCACCACATATGGGGATCTCTCCTTGAACGTCGTGTATCATCCAGATTTGGGGCACCATGTGCGCGTATTTCAGCTTCGGCCAGAAATACGGTTTGATCGCTCCCTTAATGGCACCACACCTTTTAATGGTGGCCGCAACAACGGCATGTTCACCTTTGGTGGCGATGCGGTTATCGGGTTCTGATACATTCAGACACAGGCTGCAATATTCACCGCAGCCTGTTTTGTCTTTTTAACTGCCTAATCTGGATGAGAGCACCAGATACAAAATAAACACACAGTCCAACCCGCAGAGCATCAGGGTAAGTTCTGCCCATTTGCGGGTTGTCAGCACAAAGGCTGTGTGCAGCAGCAAACCCAGCGCCAGACTGACCATAAAATCACCCGTCAGCACGGTTACAAGCAACATAAACAGCGGAATAACCCGCTCCTGCACAGCCAAAGATTTCAGGTCTGGCAGGCTGCCAAGCATACCCAAGCCAACCAGAATAAGAGCCGGAGCAGTTGCCACAGCAGGCACGCAGATAATAAGCGGCCACAAGATAGATGACACAGCAAACAAACATGCCACTACCAGCGCTGTCAGCCCTGTGCGCCCCCCTTCTTCCACACCCACCAAAGATTCTAGATAAGCCGAAACAGTGGATGTGCCTAAAGCAGAACCAATAACACTGGCCGTTGCATCTGCCACAAAAGCCGATTTTGCCAATAAAGGCTGCCCCTGTTTATCCTTAAGGCCAGAACGCTGCATTACGGCCATCATGGTACCGGTAGCATCAAAAAAATCACCCAAAAAGAAATAAAGCGTTATGGGCAAAACCAGAAACAGATTGGCAAACAGGCCATGAAAATCATACGGAAACAACATGAACCACGGATAGGATGGCCAATCCACCCAATGCGCGGGAAGTTGCGTCACCTTGCTGCCATCTGGATGTGCAACCCATAAACCAGCTATTGTCACGGCAATAACAGACACCAAAATGGCGGCCGGTACACGCGCCCATTTTAACATCATGGCCAGAAAAACCCCGGCCAGCGCTAAAAGCACAACAGGGTTGGACAACTGCCCAAAAACCAACCCTTCTCCACCCTTCGTTACCAAGCCACCATTTACAATGCCGATATGAGCCACAAAGGCTCCAATGGCAAAATGAATGCCCTGTTTGACCGAAAGCGGAAACGTTTCAACAATTCTGCGGCGCCACGGCGTAAGGGAAAGAAACAGAAAGGCCAGCCCTCCTAACAGCACCATTGTAAAGGCCTGAGCCGGTGGCACTCCCATACGCACAATAACAATCTGGGCGAACACCACATTGCTGCTCATAACAGGTGCAAGCGCTATGGGCAGGTTGGCCCCCACCGCCATGATAAAGGACCCCACAACCGCAGAGGCAATTGTAGTGATAACCATGGCATGTTGGTCTAACCCGGCAGAAGCCAGAATATTGGGGTTAACTGCCATAATATAGGCCATTGCCCCAAAGGTGGTGATACCCGCCACAACTTCCTTGGGAATACTGGAACCGCGGCCAGAAATATCAAAAACACGATCCAGACATGCACGCATGCCTGACCATAAATCTCTCATCCATTCCTCGGCAGTGCTGCTGGGGCCAGTTTCTGCTTTATCTTACGGATGTACGAACAAAAATAACACCAGCAGAATAAAAGATTTCCTGCCTTAACGCACGCAATCTGCGCAGCACATAGCAGCCATCCCTCCTTCCCCGTAGCTGAATGCAGGGAGCATCCCCATTTCGTAAAATGAACAAATGCTTAGGCTTGAGCATCAAAGCAGAAAGGACTTTTTTATGACCGATAAAGCACCGCACGAAACCAGCTCCCTTTTCCATCTGGCAGAACGCGCCCTTAAACAGCCCAAGCTGGCAACTAAGGAAGAAGTGCGTGAACTGGCAAATTATGTGCTTAAAGGCGGCGTTAAGGCTGGTGAAGCCGAACGCGAAGTGGCCAAAAAAGCAGAGCGCAACCCAGAAGGTGTAGAAGCCTCTGAAATTGAATCTCTGGCAAAAACCGTTATTACCGCACATTCCTGATAATCGCGCAGGCGGGTGGCCAAAAACCACCCGTCATTCATTTTAGAACGGGGCTGCCTCTTCTTCTTTCCGAAGGATATAATACGGACAAAGAAGGGAGATGAATTTGAAAAAGATACTTCTGGTTGCCATGCTAATATGGGCAACACCAGTTATAGCCTCTTCTGCACCGCAGACTGTAGATGATGCTTACCCTTATGTAGATGCCGCATCCATTTTACTAACCAATGATATCAAAGCATTTTTAAGTGGTGGCAAAAGCCTTATTAACTGGGCTCCAGTTTTTCCGCGCCCAACATCCATAACAGCCCAAGCCTATTGGGCAGAATGGAAATCCAGTTCTGTTACTGCTGCAAAAAATTTCCCCATGGATAAGCCTATCTATATTACCGGGCAGGCTCTTTCTGTTTCCCAAACTGGGGAAGATTTTTATGTTGATTATGCTTCCTCCCCATCAGGAATAGATGATGTGCAGGCATATCTTTCCAATAATGGTGTAAATGCTGCCTCATCTTATTCTACCGGAAAAAAGGTTTCTCTGCTCTGCTTTCGTGCAAAAAACATGTTTCAGCCAACAGATTTAGGCGGCTGTGAAGACACAGGCAGTGTTGCACAAAATATTTTTGTAGATGCGTATAAAGATTTGGCTCTTATCGCAGCAGGCAAAAGTGGGGGCAGACTGCCCTTTTCTGCCAGCGCACAAAGAATGATTATTTCAGCGCAAAATTGTGCCCAGCAATTACGCAAAGCGGCATCGGAAGCGGTTTCCACCAGAGAAATGGCTTCATGCAGAGGTGGTGGGTAAATACAATACAACACCACAGCCTGACAGGCTAAATAACCTGTCAGGCACTAGTGGTATTACAGATTCAATGTGCGTTTAAGTGCTGCACAGTAGGCATCCATAAACCTACGGGAAAGTTCTGCATCCGGCACATACATATCAAACACATGATAAGCCCCCGGCACCACCATAACTTCCGTGGGCACAGCCGCTGCCATCAGGCGGGTTGCGTAATCAAGGTCTTCCTTCAAAAACAGATCCATTGATCCCACACCAATAAAGGTGGGGGGCAAACCTGCCAGATCTGTTGCACGGCCAGCGGCTGCATATGGCGGCGTTTGTGGGCCACCCGCTTTATCGCCCAAATAAGCCTGCCATGCGTATTTGTTGGCAGAACGTGTCCAGACAAATTCGCCAAAATTAGCGCCTGGATCACTGTTTACTGCTGTACGATCATCCAGCATGGGGTAAATAAGCAGTTGAAAAGCAAGTTTGTATTCTTTTTTGTCACGCGCCATCAGGCTTAGGGCTGCGCTTAAACCACCACCTGCACTTTCACCGGCAACAACAACCTTATCGCGCGAAATGCCAAGTGTGCTGGCGTTTTCATGCACCCATTTCAGAACGGCATAACAATCTTCAATAGCGCCGGGATATTTCACCTCTGGCGCGAGACGGTAATCAACCGAAAAAATCTGAAAACCCAGATCACTAGCCAGCTTTTGGCATTTGGGGTCATCCACTTCCGGGTGGCCAGAAACAAGGCCGCCGCCATGAATGTAAACCATAGCGGGTGCATTGGGTTGCACTTCGCGCGGTGTATAAACAACAACACGTACATCTGGGGCATTATTCAACCCCGGCACGTATTCTTCCCGCGTGATAACATCTGGCAGAGGCCGACCTTCTATAAGGCGCACAGATGTTAGAAAAACTTCTCGCACTTCTGGAAGTGAAAGCGATGAAAGACCATCAAATGATGGCATTTTCTCAAGAATGGGAAGAAATTCCGGATTAACTACTGATTTTGGCATAGTAACTCGCCTCCTATTTTGCGGCTGGCATCACAGACCGTGCCGCAAGACAAGTTTATATACTCACGATCATCATAATTTATTGATTAATATCAATATAAAAATACAATACATAAATATTTTATATATGATTTCCATATAATGCATTATTATATATGCGTTATAAATTCAATTTATTAAAAATATATAGTTTAAATAAAATTAAAATTCATAATATATTTTGCATGAATGTGAAATTTATTAACAAACAACAGGTATTTTAAAATACAACCTGTATCTATTGCCCAAATGCATTCATGGCCAGACTGATTTACACCCGTCTGGCCATGAAGACTTATTCTCTAATTAAGCAAAATTCTTTGCATTATCAGACAGTTTCTCATTACCCAGAACATAATATCCGGTGTCCCGGATTGTTATAGACAGCAGCCCCATGTGATGGCTGATCAGGAGATCCCCCAAAGGCAACAGGGCATTTCCGTTTGTCCATGCACAATCTGTCCAGTCTGTTTCATGCCAGCCTTCAGGCTTATCCTGCATCAGATGCGCTGCAATGTCATGCTGCTGTCCGGCTGTTGCAAGATGCACATC
>NZ_VHON01000018.1:0-55835 GCF_008690365.1 Acetobacter sp. DmW_136
ACGGCGGCAACACGGGTTCGAATCCCGTACGGGACGCCAAGTTTTTCAAGGACTTGCAGCAGGTTAATCTGAAAATCGTTGATTTTTGAGTCAATCCCCAGCCAAACTGGGAGAGGAAAGCCGTTACCCAAGGGCGTCTGGTATCGTGGCCCCAACCAATATCAGGCCCGCAGGATGATGAACTGCAAACGTCATCGCGAAACCTTCGCGTCAGCCAGCCTTGCTCGCCGCTGGCTCATGGACGTACGAGCCAAGACGCATGTGGGCCAACTTGAACCACCCGCACGTAAGAGAAAACAGAGATTAGAGGACGGCGAAGAAGACGAACTTCTGCGGGCTGCTTCTCAGCCCGACGGGATTTTCAAGCATTCTCCTGATGTAGTATGGCTCATCAGGTGGTCGATTGAACAAGGCAGCCGCTTAGGGGAATCCTTCAGTTTGCGCTGGCAGGATATAGACTTCCACAGGCAGACCTTCCCTCGCTCACGTGAAGAGTGACAGACACAAAGAAGAACTTGATCCCGAAAGCGGGCCACCATGGAAAAATTACCTGACCAAAAAGATATTGTCTTTTCGGTAGGAGAGAGAAAAATCTTTTCTGTCCTGTTCGGTCTCATGACCCGGCAAGCCGGAATTCAGGATTTGACCTTTCATGATTCACGTCATGAAGCCACATCGCGGTTGGCCCGCTATCTGAACCCGATTATACTGCCCCAGCTCACGGGCCATCGCGATCTGAAGTCACTCAATCGCTACTACCAGCCCGTGCCCGGAGATATCGCAAACAAAACACGCTAGCTGCCTGTCAGGATAATCAAAGGTAACCAGAGCGCGTTTAAAAAAAGCCTAAACTATGATTCCAAAAGCATTTATCGTTAAGATCATCATTGATGATTAAGTGATAAAACAGAGTTCAGGTCAGCAAGTGTCACGAGAAAATTTTAGCGAACTGCTTTCTTTTCTGGCAGTTGCCCAAGAACGGAGCTTTACAAAGGCGGCAGCCCGCAGAGGTGTCACGCCCTCTGCAATAAGCCACACCATGCGTCTTCTGGAGGAACGACTAGGCGTCACTCTTCTGACGAGAACAACACGTCGTGTCGTTCCCACGCCTGCGGGAGACTATCTGCTGCAAAATATTCAGCCGCTTTTCGACGAAATCGAGAACCGAATGAGCAGCCTTGACGAATTCCGCAAATGTCCCAGAGGCAATCTCCGGATCACCGTGACAGATGAATCTCTGGGCTTCTTTCTTCGACCTCGTATTGCAGATTTTCTAAAGAATTACCCGGAAATCTCCCTTGAGATCTCAACGGATTTGCGCCTGATTGATATTGTGGATGAAGGTTTCGATGCGGGCGTGCGCCTTGGAGAACTGGTGACACAGGGGATGATTTCAGTGCCTGTATCGCCTGACATCCCATTTGCGGTTGTTGGGTCTCCGACCTATTTCAAAAACCATGCCATCCCCAAAACCCCGGCCCGTCTGCAAGAGCACAACTGTATCGGTGTTCGTCTACCCACCCATGGAAAGATTTATCCGTGGCGTTTCAGACAGAAAGGAAAAGACCTGAAATTTCAGCCTGTCGGTCAATTTATCTGCAACAACGTGTTCGGTGCGCGCGATGCCTGTCTGGACGGTATTGGACTCTCCTACATTCCTAAAATTGTTGCAGAAGAACACATCCAGAATGGCAAACTGATATCAGTTCTGGAACCCTTCTGTCCGACGCATCTGGGGTTTCATCTCTTCTACCCCCGACACCATCGCCATTCGATGCCTCTGTCGCTGTTTATCGAGGAAATGAAAGTAAAATGAGAAAGCCTGCTCTTAAGAATACAGGCTTTCTGGCGCGAAGGTTTAACTGCCGATAAGAGGAAGCTGCTTAAGCATTTCCTGCAGGTTCAGGGCATCCCAGGGCATGTGTTCGGCAATTGTCATACCGACCACTTCTTTTTCAGTCGTCACTTCCTGAATCAGTTTCAGAACGTCGGGAATGTTGAGTTTTCCCTCAGCAACGTCTCCAAAATCATGCTTGCCACGACCCGGTTTTGCAAAAAGCAGAGAACGGAAGTTATGCGGATCCAGCACATCAAGATCCAGATGAATAGCAAGCACTTCAATCTGACTGTCTTTTAGCCATTCCATAACCGGCTGTGCACCATCACGCACCTGCTGAGGTGAACATGTCCGCAATCCATGATCCGCAATGAACTGGGCTTCGAACGGAAGTGGATCATGAATGCCCGCAATCATCACATTCTTTGCAGGAACCGGCTTTGTCACTGCCTTTGTCAGGTCGGGATCGCCATGGCCTAACAGAGCCCCCAGAACGTGTGCATGTGCGTTCATATACTGCTTTGGGGTCTGAACGTCTGGATGGGTATCAATCCAGAGCACCCCCAGCTTATCGCCATAGCGTTCTGAAAGCCACGAAAAAGGCACGAGTGAGACAAGACAGTCCCCGCCCAGAACCGCCAGTGACTTCGGTTGATGACGTTCAATGATTGTCCGGGCTTCTCCGATTTGTTTCAGCAAGACACTGCGTCCACGCATTTCATTCTCGACTGGCAGAGGGACGTCTGTCGGAGCGTCAACCGGAACTTCCTCAACAGGTCCAGCAGAAGGAGGAGCCAGCCAGGCCAGAAGTTTTGACCCCAGATAATAGGGAGGATTATCTCCGCCTTGCCACTGAGGGAAAATAAGTCTCAAAGTTTGGGAATTCTGATCCGCCATGGAAGACCTCCTGTCAGGTAAGTGCATGCGGTATGCCTCGGCACCGATCAGACAACTCGCCATCGCGCCAGATGTGAGGGCGATTATCTTTCTTCTTTCGTAAAAAATCCGAGATTTTCCAAACCGCTTCATACAATAGAGTATTTCATGAGAAATATAGAATTAATAGATGTTTATTACTGAAATTTACTCACAAACATTTTGATAAAAAACTCTATAGTCATGCAGCATTTGATTTCTCGGGAGCTTTCTCCTGGTCTCCAGAAACTGGCCATCCTGTCTCTGGCGTTGGGATAATTTGTGTCAGTCACCACTGAATTTCTTCCTGTAGGTATCCTGCCTGATATTTCGACAACATTTCCTGTAAGTTCCGGAACGGCCGGGCTTACCATGACAGTTCCTGGAATGATGGCAGCACGTTCCGCTCCTGAGGTCATGCTTTTTTCAGGGCTCATAGATTGTCGCAGGATTGTTTTATGGCTCTCCCTTATTCTGCTCGCAGGTTGCCTGATTGCCATCATGGCACCGACATTTGCAGTGATACTGCTTAGCCGGGCACTGGTCGGTATCAGTCTTGGTGCATTCTGGGCGATGGGCCTTTCTGTCGCAGTAGAACTCGGTGCCAAGGAAAAGACGCATAAGGCAGCCGCGGCTGTTTTTGCAAGGGTCAGGGCAGCCATGATCCTTGAGGTTCCAATGGGATCTCTTGTAGCCGAGTAATCATCCTGGCACGGAGCATTTGTGGCCGCCGCAATCATCGCCATTGCCGCTTTAGTCATGCAGTGGAGAATGCTTCCAACTGTTCCAGCGAAAAGCCATGTCCGGCTCACTGACTTCAAAGCATTCGTCTGGATACCCGACGCACGGAAAAGTATCGTTATGATCGCTACCGTTTTTGCAGCACATTGTGCAGCCCAATCTTTCGGGGTTTTCCAAGAGAAACCTCAAAAAATTATTCTCCGTTTTAAACCCTAAGCTGCTTATGATGCTTCCCGTTTTCTGTTTCACCACAATCAAACAACCACGTTGCACTCTGATGGAAGTGTCATCATTCAATTTGTAGCAAGCGGATCACTTGAGATAGCAAATCACCTTTTCACTTGGGCAACACAGTCGAAATTGTTGAACCCCACTTTCTTCGGGAAAAACTCTGCGAAATGCTAGAAGCAGCATTCCAACATCACAAAGCTACGATCATTTCTGACGCATTGAACCATTAAACACTTTTTTATGAGTTCATTTATGAGAGTAAAAAAACAAAGAGGAAAAGAATAACATTCTGCTACCATATGTTCACCAAAAACGATAGAACACCATAAAATGTAAACATGCATTACTTATTGCATTTACACAAAATGAATATCTTTATGAGGATTAATACCCTATGTTTGATAATACTAATTTATTCCGCTGGGCAACATCAGAGTTATCACAAGATGCTTTTATTTGCTGGCTGTTAAGTTGGGCTGATAGCTCATGTGCAAGCAAAGACCTTAAAATGCATAATGCAGGAAAAATATTTGTTAATTACTTACTTGAATTAAGCAAAGAGAACCCCATTTCAAGTGAAAATATCGTTGTTAAAAAACAACTTGATTCAGCGGACATTGTTGCTGAAATTGGCAAAAATCTCATTCTTCTTATCGAAGATAAAACTGATACTGCCGAACATGGTAACCAATTAGATCGCTATAAAACTGCAATCCAAGCCCGTTACCCCAACCGGAAAATCTTACCGATTTTTTGCAAAACAGGAAATCAATCGAATTATAAAAAAGCAAAAAAGTCTGGATACAACCTTCTTTTGAGAAGGGATTTTTTGAATGTTTTAATAAAAATTAAAGAAAGTGGGTTAGAAAACTATATATTCAATGATTTTTTATCGTTGCTTGATTTTCGTGAAAAAGAAACGCAAAGTTTTCTCCACCTTCACCCTAACGACTGGTCCCGTTATTCTTGGCAAGGTTTTTTTCTCTCTCTTCAAGAAGTTTTTCCGGATCTTAATTGGGGATATGTTGCCAATGCACAAGGCGGATTTATGGGAGCTTGGTGGCATTTCGGGGCTTGGTCTGGCTGGCAAACCTACTTGCAAATAGAAGAAAAATCTCTTGTCATGAAATTAGGTTGCTGGACAGAAAAACACCTACCAGCCGCCCGATCGTCTGTTAGAAACAGATGGTTAAAAACGCTTAAAGCCGCAAACAAAGAGAGCGATATAACAATAACTCCTCCAGTAAGGCGCGGGAATGGACGTTCTATGACAGCAGCCCTTGTCAGTTCGGAAAGCAACTGGATACAACTCGATAAAAATAAGCTCATTGATTTTGATGCCACGGTGACTTTCCTACGTAAAGCAATGGCAGTAATTGATAAGGCCCGTAGTGATTTAACTTTTGCTGATAATAAGTAAGAAAAGTATTCCATTTATCTTTTGTAAAAAATCAGAAATTTACAGGGGGCTATTTTCTGCCTCCTGTAAAATCTCATAATAATTTAACGAATTATCTTGATTACCCCACGGGTTTACCCACGAAGTGAACCCTCTGCCACTTAAGGCAAACGGGTTTGAAGCCCGTACAGAACACCACGTTTTTCGTAACGCTTGCAGAGGATTTTCTTAAAGTTCCACTCCCTCAAATCGCAATGTTGGCGCGCACTTCTTCTGCATCCATTTCTGCAACTTGCCCAGAAAGTATAATTTTACCTCTATCCATAACCTCTACGGTATCAGCAAGATTAAATGCAAAATCAAAGTATTGTTCCACCAACACAATGGCCATGTCTCCACGATCTCGCAACATAGAGATAATAGTACCAATGTCCTTGATAATATTGGGTTGAATGCCTTCTGTTGGTTCATCCAACACCAAAAGCCGAGGGCGGATAATAAGGGCACGTGCAATAGCCAACTGCTGTTGCTGCCCGCCCGATAGGTCACCTCCACGTCGATTAAGCATTTTTTCCAAAACAGGGAACAGTTCAAAAACTTCGTCTGGTATTTTTCTGTCTCGCCGTTTTAGAAGGCCATACCCGGTTTCAAGATTTTCACGCACACTCAGCAAAGGAAAAATATCGCGCCCCTGCGGCACTGTCGCAATGCCCCGCCTTGCACGTTCATAAGCGGAAAGGCTTGTGATATCCTCTCCCTCCCATACAATCTTACCCGAACTGACAGCATGCATACCTGTAATGGCACGCATAAGGCTGGTTTTACCAACCCCGTTACGCCCCAGCACACATGTAACCTTGCCTGCGCATGCTTCTAAAGAAATACCTCGCAAAGCAATGGCAGCCCCATAATGCAGATGCACATCCTCAACCCTCAGCATAAGGACATTCTCCTTTTCTGCATTTACGGTTCAGCATTTTAGCGTCCAAGATAAACCTCAATAACTCTTGGATCATGACTGACATCTTCCAAATTACCTTCCGCCAGAACAGATCCTTCATGCAACACCGTTACTGTCACCTCTAATGCACGCACAAAATCCATGTCGTGTTCTACAACGACCACACTACGTGTTTGGTTGATCTCTCGGAGCAACTCTGCGGTTGCCATGGTTTCTGCTTCTGTCATGCCCGCTACGGGTTCATCCACCAAAAGCAAGTCTGGCTCCTGCCCTAACAGCATGCCTATTTCCAGCCACTGCTTCTGCCCGTGGCTCATCCCACCAGCCTGCCGGGCAGCATGATCTTTCAAACGGGTCGTTTCCAGAATCTGGTCTATGCGCTCCTGTTCTTTACCTGAAAAACGCGCAAGCAAAACAGAAAACGGTGCACGAATACCACTTAAAGAAAGCAATAGGTTTTCTTGCACAGTTAACGCTTCGAACACTGTTGGTTTTTGAAATTTGCGGCCAATTCCTAAACGAGCGATTGCTGGTTCATCCAGTTTGGTCAAGTCACCTCCACAAAACCGAACTGTGCCTGTATCTGGGCGCGTCTTTCCCGTGATGATATCCATCATCGTCGTTTTGCCTGCACCATTTGGGCCAATAATTGCCCGCATTTCCCCTGGATGCAGCGTCAGGTTCAATCCATTAATAGCCCGGAAACCATCAAAAGCTACGCTAACATCACGCATTTCCAGCAAAGGTGTTTGACTCACGCCTCTTCTCCTTCCGGATTAGAGACTTCAGGCGTAACTTCCTCCGGCTGCTTTTTGACAAGATGATACCGCAACCCCATAAGGCCCTGAGGGAGAAAAAGGGTGGTAACAAGAAAGAGTAAACCAAGCCCATAAAGCCAAAACTCTGGCAACCATGCGGTAAAAAGTGTTTTACCGAAATTTACCAATACAGCCCCAAGCACAGACCCTGACAATGTACCACGCCCACCCACGGCAACCCAGATAACAGACTCAATAGAATTGGCAGGAGCAAACTCACTAGGGTTAATAATACCCACCTGTGTGACATAAAGAGCGCCGCCAATGCCCGCTACCATGGCCGAAAAAACCCATATCAGCAGCTTGGCCTGTTCTGGACGGTATCCTAAAAAACGCGTGCGGTTTTCTGCATCTCTTACAGCCACCAGCAGATAACCAAATCTGCCCGATACAAGCCACCGAGAGAGCAGCAAACACCCTGCCAACACAGCCCCAGTAACCACTAAAATTACTGCGCGTGTAAGAGGTGAATGCAAATCCGCCCCTAAAATATCCTTAAAATCTGTTAGGCCATTATTGCCGCCAAAGCCTAAACCATTCTGAAAAAATGCCAACATCAAAGCATATGTTAGAGCCTGCGTGATAATGGAAAGATAAACACCCGAAACACGAGAGCGAAATGCTAACCAGCCAAATACACCAGCCAGAATACCCGGCACTATCAGTACCAGTAACATCACCCATGCAAAATGATCACTCCCCCACCAGTACCATGGAAGTGACTTCCACGATAAAAAGATCATAAAATCTGGCAAATTGGGATTACCATAAACGCCACGGGTGCCAATTTCCCGCATGAGGTACATGCCCATGGCATAACCACCCAATGCAAAAAATGCTGCATGCCCCAATGTAAGAATACCTGCAAAACCCCATACAAGATCAACAGATAAAGCAAGAATAGCATATGCCAAATACTTGCCTGCCAATGAAACAACAAAGGCTGAAACATGGAGTGGATTTGCTTCTGGAAGTAAACTTGCACCCGCCAACACAATCGTAACCGCAAATGCCACTGCAGCCATACGTATGGTGCCGGAGAAAGACTTTGTGGTTGAAGGTGACAGCGCGTTCATGACTCTACACCCCGACCACGCACAGGGAACATACCTCTCGGATGCCGCTGAATATAGAGAATAACCAGAACAAGAATGGCAATTTTAGCTGATACAGCCCCAATAGTTGGTTCCAGTATTTTTCCGCCCATACCAAGTGTCATGGCCGCAGCTAATGTGCCCCACAGGTTACCAACACCACCAAATACCACCACCATAAAGCTATCGATAATGTAAGACTGCCCCAAATTAGGGCTTACATTATCAATCTGGCTTACAGCCACCCCGGCCAAACCAGCAAGCCCAGCCCCCAGCCCAAAAGCCAACGCATCTACACGCGGTGTACGTATCCCCATCAACGCTGCCATACGGCGGTTTTGTGTAACGGCACGCATTTCCAAGCCAAGTGATGTTTTGCGCATAACCAGCATAAGCGCGCCCAGAACCAAAAAGGCAAAAACAAAAATTGCCAATCTGTTTAAGGTAATATCCACACTCCCAAGCATCCATGATCCAGAAAGCCACGCAGGTGTTATAACCGCGATATTGGTAGGCCCGAAAATAGACCGAATAGCCTGCTGAAGAATGAGAGAAAGCCCCCATGTTGCCAACAGAGTTTCCAGCGGTCTGCCATACAAAAAGCGGATCAAACCGCGTTCGATAAGAATACCCAGCAAACCACACACACAGAACGCAACAGGAATTGCCACTAAAAGGGAAACAGGCTCTAGCCACGGAACGGTTGCCCGAATACCCTGCTGCACCAGCCATGTTGTATAGGCGCCAATCATCATCAGCTCACCATGAGCCATGTTGATCACACCCATAACGCCAAATGTAATGGCAAGCCCAGTTGCAGCCAAAAGCAATACAGACCCATAGCTCAGCCCGTAAAAGGCATTTTGCAATACGCTCCATACACGCTGTTTCAAATCTATGCTGGAAACAGTTTTTGCCGCTGCCTTTCGCACTTCCGGTGTTTCATGATCAGATGCAGCCACAACAGCAAGTAAGCCGCGTGCTTCCAGATCTCCTGCTGAACCAAGCGTTTTTACAGCAGCCAAACGTGTAGCATCCTGCCCTGGTTGCACAGGTTGTGCCAACATTGTCGCCGCATTTGCCTGTTCAAGTTTCAACCGAACATGACTGTTCTTTTCACGCTCCAGAGCATGATGAATAACCGGCAACATGGCAGGATTATGCTGCGCATACATTTGTGTTGCGGCTTTTAAACGCACTGCATCTTCTGGAGAAAGCAATTCCAGTTCTGCAGTTGCGCTCGCCAAAACCTGGCGAACATGATTATTCATCCGCACAGGTTTAAGATCGGCTGGTATATTTTGTACAGACTGACCGGTTCGGGCATCAACATAGGTTGTGCCTGCCCGAATAAAAACCCCACCCGCAGGAGAATAAACTAGATGCCGTTTTTCCAAGGCATCTATAACCGCTCCAGCTTGCGGATTACCAGAAGCCACCATAGCCGAAACCGTATCAGCTATGGTATTAAACTGGCCACTTTCCAAACCTGAAAATTCGTCTGCTGCTGCCCCTCGCACTCCTGAAAATGCAAGCAGTAAACAGACAACACCAGCCCACAGAAACTGGCTGAATCTACGCATGCTTTTTACCAATACACGTTTTAGTGGCTGTATTATAATTCCCACACGAAATTGGCTTGCTCCAGTCTCCGATCAGATTTTTAGTTTCTGGCACCCACGGAGACCAAGCCTGCCCAGCTATTGTGCTGGGTGTTTTCCAAACAACACTAAACTGACCATCTTCCTGAATTTCACCAATATATACAGGCTTTGTGAGATGATGATTAGGTAGCATTTGCGCTACACCACCCGTAAGATTAGGTTGGCGAATACCTATCATGGTATCTATAACTTTATCATGATCTGTAGTGCCTGCTTTGGTTACGGCCTGCACCCACATATTAAAGCCAATATAATGGGCTTCCATTGGATCATTTGTTGTACGTTTTGGATTTTTTGTAAATTCATGCCATTGCTTGATGAATAACTTATTTTCTGGCGTATCAATGCTTTCAAAATAGTTCCATGCGGCAAGTTGCCCAACCAATGAGGTTGTGTCCATACCTGCCAGCTCTTCCTCACCTACGCTAAATGCCATTACCGGAATATCTGTTGCAGACACACCTTGGTTACCCAGCTCCTTATAAAAAGGAACGTTGGCATCACCATTAATAGTGGACACAACAGCAGTTTTTTTGCCAGCCGCTCCAAACGCCTTAATTTGCGAAACAATGGTCTGCCAATCAGATTGCCCGAATGGTGTATAATTCACCATAATATCTTCGTCCTTAATGCCTTTGGACTTCAGGTAATTGGCAAGAATCTGGTTTGTGGTCCGAGGATAAACATAATCTGTGCCAACTAAAGCAAAACGTTTGGCGTTACCGCCCTCTTCGCTCAACAGATAATCTACCGCCGGAATAGCCTGCTGATTAGGCGCAGCACCTGTGTAGAAAATATTACGGCTACATTCCTGCCCTTCATACTGCACCGGATAGAACAGAATACCGTTGAGTTCTTCAAACACCGGCAACACAGATTTACGGGAAACACTGGTCCAGCACCCAAACACAGCATCTACTTTATCAACAGAAAGAAGCTGACGGGCCTTTTCAGCAAATAGCGGCCAGTTTGATGCCGGATCTACTATCACTGGCTCCAAAGGACGCCCCAGCAAGCCACCTTTGCGGTTTTGCTCCGCAATCAGCATGAGCATGACATCTTTTAGTGTTGTTTCACTAATAGCCATTGTCCCTGAAAGGGAATGCAAAATACCCACTTTAATGGGTTGCCCGGTGGGAGCTGCTGCCAAGGCCTGGCCTGGCCGATATGCTGCGCCTATGGCTGCAACTGATGATGCCAGGGCTAGGCGCCCAAACGCACGACGGGAAAATTTTGGCAAGATGTCGGACATAAGAAAGCACTCCAGTTGCTGCTAGACCCTACGTCAGCGCATCATGGTGTATTTTCCTATACGCATGATTGCGTATAGCCCCATACGGCTCTATGTTACGATACTATAACAAGATATCCAGAAGATCAGGAATCCGCTTTTGCCTCATGATACCAGCCACCTGCGTATCGTGCGTACTCGCAGGGCATATAATCGCTGGGCAGCAGACCAGACTTTTGAAGATTATGCACTGCGCTTTACAGCCCGAAGCGCCCGCACTGCCACCCCCATGCGCGCAGCTTTTACTGCCTTGGGGTCTATCTCGTTTCTGGCACTAGAAGCTATCGGGGGTACACTTACACTCGCTTTTGGCTTCACCAATACAGCTATTGCCATTACATTTGTAACGGTTCTTATTTTTTGTATCACTCTACCGTTATGTGCAACGGCTGCAAAAGCTGGCCTAGATGTAGATCTTTTAACGCGCGGAACAGGCTTTGGTTATATTGGATCAACTGTTACATCGTTAATTTACGCCAGTTTTACATTTATCTTTTTCGGCTTAGAAGCTGCCATTCTGGCGGGCACCTTACACATTCTTCTCAATATTCCATTATGGCTTGCCTATCTTGCATGTGCGGTAGTTATCATCCCACTGGTTGCACGAGGTATAACATTTATTGCAAAATTTCAGATTATTACATTCCCTATATGGTTTTTTCTTAACCTTCTACCGTTATCCATACTTATTATACAACACCCACTTTGGTTAGCTGAGTGGACACATTTTTCTGGGCTGGTGCAACACACATCAGGAATTGATACTCTCGCTATTGGCAGTGCAGCTTCTGTTATGATCGTTCTGGTTTGCCAAAGTGCAGAACAGATTGATTTCTTGCGCTTTCTTCCTCCACTTACGGCACAGAACAAACGGCAATGGTGGAGTGCTCTGATTTTAGGTGGCCCAGCATGGATTGTTCTGGATGCAGCCAAGCTTCTTGCCGGATCATTTCTTGGATGGGTTGCTTTACGTGCAGGTTTTTCACCTTTACAGGCCACACAACCTGGTTTGATGTATCATTTGGCATGGAGCAGTTTTACGCCCCCAGAGCTTGCTACAGCCCTTACGATCGCTTTGGTGGCTGTGTCTCAAATCAAAATCAATATTACAAATGCGTATGCAGGATCTCTCGCTTGGTCGAACTTTTTCTCCCGACTTACACATTCTCATCCTGGGCGGGTCTTTTACGTTCTTTTTAATATTACCATTGCCCTGATTCTTATGGAAGCTGGATTGGTAAACACAATCCAAACAGGTATCATCTTTTATGCCGTTCTGGCATGCGCATGGATTGGTGTTATCCTTGGGGATGTGACCATTTGCAAACCTTTAAAGCTTTGCCCATCAGAAATAGAATTTAAGCGCTCATTGCTGCCGGATCTCAATATTGTTGGCATTGGCGCTTGGGCTTTAGGAGCAGGCATTGGCACCCTTGCCATGTCTGATTTACTAGGGGCGTATGCCGCTGCTTTTGCACCATTTCTAACACTCTTTGTTGCCTGTGGCACAACGCCTCTTCTGGCTTATCTTACCCATGGACGCACTTACACGGCACGCAAACAGCCCGCAGAATGGAATACCCAGCCGATTATGCGCTGCGTGATCTGTGAGCATGAGTTTGAAGCCGAAGACATGACGTCCTGCCCAGCATATGGGGGTACCATTTGTTCCCTATGTTGCTCGCTTGACGGGCGATGTCATGATCGTTGCAAACCTATTGCAACTCACCTTTCTTACCAACTCACTGTCCCATTGCGTACCTTACCTTCCAAATTTAGGCGCATTCTTGTTTCTCCGGGTGGACGATTTGTATGCCTCCTTATCTGTATTATTTTTGTGCTTGGGTTTCTTGCGCACAAAACCGGTCTGCCGTTTGATGGCACATTGCTCATTGTGTTTCTGGCCTGCGTTATAGGCGCATGGCTTTTAGTTATGGCGCAGGAAGGCCGTAAAACGGCAACACGGGAAACACTGCATCAAACACGCCTGTTGATGAACGAGATACGTGCACGTATGCGTATGGATCAGGCATTACAAAATGCACGTGAAAAAGCAGAAGCTGCCAGTTTGGCAAAAACGCGCTACATTAGCGGTATCAGCCACGAAATCCGCTCTCCTTTAAATGCAATCATGGGGTATATCCAGCTTTTACAGCATGACGCACGTATGCCTCCAGAACGGCAGAAAACACTCAGTATCATGCGGGAAAGCGGAGATCATATCACAAGCATTCTTTCCGGCCTGCTGGATATTTCGCGGATTGAAGCAGGACGCATTGAATTACATTCTGACACAATCCCACTTGCCGCTTTTTTAGAATCTGTCGCTCAGATGATGCGCCCACAAGCACAGGCAAAAGGGCTAAAATTCTACTGGAAGCCCCAGTTTTTACCATCTGTTGTAACATGCGATGAACATCGCCTCAGGCAAGTTCTGCTCAACCTGCTTTCAAATGCAATTAAATATACACAACAGGGTTCTGTTACTTTTTCTGCCCGCTGGCATGCACAAATTGCTGAATTTACTGTAGAAGATACAGGTTCCGGAATTGCCATAGAAGATCAAGAACGTATTTTTGATCCTTTTGAACGGGCAGCAGCAACAGCCAATATTCCCGGCACTGGGCTTGGGCTTACTATCACTAAACTTTTAACAGAAGTGATGGGGGGAGAATTGACCTTTACCAGCACAATGGGCAAAGGGTCTTGCTTTAAATTACGCCTTATGTTGCCAGATAAAGATATTCAACTTTCACCGATCCTGCCGGCTTTTCCCATCGGATATGAAGGGCCAAAACGTACAATCAGTATTGTCGATGATAGCTCCAGCCACCGCCAGATTATGCGGGAACTCCTTGAGCGCTGCGGCTTCAATATACGAGATTTTGAAAATGGACGGGAATGTCTGGACTGTCTTGATCTTGCATGCCCAGATTTATTGTTACTTGACCTGACAATGCCTGAAATGGATGGGCGCGAACTTGCGTTGCGTATTCGACAAACTTCTGCAACCCATATTCCTATCATGTTTCTAACTGGCAACCTTGTAGAAAGTGCCAACCGGCATGTGGCTTCCTTGGAGGATTGTCCTGTTATTGGAAAACCGGTTAATCTTTCAATCCTCATTCAGGAAGTCGGAAAGATTCTTTCTTTATCATGGATCTTTCCAGATTCTTATATAGATGACTACCCAAAACAAGCTGAATTTCAGAAACCTACTGACCATTTACCAGAAAAAGAACGTCTTGATTTGCTAGCTGCTTTGAATAGAGGCAACCTAAAACAAGTGCGAGAAAGATTAGCCTCTCTGCAATCAGAAAAGCCTATGTTACGGGATATGATTGCCCCACTGGCAAAAATGGCTGCCACCTATCAACTGGAAGCACTTCGCATCCAACTGGAGCAGGACGAGGCATGAAAAGCTCATCCCCCCAACGTCGTACCATTCTAATCGTTGATGATGACCCATCTGTTCTGGGCATGATGGATGAAACACTCTCTGATAATGGGTATTCTGTACTTTTGGCACAGTCTGGAACTTCCGCCCTAGAAGTTGTGGCACGCACAGTGCCCGATCTTATCCTTGTGGATGCTCTTATGCCCGGCATGACAGGGTGGGAAGTATGCGAAACACTGCATCAGGACTATCACCTTTCATCTATCCCACTAATATTCATGACGGGTTTAACAGAAACAGAACACGTGCTTCGGGCTTTTGAAGCTGGAGCAGTTGATTACGTTACAAAACCTTTAAGACTAGAAGAAACTCTCGCGCGTATCAGCGTGCATATAGAAGCGGCAGCTCGTATTCGAACCGCTCAAACTGCACTGGATAGTGCTGGTCGCTTTCTGTTCGCAGCAACTTCAGCAGGTAATCTATTATGGCGCACACCCCAAGCGGCAGATCTTTTAGATAAAGATGAACTTGATTTACCTACCATCCTAAGGCGCTTTTCCACGCTTCCACCACCTGGGCAGGTGATTGACCAGAAGCAGGTCGGTGAAAATGAAGTTCTTATCACCTTTGTGGGTGTTTCATCTACAGATGAACTTTTGTTCCGAATTTCTTCTCATACGCTCTTGCCGGAAAAAACCTTACAGGAAGCACTGAATATAAGCGCTCGGGAAGCAGAAGTACTACTATGGATTTCTCGCGGCAAAACAAGCCGTGATATTGCAGATATTTTGTTGGTAAGCCCCAGAACCATAGATAAACATATTGAACAGATTTATAATAAAACAGGTTTGAGCACACGTTCTGCTGCGGCCGCAACTGCATCCAGGATCCTGCAGCAACAATAAGCAGGACCCTTAGATTTTTTAATGTAGAAGCCTATCGTGCCTGTTCATCCAACAAGCGTTCATCATCTGCATCTGGCAGCGTCATCGCCGGGCACACTTTGTGTTCCTGTGCCTTTCTGATATCTGCAAGCTGTGATTCCAGCTTATTTATACGTTCATCAGAAATATCTTCCCTTAAAGGCTTACCTTCTGGCGTAAGTGTCATGCCGTTCATCACACCAATACCCGGAATAGGATCTAGTTTTACGTAAAATCCGCTATTATCCGTATCATTACCTTTCTTTTCGGCAGCAACCTTTTTCTTCTTTAGAGCAGATACCTGGTCTGAAACCCTAACCTCTTCCGCAAAAAGATGTCGGCAATCAAGGTTTCGAATATCTGACTCTGCATATGCTGCCCCGGCAAAAAGACCACAGAACACTACGAATGCTCCCTTCAGCCCACGGCACATCATGATCTGCATTTTGTTATCTCCCGGCATCCCTTAAACACCCAATTTTTCAGAAAATGATAAGTTCTGAAAATATGATTTTAGTATTGAAGCTGCATACCTAACAGAAAGGCATTTGAGGCTTTTGTTTTGGCTTCGTGATACCTAACATAATCCAACGTAAACCGTAGATTATGACCATCTAATACATAGTTTGCACCGGCATCAAACTGTGTCGTTTTAGGATGCCCTGATCCATACAAATCTTTTTTGAAGCGGAATTCCTGATACCTTACGAGCGGCTGCAAACGCCCCCAGCCCAATGTGTACGGAATAAGGTAAGCTGTACTGGCAAGAAAAGCCGTGCCATCACTAATTCCACCAACATTCCCGTACTCTGCCGCTCTTTGGCGATAACCAGAAGCAATATCCTGCACACCATCAGTATAATACTGATAATAAGCACCTTCTAGCGTATACACACCATGCTTTGCATTTTTCCCGATCTTTTTTTCAAAAAGACCGTCAATATTCCATGCCTTGTAATCACCTTTATCCTGCGCTGTGCCAACGCCATCAGTTTCGTACTGACCCGCCAAACCAATAGCGAGAATATCAGCTTTGCCATAATAAGTGCTGGCGGTATAATAGGCTGGTGATGGTTCTGGATCTAGAAAGTTATATTCCAACCGTGCAGCAAACAAAGGATGCTCACCATAATTTGAGCCTCCTTGTACCCAGTTATGGCCTCGGTACACACCTGCCATATACCGGAAATGGTCTTTCACCAGCTTGCCCCACACTGTAATACCATCATCACGACCAGACCATGCCCCTGGATATTGTGACACAAAGGGAAAAGCATAAGTGCTCAGGAAATATGGGCCATCCAGGTTGGATCGATCACTTGGGGTCAACATCCGCCCCATCCAAACATTAAAGAACTTCCATGGTTCAACCTGAAGAATACCGTCCAAAACATTCCAGTTGCCATCACGCAAACGCTCAAGATTAAGCGTGCTTTTCACATATTTATGAAACTGCGCACCCATATAAATACGTAAGTCATTAGCACTGGCGGCTCCAGAATGTGCTGGGGTAGCGTTGGGATCATTAGATAGGTACTGTCCACGCACACCAACACCTAAGGTAAAAAACTGATCCTTACCAAAGTTAAAGGTTGCCGCCGCATGGGATGACTGCGGCAATGCTGCGCTGACCACGGCACAAAGAGACAGAATTGTTGTTCCACACTGAAACAATTTTGTTTTACGACTTAATGAAAACCGCGATAGCAACGCGACCATGACCTTCTCCCCTGTAGCCATAATTGCCAAATGGCCATGTCGTTACATTACGATAACGAATCTTTTTGGGGGTATGGGTGAAATTACCTAGATCGAATTAGAAACAGAAAACCCAAATATGAACCTACGAAATGATATATATATTGGTTACATGAGATACATTTTTATTTAATATTTTATGTAATGAAATTACAATACCTATGAGCTATAATGTAAAATTTATATAAAATGATAACTCATAGGTATTTTAAATAAGAATGTTATTTTCTTTTCTAGAGTGCTCCACGTTCAATAATAAATTGAGCAATATCTTCCACACCTTCGCCTGCTCGAATATTTGTAAAGACAAAGGGCCGTTGCCCACGCATCTTGCGACTATCCCGATCCATAATGCCTAAATCCGCTCCTACATATGGTGCAAGATCAATTTTATTAATGACCAATAGGTCGCTACGCGTAATACCTGGCCCACCTTTGCGAGGAATTTTATCTCCAGCAGAAACATCAATGACATAAATAGTTAAGTCAGCCAATTCTGGGCTAAAAGTTGCCGCCAGATTGTCTCCACCACTTTCCACCAAAATGAGATCAAGCTTTTCAAAGCGTTCTGATAATTCAGCAATACCAGCAAGATTAATACTTGCATCTTCTCGTATTGCTGTGTGCGGGCACCCTCCTGTTTCTATCCCCATAATACGTTCTGATGGCAAAGAACCTGCTCTAGTCAGAAACTCAGCATCTTCACGCGTGTAAATATCGTTTGTTATGGCCGCAATATTATATACATCCCTAAACCGGCGGCATAATGCATCCATTAACGCTGTTTTACCCGTTCCTACTGGGCCACCAATACCGACACGTAGCGGGCCATATTTTATGTCTGTCATGTTCTAAATAGCCTTGTAACCTGAGTTTCATGGTGCATGGCAGCAAGATCTGCGCAAAGGCATGCTCCACCAATATCTTCGAGTGTGAGGTTCTGGCTTTTCTGAGTAGCTTTCTGCAACGTTGTTTCCAAACCAGCCAATGCCCGCAGTCCATCTGTTTGCCCTAAAGGCACCAAACGCACTGCGGCAGAAACTAACGCAGCAATAGCAGCATACCCACCCGCCAAAGCTGCTTGCTGGCGTGATACGTTACCATATCGAAACACGACACCTTGCGCGACTGGCAAAGGCCAACGGATATGAGACGGAATAATATCCTGTGGAACAACATTCCAGACTGCAGCGGCTTTCTGAAACGCCTCTCCTTGATACACAGTTTCTTCATAACGCTCACGCGATGAAGCACAGGCACAGGCAAACTCAGTAACCTCATATAACTGTGCCTGATTATATGCGGCATCCCAAGCTGCCTGCAAAATTATCTGATCATTCTGCAAACTTCCGTGATGAAGAAGAGCTTCTATCCATTGGCATAATGATGCGACATTATGCACATCGCCATTCTCAACAGCCCATTCCAATCCATGACTATAAGCATAGCTTCCTGTTGGAAATGCTGGAGAGACCCATGAAAGAAGACGCAAAAAATCCTTACCTTCCATGTCCTCTTCATTAATCATGGGAGTGGTGGGTATGTCCGTTTTCATGCTGATGTGCACCTATACGCCCTGCATACGCACCACTTTCGGGATCAAATGCAGCCATGACCATATGCACATGGCCACCAAGGCCACGAATCATATCTGCAATAACATGATCATGCCTTATAAGAATACGGTGTTCCTCAATAGTTGCGGGAAGATGCCGGTTTCCTATATGCCATGCCAAACGTAACAAATATAAGCCATTTGTTGCCGTGACTTCCATAAGTTCTTCCGGAAGCGATTTTACCAGAATAATGCGTCCATCCTGTAGTTTCAGACCATCACCAGCCCGCAACAAACGTGCATGTTCCAGATCAAGAAGGATTTTTTCACCAGATTGCAAGCAAATAACCATACGGCGGCGATGGCGGCCCTCATAGTCGGCTGCAAAAATTTCGGTTGCTGCTGTTTCTGGCCAACTTCCTGCTGGAAGAATTTCAATTATGCGTTGCATCAGAACAGAAAATACCTTTGTGCCATAGGAAGAACTTCTGCAGGTTCGCATGTCAGTAACACACCATCGGCGCGCACTTCATATGTTTCGGGGTCTACTTCGATATGTGGCATGGCATCATTATGAATCATGCTGCGTTTACCGATACTTTCTCGTGTATTGGACACTGCGGAAAGTTTACGTTGTAGCTTAAGTTTATGTCCTAAATCATCTTCCAGTGCGGCTTGAGAAACAAATGTAAGACTTGTATGTGTCAGCGCACCACCGTATCCGCCAAACATCATACGACCATGAACGGGTTGCGGCGTGGGGATAGAAGCGTTGGGGTCGCCCATCATTGCATAAACAATCGCACCACCTTTAATCACCATTTCTGGCTTTACACCAAAAAAAGCAGGTTCCCACAAAACAAGATCTGCCAATTTTCCAACAGCAATAGATCCCACCTCATGCGCCAAACCATGCGCAATGGCCGGATTTATGGTGTATTTGGCAATATAACGTTTAACCCGGTTGTTATCTGCCACACTATCTCCGGACAGCGCACCACGCTGTAACTTCATTTTATGCGCTGTTTGCCATGTTCTTAACGGCACTTCCCCCACACGCCCCATGGCCTGACTGTCGGACGACATCATGGAAAGCACGCCCATATCCTGAAAGATATCTTCAGCTGCAATAGTCTCACGCCGAATGCGACTTTCCGCAAAAGCAATGTCTTCTGGAATGTGCGGATCAAGATGATGGCATACCATCAGCATATCCAAATGCTCATCCAGCGTGTTGACTGTGTATGGGCGCGTTGGATTGGTAGAAGATGGTAAAACATTCGGCAAACCAGCTACACGTATAATATCTGGTGCATGCCCCCCACCCGCACCTTCTGTATGAAAAGCATGAATGGTGCGCCCTTTAAATGCAGCAATTGTATCTTCCACAAACCCGCTTTCATTCAGCGTGTCTGTATGGATCATCACCTGAACGTCCATGCGGTCAGCCACGCTCAAGCAACAATCAATAGCCGCTGGCGTTGATCCCCAATCCTCGTGCAATTTCAGACAACACGCCCCTGCCCTTACCATTTCCTCCAAGGCTTCTGGGCGTGATGCATTGCCCTTACCTGCAAAAGCCAGATTAACCGGAAACGCATCTGCGGCCTGCAGCATACGCGCCAGATGCCAAGGCCCCGGTGTGCATGTTGTAGCCGCTGTACCTGTGGCTGGCCCGGTGCCTCCTCCCAGCATAGTCGTTATGCCAGAAGATAAAGCCTCTTCTATTTGTTGTGGGCAAATATAGTGAATATGACTATCAATTCCACCAGCAGTCAGTATTTTACCCTCTGCTGCAATTACTTCTGTGCCCGGACCAATAATAATATCTACGCCCGGCTGAATATCCGGATTTCCTGCCTTACCAATTGCTGCAATACGTCCATCTCGCAAGGCAACATCTGCCTTAACAATACCCCAATGATCAACAATTAGCGCGTTTGTGATAACCGTATCTACGGCACCTTGTGCGCGAGACAATTGTGATTGCCCCATGCCGTCACGAATAGTTTTTCCACCACCAAACCGCACTTCTTCCCCATAAATTGTAAAATCTTTTTCTACTTCCACAAGCAAAGCTGTATCTGCCAGCCGAACACGATCCCCTGTAGTGGGGCCAAACTGGCCTGCATATTCGTAACGGGAAAGATGCGTCATTTATCTATACCTCCCATCACTTCCCCTCGAAAGCCAAATACTTGGCGCAAGCCTCGTAATGGAACCAGTGTTACTTCTCGTATCTGTCCCGGCTCAAAGCGAATGGCACCGCCCGAAGGCACGTTTAGCCGCCAACCTTTGGCTTGTTCGCGCTCAAACAGCAGAGCAGGATTTACTTCATAAAAATGATAATGGCTTCCCACCTGTATGGGACGATCTCCTGTATTGGAAACCATCAACTTGCGTTGGAGCTGCCCCTCATTCAGAACAATATCACCTTCTGCAACCAGAATTTCCCCTGGCAAAGCATCTGCAGGCAAAGCATCAACGTATCGGGGCATGAACCGTCACCAATTTTGTTCCGTCAGGAAAGGTTGCTTCCACTTGCACGTCATGAATCATTTCTGGCACGCCAGCCATAACCTGATCACGCGTTAACACACGGCCACCACTTGCCATAAGCGCTGAAACACTCTGACCATCCCGCGCACCTTCCACTACATGATCTGTTATAAGAGCGACAGCTTCAGGGTAATTTAAACGCACCCCACGCTCCAATCTGCGCCGCGCCACCATTGCTGCCATGGCAATAAGCAATTTATCTTTTTCTCGGGGTGTCAGTTTCATAGTTTACGTTTTCTCTACTTTCCCGCGTCATGAACGCCAGGTGGTTGGCATAGATTGTCCATTCCGCAAGATTGGTAAAATACGTTGCAATATAACCTCTAACTGCCAATTATCCTGCGCTATGCCACGCACAATCAGCATGCCATTCCATGTTGAGGCCGCGAACCCTTTGCATTCTTCTGCTGCTAACACATTACGTAATGGTTCAAGGCGACTGGATACATCGGATGCAACTAAAACAAGCGTTGCAACGGCACGATACCCGGCTGCCACCGCAGGATCCTTCAAAAGAACATTTACAGAATCGCTTTCAAGTTTCAGTGTATCTTCCAAAATGCGCCGCCCACCCCGCCAAACGGAGAGACCATCTCTGACATGCAGTTGCTCAACACATTCACCCGAAGCAACGCGACCAAAAAAACGGCTTTCAAGAAACAGAAATCGCGCATTACCCGCCATCTCTACAGTCATTTTGCGCTGTAAACGGCTACCATCAAAAAAAATCGTGCCGTGCGGCAACCATTCCAAACATGCATCTTCCGCGATATGGCAGGAAACATTTATTCGAGCTGCCGGATCATTCGAACGCGCTCGATAAATACGTTCAGCCGCTTGAGATGTGACAAGAAGATTTGTGTGCGGGTTACACCTCAAATCTCCCTCAATGCGGTCTCCTGCCGCTATACCACCTGAAATATTTACCGTGACAACTTCCATCTGTTGGCCTGCAACACGAGGAAATAACAAGCGGCAGCATCCCTCCTGCTCCAACCCGTAGCATTGGGTCTGAGAACGATCATTTCGGACTTCCAACCCAAAACGACCGTAAGCACGTTGCAGAAGAGGCACTTAATTGTATCCAATTCCTGTAAGAACTATTTTTAAATAGATAGGGTATTATGCTTCCGTCAATAAGGGTGGGATATACGCATATTTACGTATAAGAAATAAGGTTATAAATTATAAAATATACTGTAATTATTGAAAAAAATCAGTTTCCAGGAAATATCAAACTTCCTAGACTCCTTAGGTTACACATGAGAAAAATACTTTGTTATAACTTCAATGCCACTGCAGAAAATGTAACATGGAAAGCTATAGGGCTGTTTACCATATTAGGTGGTTTTAACATCGTAACTTGGCTTTGGGCCTCCATTGCTTTCCGCTATTCTCCAAGCTTATTAAGTATGGCGTTTGTTGCATATAGCTTGGGCCTACGCCATGCCGTAGATGCTGATCATATTGCTGCTATTGATAATATAACTCGTAAATTAATGCAGGAAGGCAAACAACCACTTTCTGTAGGGCTTTTCTTTTCCCTAGGTCATTCTAGTGTAGTAGTTATAGCATCCATCTTAGTTGCTGCCACAGCGACAACTTTTACACAAAAGCTTCATGTTATTCAGAAATTTGGTGAAATTATCGGACCAATGACTTCCATTGTTTTTCTAATATTTGTTGCCATCATGAATATCGTGATTTTTTATAATCTTTATCAAAATTTTTGTTATGCTAAATCTGGGAACATATCTCACCAAGAAGATATCCAGATTTTTCTTAATAAAGGGGGACTACTCACTCGTTTTCTTAAACCATTATTCGGTCTCATTCATAAAACTTGGCATATGTACCCACTAGGTTTCCTATTTGGCTTGGGGTTTGATACCGCAACAGAAGTTGGGTTACTCAGCTTATCGGCAAGCCAAGCATCCCATGGCATGACGCTCTGCTCTATCTTGGTCTTTCCTGCGCTCTTTACTGCGGGCATGTCTCTTGTAGATACACTAGATGGCGTTTTAATGCTTCGTGCTTATGGTTGGGCTTTTGTAGAACCTGTTCGAAAATTTTATTATAATATGCTGCTTACTGTCGTTTCTATCGTCATTGCTTTGCTCATAAGCGCCATTGAAGCACTTGAACTTATACGGAACCATCTTGGCCCTGAATATGCTTTATGGAACTGGTGTGAAACTTTAAGCGAAAACTTTGGCATTTTAGGTTGCGTGATTATTGCCATATTCATGACGTGCTGGGGTGTATCTGCTGTTATGATCAATCATAAAGAAATATAAAAATACCTCCTTCCACAATTTGGAAGGAGGTATTTTGCAACACACTAGATTTTAAATATCAGACTTTCAGGATATCTGTGGTTTTCTGGAATTAGCTGCTGCAACCTTTTTGCCCCATTCCACCAACGTTTTGGTGCAATCAGAACGTTCAATCTGGCATTCGATAATGGTGGGACCTTCATGGTTTGCCTTAGCTTTTTTGATAGCCTCTGCTAGTTCACCTGCTGTGGTGGCTTTTAGGCCCAGACCATGACCATCTTCCGCATTGAACACTTCCATCAAGCCTGCGTAATCCCAGTTCTTGATGTAGTTGTAAGGGCCATCATGAATGGCAATTTCAATAACATAGCCACGATTATTCACGAGGAAGATAATAACTGGCAGCTTATAACGCACCATCTGCGCCATTTCCTGCGCAGTAAGCTGGAACGAGCCATCACCTACCATAAGAATATGCTGTCGCTCTTGAGACCCCATGGCGTTCCCGAAAGCAGAGGGTACAGACCAACCAATATGCCCCCACTGCATTTCCAGCTCAACACGTGCACCGCGCGGCAAATCCATGCGCGTAGCGTTGAACCAAGAATCCCCTGTTTCAGCAACCAAGGTAGTATCTGATGTCAGCATCGCGTTGATCTGACGGGTCATTTCATCATTTGTCAGACGCGCATCTGCCTTAGATGCTTCAATAACAGGCGTATGTTTTTTACTTTCCTGCGCCGTTAACGGACGGCTAGGAGCTTTTTTTGCCAGCTCTTCAAGGAATTCACGCAACGTGAAGCCTTCGTATGTCTTGCCGCCCACAGTGACGCGGTTAGGTTCTGCCAACAAAACATTGTCACCCTTGGGCCATGCGGTCCAACCTACTGTGGAATAGTCATTAAAGACGGGGGCCACACAAATAAGGGCGTCAGCCTTTTCAACCAGCTCCTGCGCACCAGGAGAAGAAACATCCCCCCAATAAAGACCACGAAAACCTTTGTGATCTTCTGGGAAAAAGCTTTTTGCTGCCGCCATAATCGTAACAGCACAGCCTAGCTTATCGGCCAGATGTTCTGTTTGTGCCTGTGCGTGTGCCGCGCGCACTTTGCTACCTACAATCATGGTAACACGCTGAGATTTTTCCAGCAGAGCAATAGAAGCTTCAACGGCCGCTTTTAGACTGACATCATCTACCCGCAATTCTGCCAGCAAGGACGAGACCGGGCCAGGGCGAACACATTCTGCATCAGATACGTTACAGGCAATTTCAACATATGCCGGCTTGCGTTCACGCAGGGCTGTGCGGATTACATGATCAATTTTGGCTGGGGCAGATGCTGCATCTGTAATGCTTTCTGCCGCGCATGTTACATGCCGCATCATTTCCAACTGGTAGGTATAATCGTTCGTGCCCAGCGTATGATGCAGAAGATGGCCGGTTCCATAATCATTGCTATTAGGTGAACCAGAAATCAAAATAACAGGCAGGTTTTCTGCATATGCACCAGCAATAGCGTTCATTGCAGAAATGGCCCCCACACTAAAGGTAACCACAGCGGCCGCTGCGCCATGAGCGCGTGCGTAACCTTCTGCACTAAAACCACAATTCAGCTCATTACAGCAGTAAACTTGTTCCATTTCCTTATTTGCCAGTAACTGATCCAGAAGAACCAGATTAAAATCTCCGGCTACGGCAAAGTGGTGCTTTAATCCAATCTGAGAGAGGCGCTCAGCAAGATACATGCCGACTGTATATGTCATGGTTTAATCACTCCTATCGGAATAGCCTCAAAAAAACGGCTTTTAGCTAAAACCCTCAATCAGACAAATGTCCAATATATGAAACTGGTGGTTGTCATATAAAAAACATATCTCACAACCAAGAAAACATCCTATTTCGCCTTCCATAAAATCAAGGCAACCTATTGATATTAAGTATTTATTTTTGATATACGTGGGTTTTTATGTCGATTATGCAAGTATATATTTATATAATAGATCACAAAATGTCACCACATCGTGAATGATTATTCTTACTAAACAAAATTTTTACGCTTCTTTCCAACACTTTAACTTTAATGCCTTAAAAAGGCGCGGAAAGTGTGAGAATGCGCCAATTCCCAGATCTTCCCGAAAAAACACTCCAACTTTCTGGATAAACATCTAATTTATTTAGAATATGAAAAGAATTTTTTATGCCATCAGCGATAATACATGCGCTTAATGCACGTATGATAATAGGAGAAGCTATTATCAAGAATGTTTCTTGGTTTTTGGCGTTATCAAAAAGGCTATCCAGCCATGCTTTTAACCTAGCATGAAATGCATATATGCTTTCTCCACCAACTGGAGAGTGCGTAGGATTCATAAATTGCTCCTGCTCTTCTACCGATAAACTTTTCAAATTCCGCCCTGCCAAAGCTCCATAATTTCTATTCCTTAGCTTCTGCTCCAAAACAATATTTTGTTCTAAAAGAAGACAATCTGAAACTACAAAAATATCAGATGCACAAAAAATGCGCGAAATATTATGTTTTTCTAAAAAATCTTCTTGGATTATTTTAGAAAATGGAAATTTTATTATTTTGTTTTGCTCTGGTATATAACCTTTACGTACATCATCAGGTATTAAACTTCCTACCAAGACAACGCGTACTACTGGTAGATTGGGCATCATTTCTTCCAAGATTTTAGATAAGCCTCATTCTTTCATTACTGTTTGCCACATTGTCGTGAACATCGTAAGTTCCGCCGCATATTTTAACGCTTGAGTGTGTTCTTCCGGAAAGCATGATGTCTGTTTTTTCTATACGATTTATCAATAAATTGAATCACAAGACCTGCTACATTGCTGCTTTTCTGGCCCTTACAGGATGCACTCCTCCTGTTTCTGTTCAGCAGCTTAGCCTAACAGAGGCTTATCAAGATCGCACCCATACCGCTCTTAACGGAACAATCCTGAGTAACACCACCCGTATTGTGCTGGAACGCCAAAATTTGCTGGGCATATGGCAGGCACACCCAATTGCCGCCATTGAAATCCTGCGCAAAAGCACGCAAGACCAATTCTACACTCCAGATTTGAATGACCAACTTTTTGCGTTGGCAGAACTCAGCTACTTACGGGGGAAAAAACATAAATCCCGCACAGATTTCATGGCGGCTGCCATGTATGCATATGCCTATCTCAATCCTGCCGATAAAACGACTGAACATCCAGACCCATATGATCCACATTTTCGGCAAGCATGTGATATTTATATGCTCAGCCTGACAGAGGCTTTAGGTTCTCCTGCAAATATCAACTCTCAACACTGGGTGCTACCATTTGGCGATCTGGATCTTTCATCTGTGCCATCAGAACGTATATGGCATGGCTATGAGCTTACTGATTTCCGCCCCACTGCGCGCCTTACTGTAAAAGGCGTTAAAAACATTTACAGCCACATGGGGCTGGGCGAACCCCTTGCAGCCATTCCACATGTAAGTGGTCGTGCACCATCCTCCTTTACAGTTACGGATAAACTACGCATTCCTGTCAGCCTGTTTATGGAAATACCAGACCCACGCAGACAAGTTCTCTCCGATCATATTACCGGCCATCTAACCCTTACAGCTTTAGATGATCATGGGCATATTCTCACAGCCAACAATACACCTATACCTCTACAGTACGATCAAACAGCCTCACGCGCACTTAGCCTCAGCAATGCTGTAGATTGGTCTAGCGAATACAAAGGTTTTCTGGACGGTCGTTTTTTTGATAATGGCCGCAAACCTCAGCTTATTGCCATAGAACCACACCGCTACGGGTGTATTCCCGTTGTGCTTGTTCACGGCACAGCATCCAGCCCTGGGCGATGGGCAGATATGGTGAACGATCTTCTGGAAGATCCTCAAATTCGCGCCCATTTTGAGTTTTGGTTTTTTTCTTACGCTACGGGAAATCCCATCCCATACTCGGCTTTTCAACTCCGCGAAGCCTTGGAATCCGCCATTCAAAACAATGGTGGTACGCAAGCAGATCCTGCACTTGGGCATATGGTACTTATTGGCCATAGCCAAGGCGGGCTTTTGGCAAAAATGCAGGTGATAGACCCTAAAGATAAACTCTGGAATGGGCTAACACACCACCCTTTCAACAGTTTACACCTCACCCCAAAAGCTCATAGATTTTTGCAAGAAACTCTGTTTCCAAAACCGTTGCCTGAGGTGCAACAAGTTGTGTTTATCTCTACACCACAACATGGAAGTTATCTGGCGGCACTTTCTTTAGCGCACCTTGTTGGCCGTATGGTGACATTTCCTGTCAGCCTAACTGAAGTGATGCAGCAAGTTGTCATTGGAGAATCTGGTGCAATACGTGTCAACATGAGCCCATGGCGTATGGGCAGTGTGTATGGCATGACACCCCATAGTGCCTTTATCCGCTCTCTAGCATCCATACCGGTTGTGCCAGAAGTACGTACGCACTCCATTATTCCCGTTCTAGGGGATGGCCCATTAGCAACTGCAGATGATGGCGTGGTAAAGTACCGCAGTGCACACATACCTTATGCTGATTCTGAACTGGTTGTGCGGCATTCTGACCATTCCACACAATCCAACCCTATCACTATTGCTGAGGTACGCCGTATTTTGCTGGAGCATCTCGCTCACCTTACATCGGGAGTTCCAGAAACAGGGGATATGAGCAAACAAAATATCACACGTATTGGCGGTGAATATCAGCCAACAACACCCCCGGTGCATCCATGAGCAAGTTCCAACATAATTCTTCCACACATGGCTGGGTTTTCTGGGTAAAGGCTGCTGGTGCTTTCTTATTCAGCTTTTATTCTGCGGCTGCATTTTATTATTCCACCTTAACACCAGATATGCTGCGTTTGAGCCTGAGTATCATTTTTCCGTTGCTTATTTTGGGGATGTTCTTTTTTGCCCCAGCCCGTCTTAGCCGCACCACTATTCCAGTTTTATGTACTGTTTTTATAATATGGTATTTAACGGATCCACCGCGCAATCATCGTGATTGGGCTGGAGAGTATGCCTTGCCAGCAGATGCCGTTTTGACTGGTCGGACTGTGCATATTCAAAACATACGGAATTTTAAATACAAAACAGAAACAGATTATACACCACACTATTATGATGCCACATATAATCTGGATGACCTTTCATCTGTAGATATGATTACATCCTATTGGGCTGGGGAAAGTATTGCACATGTTTTTCTTACCTTTGGATTCAAAGACGGGCATCACCTAGCCATATCTATCGAAACGCGCAGGCAAAAGCGCTTTCCGTATTCGGCGATTGCTGGCTTCTTCCATCATTATGAAATGTTTTATGTTACCGCAGATGAACAGGATTTAATTGGTGTTCGGACAGATATCCGCAAAGAACGCGTCTATCTTTATCGGCTCTTTATTGCACCGCAAACGCGTGAACGCCTGTTTAAAAGCTACCTTTCAGAAATTCATTTTCTGCATACTCACCCGCGCTGGTACAATACGCTCGCAGATAATTGCACAACAGAAATTCTCTCCCGCGCTGGCGCTCAACTCCATTACCGGCTGGATTGGCGCGTCTTGCTAAGCGGTTACACGGCCTCTTTGGCATATGATCTGGGGCTGCTGAACACACAGTATGATTTTCCCACCCTCAAACGCCTTAGCCGTATTCAGCGGCCGGACGGAGCGATGCCAGATGCACACTATTCGCAAGAAATCCGGGCTCATTTACCTTTAGATAAGCCCCCTACACTTTCACAAATCAAATAACAGAAATGTTATAAATGCTGTTACATGCTTAAGATGCTGTTTCGACAACAAAAAACATAAATAAGACTTGCGAATAAGAATTACTTATTAAAACTCGTTGATATTTAACGATTTTCTGTTTGCATTATGCCAAAAACATCCGTAAAAAGACTTCACAAACTTCCACCAAAATCTGGAAATCGTATCATGGTAAAAGATCCTAAAGTTATCGAACATCTGAACATCCAGCTTACAAATGAGCTGACAGCTATCAACCAGTATTTCCTGCATGCACGCACACTGCGCCACTGGGGCGTTACCCTGCTGGGCAAGAAAGAGTACGAAGAATCCATTGAAGAAATGCGTCATGCTGACTGGCTGATTGAACGCATTCTGTATCTGGGTGGGTTGCCTAACGTCCAGCGCCTGAACACCATTCTGATTGGTCAGGACGTGAAGGAAATTCTGGAATGCGACCTGAAGCTGGAAGAAAAAGCTCTGGGTGATCTGCGCGAAGGCATTGCCTATTGCGAAAGCGTGCGTGACTTTGTTTCCCGTGATCTGCTGCTGAAGATCCTTGAAAATGAAGAAGAACACGAAGACTTCCTGGATCGTCAGTTTGATCTGATCAAGCAGATTGGCATCGAACGCTACATCCAGCTGAACTCTGCAGCGGCTCCCGATCAGGAATAATTGCTGATCAAAGACTATGGGGCGTATAAATGCCCCATAGTCACCCTGCCATTTAATTTACAACAAATAAACCTGCATAAACTTCTGGCTTAAAGCCAACCGTAATTTCCCCTTCCCGGTCTAAAACGGGCCTTTTTATAAGGGATGGGTAAGCAACCATAAGCGCTAATGCGCGTGATTCATCAATATTTTCTTTTTCAGAATCGGGCAATTTACGAAACGTGGTGCCAGCTTTATTCAGCAACTTTTCCCACCCAACATTTTGCGCCCACTGTTTGAGTGTTACTGTATCTATTCCCTGTTTTTTATAATCATGGAAACTATACGCCACACTATGCGCCTCTAGCCATTTCATGGCTTTACGCATCGTATCGCAGGATTTAATTCCGTATATTGTTATTGTTGCACTCATAACCTCTCCCTTGAGCAAACCAACTTTTCCTATGGTTGGATATTCAAAAGTTTCCGCATTTCTTCCATAAAAGCTGCATCCCGCTCCAAATCAAACGTGCGCGCAAAAACACCCGCATAACCCACACAAACAGGTTTGGTTTTTACGACGTCAGCTTCTGTTAAGTAACGCGGCACAATATGGGTATGGAGAGAGGGTTCCTGATTACACCATGTTTCATAATTAATTCTGGCGGCACTCGTTGCTTTTAACAGGGCATCACCTACCGTTACGCAATCTGCCAGATATTGTATACGCTCCTGCCCGTGCAGATCATTCAGGCTCGGTACAATCGGGTCTGACAGAAGCTGGCAATAACCTTGTACTGGTTGTGTATCTGCAACAATAAGCCAACCTGAAGGCATACGCCCAATAACCTGAGGGAACTTCCCTTCTCTCGCCCATTCAACACGTTGTTGAATTACATTTTTTGCCATGCTCAGCCTCAGTCATAATTTTGCTTTCTGCAACACGCCTGAGGACAGCCATGTTGTGTGGCTTATCGAATCAATCACAGGCGTAATACCGAAAGCATTCTGGTTCATGCCCGTTTACCATGCCTGCGGCTTGCATCCATGCATAAACAATAACCGGGCCAGCAAAGCAAAAGCCGCGTTTCTTTAATTCCTTGGAAAGAACCTGTGAAGCGCGCGTTTGCGCAAGCGCATGAGGCTGTTTCGTCTTTACAGAATTTTGCTGCGCCACATCCCACGCAAAACTTGCAAAATCCTCGCCTTTTGCCTGCATCTGCAAATAGGCATGAGCATTTTTAACAGTCGCTTCTATTTTTAAACGTGCGCGAATAATCCCGGCATCCTGCATCAATCTTTGCACATCTTGCTCTGTAAACTGCGCTACTTTTTCTGGATCAAACCCAGCAAAAGCCCTCCGAAAATTTTCACGCTTCTGCAGCACCGTATTCCATGAAAGCCCGGCCTGAAAACTTTCTAGCACCAGCATTTCCCATAAGATGCGCGCATCCTTAATGGGCACACCCCATTCAGCATCATGGTAAGCGCGCAAAATCATGTTCCCACATGCCCATTTGCAACGGTGCTTATGAGAATCCATATAATTTTTCGGCTTTAGAAGCGGCGCTGAGGCTGCGTTGTCTGCACAAAGGCAAACTGTGCGCCTTCTTCCCGAAGGATTTGATCTTTCCTTTTGGTAGATTTTGTTCCGAGTTTATCAGCAATCTCGTGCGTGGCAGATAGCAGGCCTTTGTCACCTTTTAAAAGACCAATCAAAATCCTTACCCGCAAGGCTTCATCTTCACTCTGCAAGCTATAGTAAATCGTGCGCGATTCGCGACGTGGCACAATAAGGTTAGAACGCCTTAACGTGCCTAACTGCTGGCTGAGAGTCGGCTGGCCAATCCCGGTTCTGCTTTCCAGCTCCCCCACTGCCAGCGCCCCATGCTGCAAAAGTGCATCCAGAATCATGAGGCGCTGCGGCTGAGCAAACAGCTTGAGTTGCTCCACCAACTGTTTTGCTTCGTCTAAAGACATTTCCACCATGAGCTTACCGCCCCTGATCAGGCTTTAAACACATGAACCACGATGGCCCTGCCTGCATAACAGCATCCTGAGTTTGCGCCGTAGGCAGCACCACATTCCCTCCGGGTGCCCAACCTTCGGGGGTGAGAACATCCCCCTCATCCACCCGTTGAAGGGCAGCAAGCAAACGTAGTAATTCCGCCACAGATCGGCCAACAGTCATGGGGTAGCATGTTGTGGCACGCACAATACCTTGTGGGTCAATCATGTACACACTGCGCACGGTTGCGCTATTCCGGGCTGTTGCATCCAGCATACCATACGCACGTGCAATGGCCATGGATGGATCTTCTACCACCGGGAAAGGAATCCGAACGTCAAACCTCTCCCGTATGGCTTCAATCCATGCAAGATGGGCAGGCAGGCTATCTACGGAAAGGCCTACCAATGCACAGTTCATAGCTGCAAATTGCGCAGCAGCCTGAGCAAACGCAATAAATTCACTTGTACAAACTGGTGTAAAATCTGCTGGATGCGAAAACAGCAGCACCCACTGCCCACGCAAAGCACTTAACGTAAGCATGCCTTGGGTTGTCCGCGCCATAAAATCTGGAGCCATGTCTCCAATTCTGGGTGCGGCCACTACCGGCTCCAACTGACTGGTATCTATGATGCGGTCATTCATAGCAGCAGTGTTTACGCGCATTCTTTCACTTGACGCAAGATGCTTTCATTCTTAATTAAAGTGTATATTCATGTTTACTTAAAATAATAAACTGTTGGGAGTTTCCCTTATGTCAGATCCAGCTATCGCCACAGCCACCCAGCAGATTTTAATGGCTGTGCAGCACCCCGAACAACAACCTGTTGTAAAAACCTTTTTTGATGAAAAAACCTTCACAGCCAGCCATGTAGTGCATGATCCACAAACTCTAACGGCTGCCGTTATTGATAGCGTGCTGGATTATGATCAGGCTTCTGGCCGTATTAAATACGATTCTGCTCAAAAAATTGTCGATTATGTGCGCACTGAAAAATTGCAGGTTGCATGGCAACTAGAAACACATGCGCATGCTGATCATCTTTCCGCCGCACCATGGTTGCAGGAACAACTGGGCGGCAAGCTGGGTATTGGTGCCAACATTGTGCAGGTGCAGGAAGTTTTTGGCAAAATCTTTAATGCCGATACCAGATTTGCTCGTGATGGATCTCAGTTTGATCATCTTTTTACAGATGGCGAACAGTTCAAGCTGGGCAACCTGAACGCCATAGCATTACACGTGCCAGGCCATACCCCCGCAGATATGGCTTTTATTATCGGTGATGCAGCCTTTATTGGCGATACACTGTTTATGCCAGATTATGGCACTGCCCGTGCAGACTTCCCCGGTGGGGATGCCCGGATGCTGTATCGCTCTATCCGTCGCCTTCTCACCTTACCAGCGGAAACGCGCCTTTTCCTCTGCCACGATTACAAGGCTCCACACCGTGATACCTATGCGTGGGAAACCACTGTAGGTGCAGAGCGCGCGCATAATGTGCATGTGCATGAGGGCATAAGTGAGGATGAGTTTGTAAATATGCGCACATCACGAGATGCAACACTTGCCCTACCCAACCTGATTATGCCTTCCGTACAAATCAATATCCGTGGGGGGCATATGCCAGAACCAGAAGATAACGGCACAAGTTACATCAAGATCCCCATCAACAAGCTCTAAAATTTACTGACCTTTCTGGATACCACATATGCTCACCTTATCTGTTCCCCATCTCCTGCTAGAACTTATGTCTGGCGTACTGGTCGGTTTTACTTTGGGATTAATTGGTGGCGGGGGGTCCATTCTGGCAGTACCGCTTATGGTATATCTGGTAGGTGTAAAAAACCCTCATGTGGCTATTGGCACCAGTGCATTGGCTGTAGCTATCAACGCATTGGTGGGGCTAGCACAGCATGCACGCAACCATACGGTCAAATGGCGCTGTGCAGGTATCTTTGCATCGTGTGGGGTCGCGGGAGCATTTATTGGGGCCGCTATCGGCAAAACAGTTGATGGCAAAAAGCTACTTTTGTTTTTTGCTCTGTTAATGATTGGGGTGGGTATTCTTATGCTCCGCGGGCGGCACAACATTGGTTGTCCGGGTGCAAGCTGTAATAGACATAACGCTCCCAAAGTTATGGGCTACGGCCTTGGCACGGGCTTACTTTCGGGCTTTTTTGGCATTGGTGGCGGCTTTCTAATTGTGCCCGGGCTTATTGCATCTACCGGCATGCCTATTCTCAATGCAGTTGGCACGTCTCTGGTTGCCGTTTCCGCTTTTGGGTTTAGTACTGCTTTAAGCTATATGCTGTCCGGCTATATTGATTGGCAGTTGGCGGCTCTTTTCATTTTAGGAGGAGCCATTGGTTGCCTTTTTGGCACCCGCACAGCCCGCCGCATGGCAAAATCTTCTAGTCACCTTACAACACTTTTTGCCTGCATTATTTTTATCGTGGCAGTTTATATGATCTGGCAAAGTGTACAAAAATTATAAAGCTTATGCGCTACCACACAGCTTACGAGCACTCGCCAACGCTGTGTGAAGCTGCATGTAAATATTATCCTTTCCAAGCACTGCTATAATATGGTGACGCTCCATATCTTTTAGAAAAAATGGAGCAACACGACCAAACAACACGGTAATCCCACGTGCATGCAGCCTTTGCAAAACATCCCGCACCACTTGCGCGGCTGAATAGTCAATATCGGTAATTGCACTGCAATCTACCACAACACATTTTACCGGGTCCGGCGCGGATGAAATCAGCGTCATGATATCATCAGTAAACAAATTACAATTTGCATAAAATAAATCTGCACAAAACCGATAAATGATAATACCCGGCATACTTTGCTCTCCGGGTGCCACCGCTTCAGCCTCTAACATTCCAGTCGTGGCTTCTGGTGCCATTACCAACGTATGCGGCATATAGCTATGCCGAACGTGCCGAAATAAAGAAAGCGCAATAGCAATAAAGATACCCTGTTCCACCCCTACACTTACAACCGTAGCGGCTGTTACCAGTGCTAAACGAAATTCTCCGGGGCTTTCATTGCGAATGCCATTAAGCGCCTGAATATCTATCATTCGCACGGCCACACAAAACACAATGGCACCAAGCACGCAACGAGGGAGATACTGCAACGGTGCAGGAAAAAACAAAAGTACACAGGCTGTTACAGCAGCAAAAACAAGCTGTGCTTTTTGTGATCTTGCGCCTGCCTGCACAGCCATAGCTGTTTGCGTGGGGCTACCATTTACCGTAAACGTACCTGTTAAGGCAGCCGCAGCATTAGCAGCACACAGGCCACAATATCTGCATTTTCATCAACATGTTCATGAAACATGTTTGCAAAAGCACGTGAAGTTGCAGCACTTTGCGCAATAATAACAAAAACACAGGACGCCGAAATGGGTAGCAGAGCTAGTATATCATGCCAGCCGGGCAGAGGTACGGAAAACGCTGGCAAACCACCACGTATGCTGCCCAGAATGGCAACGTCGTAATGTTGTAAGTCTAACTTCCAACTACAAAAAATACTGATAACCACAACACACAAGCCTACTGGCCAATGAGGCTTCTGTCTTGCTCCTGCCAACAACACAACACAGCTCAGGCTGGCAATGGCCATGCTTAACCCTTGCATCTGCCCGAAACCTTGGAACAACCCTATCGCCTGAGCCAGTGTATTGTGAGAGGATGAGACTAGGCCTGTCATGTCATACAACATGCTTAAGCCCACTTGTACACCCACGCCTGCCAAAAAACCCACCAGCACAGTGCGAGACAAAAAATCTGCCAGAAACCCTAACCGAAATAAGCGGGCAACTAAGAGAAATCCTGCATTAAGGAGAGCAACTGCGCTAACCAACTCCATATATCTGGCACTGCCGGGGGAAACCATTTCTGACAGACCACTGGAAAAGATGGCAGCCGTAGCAGAATCTGCAGCTACCACCAGATGGCGTGAGGATCCAAACAGGGCAAACGCCACCAACGGGAACAACACTGTATATAGCCCGCACACAGCAGGCATTTCAGCAATACGGGCATACCCCAGAACCTGAGGAATGTTCATAGAGGCTAAAGAAAGCCCTGCCAGCATATCCGACCATGACCCGGACTTTTTGGTTATCCGTTGGCCGAGCCAATTTTTTATGCCTAACAAGGGCGACATACTCTCTCCATCCCATTCTATTTGCGTGCCATGATACCCTCAAATATCATAATTGAGGCTTCACTCTTTAGGATGCACCTATGTCAGTTACTCTCTACCACAATCCTTCCTGCGGCACTTCACGCACAGTTCTGGGCCTTATTCGAGATGCGGGAATTGAACCGGAAATTATCCTTTATCTGAAAGCTCCCCCAACTCGTGCGGAATTGGAAAGCATTCTTGCCAAAGGAAAATTGAGCGCACGCGACATTTTGCGCAGCAAGGAAGCATTATGTAAGGAACTGGGGCTTGATGCACCCGACATCAGCGATGATCAGATTCTTGATGCCATTGCAGAATATCCCAAACTTCTCAATCGTCCTGTTGTGGTCACACCCAAAGGTGCAAAAGCCTGTCGCCCGGCGGATATTGTGCTGGAACTGTTATAAGTTTTTCCACAGCCATACGCCCTATCTTTTACCCAAGGGGGCGTATGGTGTTACATAAATGAACTCAAATATCATAACACGGATACTTGAGTTCATTGATATTTACTTAGCCGATACATCGGCTAAAAGAAGCTCTGCTTTTTCCTGCGCAATCACAACCACATCCTGCTGATCCGTTATTGCCGCAGCATCACCACAATGCAGAACATTTCCGTTTATAGTTACAATGCCTGATACAACCAGCAGATAAAGATCACGCCCTAACGTGGTGCTGTAAGCTGCCCCCTCCGCCGCGGGTATCACCGCATGTAACAAGCGTGCACGCGCAGTTAAAGCAACAGGGGCACCATCTGTAATCTGACCTTCTTCCTCCGGATCATCTTCTGGAAAGCCTGATGCAAGAATTCTAAAACCACCGTCTTCCAATTGGGGAAAACTTGCACGAATTTCTTGCGCAGGCAGCACACCTTCTACATCCGCCATAAACCAGAACTGAATAAACGCAGCACCCGCCAGACCAGCACTCCACTCTATCCTTTGGCACCCTGTACCTGTGCTTAAAAGATGCAGCCCTCCGGGCCCAATATCTTCCTGCTCAAAATCATCTGCATTGCTGATCAGACTTCCTGCGAAGAGCCATGTTAGAATATCCACATTGGCTTCAGGCCCCAGATAATATCTTTGGGCCGGCGCAAGCTTACCCAGATTAAGCACACGTAAGCGTCCATCATGCGTGTATGCTGGATCTTGATAATCAGCGAATGCAAAATGACAGCGCAGTATGAGCGTATCTGAATGTGCGTTACCCAGAGTTGCCGCACGTCTGATTGTTATCATACGCCAATCTCACACATGTTTTTTTGCTTTCGTTTTGTCTGGGTAAATACCTTCCCAGCCGCCACCAACTGCACGGTAAAGGTGCGTGACAGACCCTGCCACGCGCGCCGTGGCATCTGCCAATGCACTTTGAGAAGACAAAAGCGCATTCTGCAATGTCAGCACATTTAAAAAGTCGGATGAACCCTGCACATATTGGACCTTGGCTGTATCCACTGCAATTTCGTTTTCATGTACGGCTTCAGCCAATTCATCACGCCGCCGCTGAGCTGCCGTAAAATCGGCCATGGCATCATCAATTTCCTGCCACGCCTTTAAAACCGTGCGCTGGAACATAGTTGCTGCTTCTTTCTGCTGCGCCTTACGCAAATGCAACTGGCCTGTTAGCCTTCCACCTTCAAACAAAGGGAGTGTTGCAGTAGGGCCAAAACCATACTGACGTGATGCCCATGAACCCAAACCACTAAACTGAAGGGCCTGCACATCCAAACTGCCAGATAGTGTGACGCGCGGAAAGAAATCTGCAATGGCTACACCAATACTGGCCGTGGCAGCATGCAAATGATCTGCCGCCATACGAATATCAGGCCGATGCTCTGCCAGTTCAGATGGCAAGCCCACCGGCACCAAGGCAGGCACCAGAGGGATTGGGCCTGGCGCCCCAAGTTCTGCATCCAACGCCCCTGGTTCACGCGCAACCAGAAAGCTCAAGGCGTTTAGCATGTGCGTTGCTTGCGCCTGCAAAGGCGGTAAGCGTGCATCAAATGTATGAAGCTGGCCTGTAGCTTCTGCCACATCCAAACGTGTTGCGGCCCCTTGCTCGAACCGCAATGTGGTGAGTTTTACACTATCTTTTGCAACCTGAATATTATGCTGCAAAATGCCAATCTGCGTTTGTGTTGCACGTAAATCAATATAATCCTGCGCTGTTTCTGCCATAAGAGATACCAGAATATCTCGTCGCATTTCCTCCGTTTCGTGCATGGCTGCTGTAGCGGCTTCCACCTGCCGCCGCACGTGCCCCCAAAAATCCACTTCCCACGATGCGTTCATACCGTATTGGGGCAAGTTGAATGAGGGATTCCCCACACTTCCGGGCAATGCTGTAGGCCCAAACCCTTGAGAGCCAGATGCAATAGACCCCGCCTGTTCACGCTCCATAGTGCCCAGCAAACCCAGCACACCATTGGTGCTGGCGCGTTCACGCCCATAAGATGCATTGGCTTCTGCATGAGGAAACTGTGCAGCACTGGCAATGCGCCGCTCTGCCTGACTTTGCATCAAACGCAGGCTCGCCGCTTTAATATCCAGATTGGAAGCTGCAACCTCATTTTCCAGCTTAGTCAGCACCTGATCATGAAACAGTGTCCACCACTGCGGATCTGCTGAAGCCGTTGTAATCTGGCTTTCTGCTGGCGGTTGGGTTGTGCGCCAATCTGCTGGCGCTTTAACCTGCGGCTTGTGATAGTTTGGCCCAACAGTGCAACCAGAAAGCACCAGCACGGATAAGCCGGAAAGAAAAAGACGCTTCATGGGACTACTGCCAGATATAACGTGAGTTATTGGCGTGCGGGCCTTCTGGCTTGGAAGCCGTATCAATATTCACTTCAACAGACATACCAACACGCACCTTTGCCGCAAGCGGCTGGTCTGGATCAAACGTAAGTTTAACGGGAATACGCTGCACCACCTTGGTAAAATTACCCGTCGCATTATCTGGCTGAATAGGTGCAAAAGCGACACCGGTGGCAGGCGCCAATGAATCCACATGCGCCTTGAGGGGATGACCGGGAAATGTATCTACCCAAACAGTCGCACTCTGGCCAGTTTGCACTTTTGTAAGCTGTGTTTCCTGAAAGTTAGCCAGAACATAGGCTTCATGAACAGGCACAACAGCCAAAATACCCGTGCCGGGGTGCACATAATTCCCGATACGCACACCACGCTCACCCACTACACCATCCATTGGAGCGGGAATGGTGCAGTAAGACAGGTTCAGTTCTGCCTGTTTTTCATCCCCCTGCATGCGCAGTAAAACACCACGTGCACGCTGAAGCTGGGCTTTTAAAACTGCAACCTGCCGAATGGCAGCATCCACCCCTGCTTGGTCTCGTGCTATGGATGCCGCTGCTTCTTTTTCCTGCGCTTCCGACGATTGCTTTTGTTCAATCGTGCCAGCACCACCGGAGGAAAGATTGCGATACCGGGTTGCGTTCTGCCGGGCAAACATCAATGCGGCCTGATCTGCCAGAACTGCTGCGCGTGCTTGCGCAATAACGGCATCCTGCCGACCAAGCTCGGCTTCCAAATTGGCAACATCGCCTTGGGCGGCTAGTACATTGCCTTTTGCTACCTCCAAGGCTGCACGGTAATCATCATCCTCAATATGCGCCAATTCCTCACCTGCATGCACAAGTTGGTTATCCTGCGCAATAACCCGATCAATACGGCCTGAAACCTTGGGCGCAACCGTGGGAAAATCTGCTGTTACATAGGCATCATTGGTATATTGGTTCACACCATCACCATTGATCAGCCGCGAACCACCCCATGCCACAAGGGCAAGCACAGCAGCGGCACAGCCAGCATAAAGCAACGGTTTTTTGTAGATCATAATCTGTATTCCGGATTAGCGGGCTGGAGTGTTGGGAGAAGGCGCACGCGGCGGATACACCCGGCGCGGCAGAATAAGATTCATGCAAGCGTATCCAAGGCAGACCCATATCAGCACATAATAGATATCGTTCAGCGCCAGAACGAGCGCCTGCTCATGCACATAGGTATGGAAAACCTGAAGTGAATTACGGGCAACATGCACACTATCTGGCGATGTAACCGAAAGCTGCTGCATGATGGGGTTACCCATGCCCTGCAGGGCTAGACCATGCGTGCCATGATGATCGAGCAACATGGTGGAATGATATTGCTCTCGCCTACGGGTTAAGGCAGCAAACAGCGCATAGGCAACCGCATTGGCCAGTCCTTTAAGCATATTGACCATGCCAGAAATAAACGGACCATCGGCAGGCCCCATAGCAAGGGTCGCCAACATGAGGGTGGGAATAACCGTCATGGGTTGGCCAAAAACCTGGAGAATTTGCAGCGGGTAAAAATTATCCCGCACCCAATCCACCGTCAGCCATGTGCCCAACCATGCAGAAGCGGCCAGACACAACATGCCGCCCGCCAGAACAAAACGGCAATCAACCTTACGACTGTTACAAAAAGCGGCAATCAACGGCAGCATGATAAGCTGCGGCAACGCAACCACCAGCGATACCGGGGCTGTTTGAATAGGCCGATACCCACGCACAGCAGACAGATAGGTTGCGGGAATATCCCCCATAATCGCACAGATGGCGAGAATACCCACCAATGAGAGCAAAGACGCCTGAATATTACGAGATCGCCAGTACTGAATGCGAAAATAAGGGCTGGGATGAAACGCCTCGTTAATTACAAAAACAATAAATGCTGCCACACCCCAGAATGTTAGATCCGTAATCACAGGGGAACGGAACCAATCCAGCCTATCTCCTTGATACAACACGATCACCAAGGAACAAATTGCTGGCAGCCCTACCAGCAATCCAAGCCAGTTAAACTTTTCAAACCTCTCAAAATGCATTGGGTCTTTCGGCAAGCCATAGGCCATCATCGCAATGGCCAACGCTGCTGTTGGAATAATTTCCCAATACAGCCAATGCCAGCCCATACGTTCGAACCAGAATGCTTCCAGCGGCAAACCCAGATTAGGCCCAAAAGTAGCGCTCATGGCGTATCCGCCAATACCAAATACCCGAATTTCTGGAGGGAGGTATTTCAGCATTACAGTCATCAGCACAGGCGGTAAACAACCTGCCGTTAACCCTTGAAATGCACGTAGAATGCAAAGTGAAGTGACATCCGGCATAAAGGGCGCTGGAATGGAAAGCAGTGCCAAAACTGCTGTCATGAAAATGGAAAAGCGATAGATCGAAAACGTCATGTAAAACCACGGCGTAAACGCCATGGCTGCAATATTAAACGCCTCATAAATCGCAATAACCCACGTGCCCTCATCGTGGCCGATGTGCATGGCCCCCCGAATATCGGAAAGACCGATCTCGGTCACATGCTCATTAAATCCTGCAACATGCACGGCCAGCAGCATACCCAAACAGCCAACAACAGTGCGTAGGCCAAAAGGGGGAATATAAGAAGGGCGTGGTGGCGCGGCATGAATAACCGGTGCACCAACCCCTTGTGCAGGAGCAGCGTTGGTCATCAGCGCACTTCAAACGGTTCACTGCGCCTTCGACAACCCCTATTTCTGATAAGTGACGAATTCGATTTTCGGAATAGAAAACTCTAGTCATTCCACAAAACAACATCTATTTCTGAAAGGATGAAAGGTTATGATCTCGACCTGCTTCGCTACCTTCAGGTGCTTATCGAAGAAGAAAGCGTCTCTCTTGCCGCACGTCGGCTAAAAATCAGTGAACCGGCTATGAGCCGTCAGCTTGCTAAATTACGCAAAGCATTTGCTGACCCCATTCTTGTGCAATCTGGCCGACGCATGACCCCATCGGCCTTTGCCGCTGGCATACTCAACCGGGTGCAGAATGTTGTTGTCGCCGCAGATAGCCTTATAGAAACACGCGCACTTGCCAATCTGGCAAACATGGCGCCTACCCTTACCCTTCGGGCTAATGATCTGGTTATAGCTGCGCTAGCTCTTCCACTCTTGGAAGCCTTGAAAAAGGATTGCCCTCGGTGTGAAGTGATCTGGGCACCCGAACTCGATGCGGCTGCATCTGTCCCGTTGCGTGATGACAGTGTAGATTTGTACATCGGCGCAACGGAAATGATGAAGCCCGAAATACGCCGCCAGACCATTTTCCGAGACTATATGCGGGGCCTTGTGCGTAAAGAGCACCCAATTCTGGCAGAACCCATCACACCGGAAAGCATGGTACGTTACGATTATATCAGTGTTTCACGCAGAGGGCGCGCGCAAGGCCCGATTGATTGGATGCTGCGCAATCAACATGGGCTGACACGTAGAATTGCAATGGTCGTGCCCAATTACCATGCAATGATAGAAAATATGAAAAATACAGATCTCATTCTGCCTTTACCAGGCATTGTGATTGATCATATCTCTCAAGAAGCCCTTGGGCTGACATCTTTTGAATTTCCTCTCTCACTTCCATCCGTGGAAGCTTTTCAAGCGTGGCATCCACGCCGTGACATGGACCCCGTACATCGCTGGTTGAGAGAAACCCTTTTTCGTGTTTCTCGACAGGTGTTAGGAAAATTTCCCCCTTGATGTAATAAGAGGATGAGAAACTCTGGAAAGCATACCCAGCTTTCCAGAACATTCCCTATACCCATGCAAACTCTCATAGATATAGAATATTACTTTCTATATCTATGCAGTTCAGGAAGATTAAGGCCGGGGTTAATTTCAAAGTTAACCATTAAGCCAACCTGCGCAGCATATTTAACATTAGGCAGCACTCTGGAAGATGCAAGCTGATCGGGATTCCAAATATATTCAAAATAAGGCGTTGCCATAACACCCGGCGCAACATTCAAGCCATAGTTCAGTTCCATCATGGTTTCCGAACTATTCCATTGATTGCGATAACCTTCGGCTTGCAAAGAAGCATTCATGGAATGCACGACTTTACGATTCCACAAATAACTCTGGAACACGAGGCCTACATAATCCCTCGGTCGTGAACGGAAAGGCCCCCAATCAAACAGACCTGCCACAAAGCCATTTCTTACGGTGCCATCTCCCGATGTCAGAAAGTTTGCAGACCCAAAAACAATAAGCCCCCGTGTATCATTCGGGTCGGGCTTCCAGATCATCTGCTGGGCTTGCGCGTATACAGTTGTACGCCCACGGCGTGGTTGCGCCTTGCCGCCCGCTAATGCGTAAACCTGATGCTCGGTGTTATAAAGTGGATCACTATAAATAGAGGTATCATACGTAAAACCAAGGCTATAAGCACGAGGATACTTATCTGTTGTAAAGTCTGTATGATATCCGGCTTCAACGGGTATGAATTCACCCTCGGCTTTATCAAACCCCCAGTCTGGCCCAGGCCAACCATTATGGTTTTTGGCGCGCACCCAAGGCTCTACTTCCCAGATACCGCCTTTAATATACGTAGAAGCTGTGGGCTTGATCAGCACACGTGCACTCCATGATGAAACCGTAAATGATGGTGATGAGCCATCAATTGTAAATGTTGTTGGTGATGAACACAGGAAGGTTGCAAACTGACAATACAGTTCCGAGCCTTCAAACTCACCACCTTTCGGGTTTGAACGGCCAGCTAGAATAAAAAGATGTTTGTTAAAAAGTTCTTGATCCCAAGTAAATTCACGAACCTGCAATCCATCATGGTTGCCCCATGTGTTGATCCATGACCAATCAGAAGCATTATACTCCCAACTACGCCCCTGCCCTGCCACATCATCGATAATAAAATGCATCTGACCACCCGATATCCCGGCTATCCGTTGCATATCAAGGTTTAGCCCCAACAAAGCCCAGTTAGTATAAGCAGAACCGTTTTTATACCCACCACCGACGTTGGCATTTAGCTGTGATATATTCCAGCCGTTAAAATAAACACCGTGATCAGCAAGAAATTTCCCTCCCTGTGCTACGGGTTTAAATTGGAGGGAAAAGAAGTAAGGTTGTGGCAAAATGGAATGCGCCCCTTTGCCATTAGGTGCTACAGGCCCATCTCCCCCATTAGGCGCCGGCACAAACCTGGGCACACCAGGTTGCGTAGGTGCATGAGCAGCATCATAATAATGCCTGTTACCTTTAACAAAGTAAAAGTTTCCAACTTGCTCCATCTTTTCGGTGTGTTGTGGTTCAGCAAATACCAAACTTGGCAATAACCCACCAAAAACACCACAACAGCCCATGAATTTTGTAGCACGACAGGAAAAAGAGACTGCGTGTAAACCCGTGTTCTGCATCACGTTATTTTCCTATTTGTGTCACGGAAACTTTGTTCCGGACAGTCCCATCACCTGTGGTTTTCAAGAACAGAACAAGAATTACTTGTTCTGAAAATGATATATAGAAAAAGAATTTATAATGACTTCATGCTGTTTTTCGGAATCATCAGAACCGAAAGTCCACCAAGAAGAACCAAGCCTGCAAAAAGCCAGATCACGCCGGACATATCCCCCGTAACACTACGGGCATATCCAACCAAAGCCGTTGCAAAAAATCCTGCTATATTGGCAATGGAACCCGCCAATGCCAGCCCAACCGCAGCGCTACTTCCCTTAAGCATAATGGACGGCAATACCCAAAAAGGTGGGAGCGCACCAAGAATACCCATATTGGCCGCTGTAATACAGGCAATAACGATAAATGGATTGCCCATGCACAACGGAATACACGCCATTGCAATACTGCCCACAACAATAGGAAGAACAATATGCCACCGGCGCTCACCTCGCTCATCGGAACTCCGCCCGATCAGAAACATACTGGCTACAGCACCAATTTGCGGAATAGCGCTGAGGCAACCGATTTGAAAGGTAGAACGAATGCCATCATCATGCAGCAATGAAGGTGTCCAAAAAGCAATTGTATATAAACCCAGAAGTAACGTTCCATCCACAATGCCCAAAAGCCATACCCACGGGCTGCGAAATGCCGCACCAATACTAACAGAAAGACTAACCTTATCAGAAGGCAGCGGATTTTCACGACGCAGCCACTCACTTTCTGATGCAGTGAGCCATGTAGCTTTATCTGGTGACGTCGGCAGAAATAGAAAAACAGCTACCCCAATAAGGACCGGTGGCAATGCTTCCCAGAAAAAAAGCCAACGCCAACCTTCATAACCAGCTACACCATTCAGCCTGTCCATCAACAGGCCAGACACAGGGCCGCCAATCACACTGGCTAAAGGAATACCCGCCATAAAAGCCGCAGTGACTTTGGAGCGATACTGAGGAGGAAACCACAATGCCAAATAATACAGCACACCAGGCATAAAACCTGCTTCTGCAACACCCAATAGAATACGCAGAATATAAAACTGTGTGGGTGTATGCACAAACATCATCAGGCCAGAGCACAATCCCCACGTTACAAGGATACGAGCAATCCAGTTACGCGCACCAAATTTAACCAGCATCAGGTTACTGGGGACTTCGCACAAAATGTAACCAAGAAAGAATAGCCCCGTACCCAAACCATACGCAGCTTCACTCATCCCCAAATCAGACAGCATACGCAGTTTGGCATATCCAACATTCACCCGATCTAGATAGGATGCCAAAAAACCAAGAAAAAGTAGCGGCAAAATACGCCACGCCATTGTACTAAAAAGCCTGTTCCCGCTTTGCTCGGAACGGCTTGTCTGCCCGGAAACAGCAACACTTCGCATGAGCACTCCAGATCACATATTACCAGCAAGAAACTTCCAACAAACAGCCCCACACCGCCCGAGAAATTTATTGCGATTCCGATATGATAAGATAGTCGCGTACACACCATAGTTGTAAAGATTATATTTCTTATTCGAAACATTATTTTCCGATGTGTCCTTTGCGCAACGCGCCAACACAGAAATTTTAGATGATTTCACTCAGGCTAAATATTTTACAGACAACATAAATTGAGAAAATTATTATGTTCAAAAAATATAATAATTTACAAATGTTTTTGATATAAAAGAAGTAATAATATATATAATTAGCGTACACATCACATTTTATAAAAACACATCTACTCGCTTTTAAAATTTTTGATGGAGAGGAAAATACATGTAACCTCTCCACCAATAAGTTTAATATGCGCCAGAAAGAAGTGCACCACCCCCAGGTGCTACTGCTTCCAACTTCATGGCTTTAAGCATGGCATACGTTGTTGCTACAGCAGCACTCAAAGTCGGTTTGCCAGTTATAGCTTCCACCATAGATACAACGGGAAGCGAAGGCATCTGCACACAAGCCGAAACAATAACTGCATCAGCATCCTGATAACGTAAGCCCTTCACAATCTCCGGTAAACGCAGGCAATCATGACGCCCCACGTCCAGATTATCTGGAATTTCCAGCGCCACATAATCAATAACATCAATACCTTCGCGGCTGATGTAATCCACTACCAATTCCGTCAAAGGCCGCATGTAAGGTGCTACAACCACAATTTTCTTGGCACCAAGAACCTTTAAGCCCTCAATCAGCGCTCCTGCACTGGTGGTAACAGGCGCAGGATGTCCGTTTTCAACTGTTCGTTCATGTAGGCGCTTTTCGGAAACACGGTGATAGCCCGGCCCCATGGACATAGTGGCAACAAGGCAGGCATAACCCAGCACATCCAAAGCTGCATCACTCAGTTCAAACGCGCAACGGTCTGATTGCCCGTCCATGGCAGCCAGCTCATCCTTACTCACCGTTTTCATGCGCATACGTGCAGAATGAAACGTAAACCGTTCTGGCCGAATATTTTCACGCAGCTTTAACAGTGCAGGAATTTCCGTTTCCATTGTAATGTTGGAACTGGGAACAATCTGCCCGATACGATAAATTTTCTTCATCAGAACCTCTTGTGAAGACAATAAATGGGATCACCCATAAAAATGAGTGTCCCCTTAAAGTTCCTGCTTTATTCAGCAGTTTCAAATTTAGGGCTATTTTACAGTAACAGCGCTATAAAAGCCTTCTTCATTATCCCACGGGATCATATGTCCCGCGTTTTCAACGTGCACGATCTCAATAGCACTGTTCAAACTGGATATTTCAGCTTCATCTTCTTTCTGAATCACCCCACCGCGTGTTGCGACAACCAAACGAGCTGGCACCTTCAAATGTGGAAGGTCCTGATGAATGTCTTCCGTGTGGAATTTTTCGAACGAAATGCGTGTTGCCAGTTCATCACAAGTATGCAGCCATTCAGCACGTAGTTGACGCTGCTCCTCTGTCCATGTCGGACAAAAACGCTGCATGTCTTCAGCACTCATCCCCTTACGGGAAAGGCGAATAGATTCTGTATACCAGTCTAAATTTGCAGGATAAGCACGCCGTCCGGGGCCGCTAACAGGAGGATCAACCAAAATAAGCTGAGCAAGATCTACTGAATTCTTGCGCGCAGCACGAATAGCAATACGTGCCCCCATGGAATGCCCCATGAGTGTAACATCCTTCAGACCAAGCGCTTTAATGAATTCCAAAATATCATCAGCATAGCTATCCAGATCATAATCTAGATCTGGCCCGGTTGAAGAAAGGCCCCGCCCACGTATATCAAGAATGTAAACATCATGATCCGCAGCAAGCCGTTCTCCTACAAACCCCCATGTAATGGCAGGGCTGGTAATGCCAGGAGCCAACACCAACGGCTTACCTTTGCCACCATACCGCAGATAATGCTGACGAATACCGTTGGCATATACGTTGGCACCATAAAGAAATTTTTCTTCACTCATAACTCAATAATCTCCTGAATATTAATTAGAAATGCGGGATAGCAGCGCGTCCAACGGCATAACGTCTGCAACTTTCTGGGCCATATCGAACAGATTGGCCTCATGCGGGCCAATTGCGCGATCTCCTACGCAATCTGAGATAACAACAGGGCGAAAACCAGCCTGCATGGCATCCAGCACGCTTGCACGTACACAACCCGATGTTACACAACCCGCCACCACCACAGTCTGCACACCGTGGCTTACAAACCAAGCAGCAAGCGGTGTGCCTGCAAATGCAGAAGGCACCGTTTTACGCACAACATATTCACCCGGCACCGGTGCAAGTTCAGGCACAATAGCCGAAGCCGGATTATTTTCCGTAAGCCCCAACATAGAAGGAACCTTTAGGGAAAAAATATTCGCATCAGCACCATCATCCGCAAAAATGATGCGTGAATGCGCAACTTTCCAACCTTTCTCGCGTGCAAATGCAAGTAGATCCTGCGTACGTTCAATAGCCTGCGGAATATTCCCACCGCCAAATGCTTCCGGATCAGCAAAACCATTGACAAAATCAATGATTAACAGGCCGACACCTCCAACAATGCCGATCTCGTTACCAAAACCCTGTTTCTGATATCGTGCCTCATCACGCATATCTTCTGTTGTCATTTGGATTCTCCAACCAGTTTACCATTTCGCACCACGGCTTCATCATCCAGCATTACTGTGCAATCACGCATGGGAATATCAATATGGCAGGCAGTATCACGGTCACCACCAGCTTCATTATTAGGGCCAGTGGACCATAGGAAATTACCGGCACAAGCACGCGGATCCATGCCAATACTTGCCTCTCGATCATAGAACCCCATCACAGACCAATGTGCGCGGTTCTGTAGTCCCCAGCCTATGTGCGAAACCGCAAAAACTTCGGGGTCATGAAAACTTTCCATGTAATCACGCAGGTGATCAGCTTCAAAACCACCTTCAATAGCGCGCACGTAGCCTTTTTCCAAATGACACGTAATAGGGGCCGTGATGTAACTTTTCTGCGGCAGAAGAATATCCCCTGGCGCCAGCACAATCTTGCCTTCAGCCGAGCCTTCATTTGCCCATGTTGCCAAAAAACCGCTTGGCCAATGGTCCCATCTTCCCGGTTTATCTACAAAACCGTATTCTTCCAAAATAGGATATTCACCCAACGCAAACGTAGCATCCGTGCCTGCTGCAGATGTTACTTTCATAACTTTGGCAGCTTTGAGCCGTGCTGAATTCTTCAGCACGCGCGTACGATCCTCGGCTGTAGGCGTCATACGCACCAACACATCTGGTGGTTCTACTACCAGTAGAATACGCCCACCAGCATCTAAAATCTCATGTTGTTCAGCAGAGAAAAGCAATGTCATAAGATCCAGAACAAGATCACTGGCCTTTAACATTTCTACTGCGGCCCTGTTACCAGTAAGTGGTGTTGTGCCAACATAAGCTAAAGGATCTCGTGAAAGAGACGTTCCACCATTGGTAGGTTGCAAATCAAGCCGATTAGCAATGGCACCTTTTTCCTGCACCGCAAGAAGAGCGCAACGTAAGGTCTGTGCATTTGTTCCTATTGAGGTCAGGATTGTAACGCTCTGACCGCTCTGTAAATTACAAAGATCCAGAACCTGACGCCATGATTGGACGAGTTCAAAATCACTTACGGGCATTGGAATGTTCCCCTAAAAAAGGCGTTCCGGTGTGACGCTGCTGGACAAAAGGCAAAAGACACATGGCTTAGTGTCCTCCTTCCGCACGAATACGCGCAACCCGAGCAACAAGATCGCTCCATTCCCCTTTTTCCGGAGCCATGGTGCGACGCAGGAAGGCCACGACTTCCGCAATCTGCCGATCAGAGAACAGGTTACGGTAAGCTGGCATCATATTGGCTGCCTGATGTGCTGGTGATGGTGCACCATCAAGCACCACACGAATAAGATTATCTGGTGTATCGGCCCATACATTACTGTTCAGCGCCAATTGAGGGCGTGCTCCATACAGATGCGTCCCTTCCCCTTCATGACACACTGCACAGCCTGAATTGTAGATACGTGCCCCTTCCCCTTTCTCCATGGATTGAAGATCTGCAGTGCGGGTCAGTATCTGTTGTCGTAAGGCTGGTGCGCCCTCTGCCGTTTGCCTTGTATCAAAAGAGGCAATGTAATGGGCTATAGCCCGCACATCTACATCTGGCAGGTCTTCCATGGCGTGCACAACAGGTGCCATAGGGCCGCCAGCAGGGCCATGATTGGGACTGAAGCCAGTACGCAAATAGGCGTAAAGATCATCTTCGCTCCAGGGCAGTGGAGAGCGTGACAGTGTAGATAATGCGGGAGCAACCCAACCTTCAGCTTCTCCTCCAGCCAGATAAGCTGTTTTCCAGCGCTCTGCCCCCAAAGCATTCCGTGGCGTATGGCATGCAGAACAGTGACCCAAACCTTCCGCCAGATATGCTCCCCTATTCCACTGCTCTGAACGGTTCTGATCCGGCACAAACGGCGCTGTACTATGAAACAGCGTATTCCACCCGGCCATGGAAAAACGTAAGTTATACGGAAATTTCAATGACGTTTTGGGAAGCTTCTGCTCTACAGGTTCCTGCGACATCAGGTAAGCGTAAAGCGCCTGCATGTCTGCATCACTTGTTTTTGCAAATGCCGTATAAGGAAAGGCCGGATACAAATGCCTTCCATCACGGCTAATTCCTTCACGCATGGCGCGTTCAAAGGCTGCATAAGACCATTGGCCAATACCTGTTTTAGGATCTGGCGTTAGGTTAGTAGAATAAATCGTGCCGAATGGTGTTTCCAACGCAAAACCACCAGCATTTTCTTTACCGCCCGGGATTGTATGGCAAACAGCACAATCTCCCGCTGCTGCAACCTGTTTGCCTTTAGCGATAATTTCCGCAGAAAACATACCGGGCACTGGGGGAGCAACTGGAGCGATAGGTGCACGCCATGGCAAAACTGTTGCTAATGCACTGCCTGCCACGGCCAAAGCCGCCCCTAACCCAGCCTTACGTAGCAAGCTTTTCCATCCCTGGCTTGCCATAGCCGGACGGGCACCTTCTCCATGAAAAGACAACGGCACTAAAGGTACAACAGAAGAGCGCTCTAACGGCCCCAACACCTCATCCAGACGCGTTTTGACTTTTTCAGGTGTAAATGGAACATCCCGAAAACGCACGCCAGTAGCAGCATATATTGCATTTGCAATAGCTGCGGCACTAGGCACGGATGCAGACTCTCCTGCTCCGAGAGGGGGCTCCTCCGGGCGATTCATAAGCACCGGATTGATTTCAGGAATATCTGGAAATTGAATAATCGGATATCCGCCCCATTCCCGGCTTTCTACACCTTCATGGTCGAACTTAACCTGCTCTGTCAGCACACGGCTTGTGGACTGCACCACATTACCATGCAGTTGGTGACGAATACCGGCCGGATTGATCATCAACCCAGCATCTTGCCCGACCACAGCACGCGTCACGCTTACTTCACCTGTAAGGCGATCAACTGCAACATCAGCTACCCATGCAGACCATGCAGCCGGCTTGCCAGGGAAAGGCCCATGAACATACAGCGCATAGGCCAATCCACGCCCGCGCAGGATACGTTCCTTTGGATCAACCTGAGGCGGTTGCGTACGCGGTTCCCATCCAGCTTTTGCCGCTGTTGCCTTAAGAAGTTCTGCAGCACGTGTATCTGGAAGATAACGCAGGCGATACTCCAGTGGATCTACGCCTGCCTCTGCTGCCAGTTCATCAATATAGCTATCGTGCGCAAAGCTGTTGGGCAGTGCAGATACACCACGAAACCATGAAGCACGCGCCAAAGGCGGCATATCTTTTACTGTAACCCGTGCATTCGCATAATCATAAGGAGGGATAGACGTTCTATCCCCCATCTGAGCTACAGCAGGTACTTCCGCAGGCACTTGCCCAGTCAGCACCAGCGCCAGCAATGGCGATACATTGGAAGGGTAACTTGTATCTAAATTATAAGCGACAGGCGCACCATTAGCATCCAGTCCACCTTCAATACGCACAAGCTGGGCCGCGCCTTTAGGTTCCCAAACATGTTCCTGAGCACGGGAAAGCTGAACCCGAACAGGCCGCCCAACTGCGCGAGAAAGAAGAGCGGCATCACCCCCCACATCATCCGCACAATTCCGCCCGTAACATCCTGCTGCTTCGTGACGAATAACTGTTACGTTGGTAACAGGCAAATCCATCAACAACGCGATATCGGCTTGCAACATATGCGGATTTTGCGTGCCAGACCAAACTGTCAGGCTACCTTCATGCCAAGATGCCACAGAGCAAGAAGGCCCAATAGAGCCATGCATCTGATAAGGCCAATGGTATTCGCGATCTAGACGATGGGAGAGTTTACCCAACGTCGCATCCACATCTCCACGATCCAAAACAACGCGAGGCTCGTACGGGTTAGCCCGTATCGCTTCTATCGGATCTGAAAGATCTGGTACAGCAACTGGTGCCCACGTAACTTGTAACGCTTCTGCCGCTGCAATTGCCTGTTCTTCACGCTCAGCAACCACCCCGACAAAATCACCAATCACCACTACATCCACAAGGCCCTCAATATGGGTCACAGATGCACGGTCCACCTTTAATAACGAACGCCCTACAAACGGACCATGATCATAACCCGCATAGGGAGGCCGAATAACACGACCATGCAGCATGCCCTCTACGCGCACATCATGCACATAAACCATGCGGCCCGTTACTTTATCCGGAATATCGACCCGCGGATGGCTGCGGCCCACCAGACGATATTCAGATGGAGGCTTCACCGGCGTAGTTTCATCCAATTCCTCACGGATTTGAACACCACGTACAATATCTCCCATCCCCCAGTTTGTTATTCCGGGCAAAGATCCTGTTAACTTCCCATTGCGGAAAGATAATGATTCAACAGGGAATTTTGTAAGTTGCGCAGCACGTTGTAGCAGCAACTTGCGTGCCTGCGCCGCTGCCCGACGTAACGGACGAGATGAAACCTGAATGGTCTCACTTGCAATTGTCGCCCCTTGATCAGGGGTACGATCTGTATGCCCCAATACCATCCGGACATATGTAGGATCTGCATCCAGTTCTTCTGCTACAATCTGAGCCAGAGAAGTTGCAATACCTGTCCCAAGATCTACATGCCCACAAAACCCTAAAATCTGACCGTTTTCATCAACCTGAACCAGCACCTCATCCCGTGGGATAAATTCTCCTCGTGCAGAAAGCCCTTGGGGAGGAAGTGATTTCCGGAATATCTGGAGCACACCGGTCATTTTCCGCTATCCTCCTTTTCCAATCCGGCTGCAATTCGTGCAGCACGCATAATTTCTACATGAGTGCCACAACGACAAAGATTATAGCGCAGGGCAGCCTTTAGTGCGTCTTCATCGGGATTGGGGGTCGCGTCTAAAAACGCCCGCAGCGTCATGACCATACCGTTCAGGCAATAGCCGCACTGCGCTGCCTGTGCTGCAACCACAGCCTTTTGCACAGGATCACTTCCATCTGGAGAAAGGCCTTCCAGTGTCACAATGTTTTTACACTTTGCTGCAGCGTTTAACGAGACCACACAACTCCGTGCAGCTTTCCCGTCCATTAGCACCGTGCAGGCACCACATGCCCCTAAACCGCAGCCATATTTGGGGCCATTCAGCCCCAAATCATTACGCAAAACTGTAAGAAGCGGCGTATTCCCGACTGCCGTAATGGTATGACGGCGGCCATTAACTGTTAGAAAGACGCTGGCTGCCATAACGCCCATCCTCTTTTCTACGCTTATTCGATTGTCAGATCGTAGATATTATCACCGTAACACCAGTAAGGATCTTCAGGCTGCCGTAGCCATGTATTGGCATTGGAAATGCTCTGAACTTTGGTCGCACGCTCTTTTCGTGCTTCATGATAAGAACGGAATGTACGTTCCAGATCCTTTGTACCTAACTCAGTAAGGCACCGGGCCAAAACAGCTGCATCTTCCACTGCCATAGCCGCCCCTTGCGCCATATGCGGCTTCATTGGGTGGCAAGCATCTCCCAGCAATACAGAACGACCTTGATACCAAACAGGCAATGGTGCACGCGTTTTAAGCGGCCATTTCGTAACAACATCAGTCGCGTCGATATAGCCCTGAACCATTGGATGGAAGCCCTTGAATGCTTCACGCAACGCTTCACGTGAGCTTGGCAACTGTCCTGCACGAGAAGTCCATTCTGCTGGCTCCCCTGTTACCAGGTAGAACTCATCCTCGTTCTTATCAAGATAATAGCACACGATATGCCGATCAGCAGACCACCACTTCGCGTTCAGGTCAGCTCCCAAGCTCTTGGCGGCTGCACCCGGAATAATGGCACGATGTGCAATCCATCCGGTATAAACAGCCTCATCCAAACCGAAGATTTTTTCGCGTACACGTGAGTTTATACCGTCAGCACCAATAAGGATATCAACCTTTTCTGAAGCGCCGTTTTCGAAATTCAGTGTAACGCCGTGACCATCATCTGTAAAATCGACCAGTTTGTGAGCCCATTTCACACGTTCCGAACTTACACAATCCAGCATAGCCTGATGCAGATCACCACGATGAATGGTAATATAAGGCGCACCATAGCGTCCCCGTTCAGCATTAAGCGGAATCTTGGCCATAACTGTGCCGTCGTCCCACTTACGGCTGAGCCAATAATCAGGAAGACATGAAATTTCTTCTAGCTTTTTATCGAGACCATCTAAAGTGGCGAGAATTTTAAGGACGTTGGGACCAAACTGGATGCCCGCACCCAGCCGAGAAAAAGCGGGAGCCTGATCAAACAGAACAACATCAAAACCAGCTTTCTCCAGCAGCCCTGCTGCTGCAACGCCACCAAGCCCTGCCCCTGCAATGCCTATACGAACTCCACCTGACATATTAACTCTCCGACCAGCAGTAAAATTACAGACTTAATAGCGTATACGCGATATATGAATGTTCAGGGAGGAACGGAGAAACGTCAAGATAATAATTTCATTATCGTTACGTTTTTTTATAACATATTGATTTTTATAGTTTTATTATTCTTTGCTCTTCGTGCAAAATAGCCTGAGATTTTCAAATTACGAAAATCATCAGAATTTTAAAGTATTAAAACTAGTTATATTTTTATGATTTTCTATAACAACAGATGTAGCCGTAGCGTATTTCTCTGCCATCAATAAGATGCCAATATGACAGCATTATACTTCAAAATGAGATAACTTCTGTAAAATATGGAGCACAGCAATCTGCTCACACTCATTTAACGGAGACAACGTTATATCAGTCACCTGCCGTGCTACAGGAGTGGTCTCATGTAAAAGTTGTTCACCTTCAGGCATGAGCGAAACAAGTTTCTGCCTACGATCTTGCTTACTCTGTTCTACCTTCAACAACCCACGTTTTTTTAGACGCGATACAATGTCACGCAATGTCGCATGATCAATCGCAGCTTCATGGCTAATCTGAACCAAAGAAGCCTGACCAAGTTTATGGGTGGTAACCAAAACAGCAAATTGCGCAGAGGTAAGATGTTGGTCTGGAATATGCTCCTGAAAAATAGCTGTATGACGCTGATAAGCACGCCGTAACAGAAAACCAACTTGTTCATCCAAGGCATAATTCTGTTCAGATTTCTTTTTATTATTCTTCATATCACATTTCCCTTAAGTATATTTTGATAAAAAATAACATTTAAATTTCTGTTGTTCGATATACACTTTTATACATAATCTAGCCTTCAGCTCAGCTTAAAAAACTAATCTTATGAGAGTTCCTATTTCTACTAGCATGTTTTCTCCCTAATCGGCTCAAATAATCTTTAATAAAAGCCTTATGAGTCATTCAAAGCAAGAAACAGAGACTTTAATGGGACTGAATAGAAATTATAGATGTTAGACAAATCATTTAAAATAAGGTTCGAATCCCGCCGCGGACACCATTATGTATTATTCTAGTGATTTAGACGCCTGTTGAGGCGAGTCATATATGCAGCACCCCGCCAAG